>JASHOP010000074.1 GCA_030041075.1 Thermoplasmata archaeon | reverse complement strand
GACGCCGAGCTCGTGGGCCGGGAGCTCCCGATCGGCGACCGCGGCCGGACGGTGACGGTCTCGGGCCAGTTCTACGGCGAGCGCCGGGTCGACCGGGAGGAGCTCCTGTGGGCCCTCAAGCGCGCGACGGTCGCCAACCTGCTCGGGGCCCGCGTCCTCCGGCTCGCCCAGGACGAGGGCCTGGTCGCGCCCGGCGGCGCCGGCACGCTGGGCGGCGTGCCGCACGCGGAGATCTTCGCGATGGTCGACTGACCATCCCCGCTCCCGACGTTCCGATGGCCGACCCGGAGTTCTGCGTCGTCTGCGGACGGACCGGCGCGTCGCTGGTCGACGGCGTATGCGCCGACTGCGCGAGCGGCCGGGCCGCGCTCGTCACCGTCCCCGAGCACGTCGAGCTCGTCGCCTGCTCGGGGTGCGGGGCGCGGCTGACGGGCCGCCGCTGGGACCGCGCGGGCGAGCCGCTGGTCGTGACCGCCGCCGACCTGGCACCGAGCCTCGGGGTCCACCCCGAGGCCGGCGTCCGGGAGGTCCGCTGGGAGGAGCGGAAGGCGACCGCGACCGTCCGGTCGCTCGTCGGCGACGCCCGGGTGTCGTTCCGGGGCGTCGAGCGCCACGTGCCGCTCGCGCTCGACGTCCGCCTCGTCCTCCGCACCTGCCCCGACTGCAGCCGCAAGAGCGGCCGCTACTACACTGCGATCGTCCAGCTCCGGGGTCCCTCGGAGCGCCTCGCGGAGAAGCCGCGGGAGTTGAGGGCCCGCCTCGACCGCCGATGGACCGCGCTCCTCCGCGAGGCCCGGCCCGACTGGCGGGGCGCGATCTCGTGGCGGGAGGAGCGGCCCGAGGGATGGGACGTCTACTTCACCGACACGCTCGCGGCGCGCTCGGTCGCGCGCCTCGCGAAGCTCAAGTTCGGGCTACGGCCGGTCGAGTCGGCGTCCCTGTTCGGCCGCAAGGACGGGCGGGACGTCTACCGGGTCACGTTCTGCCTGCGGTTCCCCCGGCGGCCGGACGACGACGCCCCCGCCGCCGGGTCCGGGACCGGGGACGCGCCGGTGGAACCATAGCCTTAAGAAGCGACCGTCGCGTTCGAGCCGCCGAGAGCGGGGCACGCCTCCATGATGAAGAAGAGCGGTATTCTCCGGCGCCATCACGGGTCCGAGACGTTGGACGAGGGGTCGTTCCTCGACCTCGGTGCGATGCAGTTCGACGACGAGGCCGGCGCGCTCGCCGGCGCGCGGGGCGCGGTCCGCCTCGCGGAGATCCTGAGGTTCGAGGACCTCAACACGGTCTCGAAGTTCGCCTACCAGGGCGACATCGTCCTCCTCGACTACACGTCGATCGCGAACGACCAGGTCGCGATGAAGCGGCTCAGCGTGGACCTGAAGAACGTCGCCAAGGACACGGGAGGGGACGTCGCGGGGATCGCGAAAAACCTCCTGTGCATCGCCCCGGCGGGAATCCGGATCGACCGGCAGAAGATTAGACCCTCGGCGTAATCACGCCGGGGTCATGAAGGTCCACGTCGACCGGCGGGATGGGCTGGAGGCGGTCGCCGACCTGACGGTCAGCGGCGTCTTCGAGCGAGGCGAGCGACCCGAACCGCTCCCGCGAGCGCTCGCGGGCGAGGACGCCGCGGTCCACGGCGCGCTCCGGGAGGCCTGGGAGCGGCGCGAGGTGCGGGGACGGCCCCGCGAGGGCTGGGGCGACTTCCGCGGCGAGCTGACCGTATTCCACCGGCCCGAGGGCCGGGGGCGGCTGGTGCTGGTCGGGCTCGGCCCCCGGACCCGCTACTCCGCCGACCGCGCCCGGCGCGCGGCCGCCCAGGTCGTGAAAGGGCTCCAGGGCCGGGGGGCCCGGACCGCCGCGTTCCGGCTCCCGACGTTCGCGGCGGAGGGCGTCGCGGCCGAGGTCGCGGCCCGCGCCGTCGTCGACGGGGCGGTGCTCGGCGCGCACGAGTTCACGAGGTACCGGAGCACGACGGGGGGCCCGATCGAGGAGGTCGCCGTCCACCTGGGGCCCGAGCTGTCGGGCGAGGAGGGAACGGTCCGCAAGGCCGTCACCGAGGAGGCGACGATCGCGGAGACGGTCGTCTGGACCCGCGAGATCGCGAACCTTCCGGCCGACACGACGACCCCCGAGCGGCTCGCCGAGGAGGCCCGCGGGCTCGCGAAGGAGCTCGGGCTCAAGGTCACCGTCTTCGACGAGAAGGCGCTCCGCGAGATGCACTGCGGCGGGATCCTCGCCGTCGGGGGCGGCTCCGACCATCCGCCGCGGATGATCGTCCTCGAGTACGCCGGCGGGAGCCGCCGGGGCCGCACGGTCGCGATCGTCGGCAAGGGGATCACGTTCGACTCGGGCGGGATCTCGATCAAGCCGGCGCCCCGGATGCAGGACATGAAGTTCGACAAGTCGGGCGCGGTCGCCGTCCTCGGGATCCTGCGCGCGGCGGCGCTGCTCAAGGCGGCGCCGAAGGTCGTCGGGGTCCTCTGCTGCGCGGAGAACCTCCCCGGCGGCGGCGCGTACCGCCCCGGCGACGTGGTCCGCACGTTCGGCGGCAAGTCGATCGAGATCCTGAACACCGACGCCGAGGGCCGCGTCGTCCTCGCCGACGGGCTCGGGTACGTCACCCAGCACTACCACCCCGACGAGGTGATCGACGTCGCGACGCTCACGGGCGCGGAGGTGGTGGCGCTCGGCGACGACACGGCCGGGCTCGTCGCGACCGACGAGAAGCTCGCCCAGGGCCTCCTGGCCGCCTCCGCGGCGACCGGCGAGCCGGTCTGGCGGATGCCGCTCACCGACTACCACCGCGAGCTCGTGCGGAGCGATGTCGCCGACGTGCGGAACTCGACCGAGCTCACGGTCGCGGGGATGCTGACCGCCTCGGCGTTCCTGGAGACGTTCGTCGCCCCGACCCCGTGGGCGCACCTGGACATCGCGGGCCCCGCGTACACGACCCCGGCGACGCGCCGCTGGCAGCCCGCCTACCAGAACGTGGGGGCGACCGGGTTCGGCGTGCGCGTCGTGACGCGCTACCTCCTCGACCTCGCCCGTTCCTAGGCCGACGGCCGGTCGCCGCGGACGACGGGGCGGGAACGGCCGCGGCCGCTTACGCCGCGACGATCTGGACCGATTCGCCGCCGTGGCGCGTCGCGCGGGGGCGGATCTCGCAGAACAGGGGCGTGTGGTAGCCGCCGCCCGTGACGAGCGCCGTGCCGACGGGGAGCGACTGGATCATCTCCGTCATCCCGTCGGTCAGCCCCTCGATCGACTGCGCGATCGCCTTCAGGTCGAGCGGGTTCGTGACCTGGAGGATGAGCTGCGTGTTGCACTGGGAGAGGACGCTCTTGTCGATCCGGGCCGCCCGCTGCGTCACGACGCACAGCCCGAGGCCGAACTTGCGGCCCTCGCTCGCGATGTTCTTGAGGATCCGCGAGCACGTGGCGGTGCCCTGCTGCGGCGCGAAGTTGTGCGCCTCCTCGATCACCAGGAAGAGCGGGGGGATCTTGTCCTTCTTGCGGTTGTCGAACAGGGTCGACGCGAGGCGGGCGACGACCAGCTCCTGGACGTCCGGCGCGATCCCGCGGAGGTTGATGAGGGTCGCCGCGCCCTTCTGGACGAGGTCGTTCAGGCTCGTCCCGACCGGTCCGAGGAGCTTCGACTCCTCGACGTACTCGAGCCGCTCGTGGAGCGTCTCGAGGATCGCCCCCTCGGAGAGCTCGGCGGCCCGGACGAGGTCGCGGACGGTGTAGTCCGGGTTCGCCGCCCCGACCTGTTCGAGCAGCTGCTTCAGCGGGCCGAGGAACGTCTTGACGTTCGCGAGGCCCATGAAGACGAGCAGGTCGCGCGGGTCGGTGTGCCGCAGCGAGAACGTGAGCGGCTTCGCCGTCGGGTTGAGGGTCACGTCGGGCGAGTACTCGAGCACCTGGCGGGCGAACCCCTGGGACTCGACGCCGAACCGCGCGTGCCGGGCGGTCTTCTCCGAGGCGGCGCGCAGCGAGCCGTACTCGCCGTGCGGATCGATGATCACGCACGTCACCTTGTGGCGCAGCAGCTCCTCGATCAGGACGCCGAGCAGGTAGCTCTTCCCGCCGCCCGTCTTCGCCAGGACGCTCACGTGGCGCTGGACGAGCTGGTTGATGTCGAGCTCGACCCGGAGGTTGTGGTTCCGCAGGAGCCCGACGTAGGCGCCGCTGTTCGACCGCCGCTTGAGCCCGAGCACCTCCGCGATGAGCGGCTCCTCGGCCCGGTAGACGCGCGCGCCGGGGCGGAACGGGACCGTCGGGCACTTCACGACCCCCTGGTCGTCGCGGTACCCGACGATCCGGGCGACGCCGAGGAGGCTCTGGTGCACGGACGCCTCGTCGGTCGGGCCGAGGGCTCCGGCCCGCTCGAACTCGAGGTCGCTCTTGCGCTTCAGGTCGTCGAGCTGGCAGAGCACGTGGCCGTGGACCTCGTCGTCGACGGCGAGGTAGTCGCCCCGCTCGACCGGATGGACGAGGATCAGGTGGAACTGGCCCAGCCCGACATCGCCGAAGATGCGGCCGACCTCGTCCACGGGCCGATTCAGCGGGGGCCCCGAATATTAGCGTGATGCGCCAGTGGAACGGAACCGGGCCGGGACCGTCCCGCGCTCCGGTGGCTTTATATCGGGAGGTTTGGTCGAAATCGTCCCGCCCGGGCCGACTCCGGCCCGGGAGCCGGTGGCTGCTTGACCGAGGCGACCGAGGAGCTCGAACGGAAGCGCGGCGAGTCGAACGCGCGGGCCGACGAATGGCGCGCGAAGCGCGACCGCCTGAACGCGGACGCCCGCGTCCTCGCGGACGAGCGGGGCTCGATCCTCGACGCGATCCACGAGCGGAGCTCGGAGGCGCAGGAGCACCGCCGGCGGCGCGATGCGCTCAACGCCGACGTGCGGGAGGCGAAGCGCCTGCGCGAGGAGTGGAACCGCAAGCTCCAGGAGCTCGGCGACCGGGTCCAGGAGATGAAGCGGAGCCGCCCGCCCCCGAACGGCGCGGTCCCGGTCTGGCGCCTCAAGAAGGAGTTGAAGGAGCTCGAGTTCCGCCACATGACGACGGCGCTCACCGGCGAGCAGGAGAAGCGTCTCGTCGAGGAGATGAAGCGGCTCGAGGCCGCGCTCAAGGAGCAGGACTCCCGGCTCCGCAGCGACCCGGAGGTCCAGGGCACGCTCGACGCGTTCGCGGAGGCGCGGACCGAGGCGGAGAAGCACCACGCCGCCGTCGGCCACCTCGCCGAGGAGGCCCAGCAGGCGCACGAGGCGATGGTCGCGCTCTACGAGTCGGTCGACGACCTGCGCCGCCGGGCCGACGAGGTGCAGCTGAAGCTGGTCGAGGTGAAAGTCCAGGCGGACGAGGCCCATCGGTCCCACATCGCGTCGATCGAGGAGGTTCGGGACATCGAGAAGCTCCTCTACGCGGCCCGGGGCGGGCGAACGGCCCCGAGCTGGTCCGCGGAGGAGGCGCCGCGCGAGGAGGACTTCCTCGCGCGCCTGAAGAAGGGCGAGAAGGTCTCGACCGAGGACCTCCTCGAGCTCCAGAAGAGCGGCCGGGCCTAGCCCCGGGGCACGATGACCGAGACCCGCCCGCTCGGCGCCATCGAGGCGGTCCTGTTCGACCTCGATGACGTGCTCGTCCCGTTCCAGACCGTCGGCGCGTGGCAGTGGGCGTGGCGCCCGCAGGGACCGATCCTCGGGGAACGCCACGTCCGGGCGATGGTCCGACGCTCGCTCCGGGGCTGGGATCGGCGACGATGGCAGGGCGCGATCGGCCAGGCTCCCTCTGTGGACCTCGCCGCGCTCCGAGCGCACCTCGCCGAGACGCTCGGCCGCATCGCGGGCCACCCGCTCCCGCCCGAGGAGGTCGACGCGGTCGTGCGCCGGTTCCTGAAGCCCCAGGGCGACGTCGAGCGGTACGCGGACGCCGTCCCGGCGCTCGATCGGCTGCGATCCCGCGGGGTACGGTCCGGGATCGTGACCCCGCTGCCGCTCGAGAGCGCGCGGTGGATCCTCCGGCGGGCCGGGATCCCCGAGGCGCTCGTGCTCGCCTCGGGCGACGACCCCGGTCCGGCGGTCCCCGCGGCGGCGGCGTTCCAGGCCGCGGCCGATCGGCTCGGGCTCGCCCCGTCCCGCCTCGCGTTCGTCGGCGACCTGTTCTGGAGCGACGCCCGCGCCGCCCAGCGCGCGGGGCTCCGGGGGGTCCTACTCGACCGGCAGGGCTCGTGGCCGAACGTCAAGGGGACGCGGCTGGCGGGCCTCGACGGGCTCGAGGCGGCGCTCGAGGCGCCGGCGCCGGCGGACGCGGACGACGCCGGCGCAGGACCGTGAGCGCCGACGCTTCTCCCGGGGAACTTATATACAGAGGGCCCACGGTGCTCGCCGCAGCCATGGCCGGCCGTTTCGTCAAGATCGACCAGGCGGAGCTGCGCCAGATCAAGGACCTGTACGAGGGCGTGATGTCCCACGCCTGCCACGGCCTGTTCTTCAAGGAGGGGTCGGTGATGGGGACCGCGATGGCCGAGGAGGCGCTCAAGGACCGGTCCCGCTTCTTCGAGCGGGCCGCCCGGATCCTGGTCGAGCGCGGGTGGGTCGAGGAGATCCGCTTCTCCGACTCCGAGGCGGTCGTCCGGGGGTCGATCGAGGTCGCTCCGAGCGACATTCCGACCTGCCACCGCCTCCGGGGCATGCTTCGCGAGTTCTACGAACGTTTTAAGGGGGGGCGCGTTAAATGCACAGAAGAGGGGTGCGCGAGCACGGGCCAGCGCGAGTGCCGCTTCCGGGTCGAGGAGGTCTGAACGGGGTGATGCCATGATGGCGACCGGGAACGTAGGCTCCGTGATCAAGGACCTCAAGAGCCGCATCGGCGGGATCGCGACGGCGCTCGTCTCGCGGGACGGCCTCGTGCTCTACGCGGACGTGCCCGCCGGCGTCTACACCGAGACGTTCGCGATCATGTGCGCGACGATCCTCGGCGCGGCGGCGACCGCCAACACCGAGCTGAACCGCGCCGCGCCGGAGCGGATCGTGGTCGAGGGGAACGATTCGAAGACGATCATCGTCGGGAGCGGCAAGAAGGCGCTCCTCGTCGCGGTCGTCGACCAGTCGGCCGACGTGACGAAGGTCCTGGCCGAGGTCGCGAAGGTCGCCGACCTTCTGAAGGCGAACTGAACGGCGTGCCTACGCCGCGGGCCGGTTCCCCAAGCGGTCGCCGCCCCCCGTGAGGATCCGGGTCGCGTAGCCGCCGAACGCCGCGGCGAGCCGGCTCCAGGCGATCGGGCCCCGCTGGCCCGCGACCAGGTGGCGCAGCCGGTAGCGGCCCCAGAGGTTGCCGTGCTTCTCCGTGAGCTGCTTTCGGCCGTAGCCGTTCCAGAACGCCTGGTAGAGGAACCGGAAGAACGTCCCCCGCATGTGGTGGTAGACGATCGCCCGCGGTTCGTAGACGATCGACGCGCCGGCCTGGACCGCCCGCAGGTTGAGGTCGATGTCCTCGGCGGTGACGAACCGGGGGTCGAACCCCCCGAGCGCGAGGAACGCGGCGCGTCCGTAGGCGAGGTTGCACGACGGGAACGTGACGTCGTACCCGCTCTGGAACAGCTCGACGCGCTCGAGCTCGCCGTAGCGGGGCTTGCCGACGTTCACGGTCCTTCCCGCGGCGACGATCCCGGGCCCGAGGCGACTCCGGAGCTGGTGGAGCCACTGGGAGTCGGCGAAGCAGTCGCCGTCGATGAAGACGACGAACGACCCCCGGGCCTCCTCCACGCCGACGTTGCGGCCGACGCCCCGCGAGCCGGGCCGGCGCACGACGCGGACGACCCCCGGGGCCCGGGCCGCGAACCCCTCGGCGATCTCCACCGTGCGGTCCCGGCTCTCCGCGTCGACGACGACGACCTCGAACGGCCCCTCCTGGGCCAGGAGGCTGTCGAGGAGCTGGCCGAGGTGCCGCTCCTCGTTGCGGACGGTGACGACGACCGATACGAAAAGGGGTTGCGCCGGGTTACTTCCCAAGGTCCATCACGACGACGTCCTTCACCGCGCGCATGCTCTTGAAAGGGAGCACGAGCCGGCCCGACGTGTCGCTCTGGAACAGTCGCTGTTCGACGTCCTCGCTGGGGGTCACGAGCAGGTGCGCGATCCCGCCGGACGTAGTGTCGACGACGAAGTTGTCGATCATCCCGAGGATCTGTCCGTCGTTGGTCATCACGGTCTTGCCGCGAAGCTCGGTGAGGAACTTGCGCATGGGGAGGGCCTCGAGCGCGGATGGCGGCGAGCCGTATTTAATCGTTCTCGGCGAGTGGAACCGCGCCGGGCGCGTCCCGGCCCGCCGGAGAACCGCGTCGATCGCCGGCGTCCCGGTCGGCGGCGGCAACGCTTATATCGCGCACCCGGGTCGAGCCCCCTCCGCCCATGGTTCGCCGTTTTCGCAAGGGGAACCCCGAGCTGGTAAAGGTGCTCGTCGAGCTGCGTCGGGCCGCCCGGGCCCACGACGCCCCGGTCTGGGGCTCGGTCGCGGACCGGCTCGAGCGGTCCCGCCACGCCGTCGCGCCGTTGAACGTCGGCCAGCTCGAACGGCTCGCGGCGGCCGACGAGACCGTGGCCGTCGCCGGCAAGCTCCTCGCGGAGGGCCCGCTCTCGAAGCGGCTCACCGTCGGGGCGTTCTCGTACTCCGCCGGGGCCCGGGCGAAGGTCCACGCGGCCGGGGGCTCGGCGCTCTCGCTGAACGAGCTCGTCAAGGCCCGACCCGACGGCCGGGGGGTCCGGTTCCTTGCCTGAGGCCCGCCCGTCGCCCGCGCCCACGGTCGTGGACGCGAGCGGGCTGGTCCTCGGCCGGGCGGCGAGCGTGATCGCCCGCCGGCTCCTTCGGGGCGAGTCGATCGTCGTCGTCAACGCCGAGAAGAGCATCGTCACCGGATCGCGGGCGAACGTGATCGCGCAGTACACGGCCGCGCGCGCGCGCGGCTCGGTGCGCCGGGGCCCCCACTTCCCCCGGTATCCCGACCGGATCTTCCGGCGGACGGTCCGCGGCATGCTCCCGCACCAGAAGACGCTCGGGCGGCAGGCGTTCGAGCGGCTGGAGGTCCACATCGGCGTGCCCGAGTCGCTCCGCGGCGCGCCGGCGGAGTCGCCCGAGGCGGCGAAGGCGCGGCCGGCGCTCCGGACCCCGATGACCCTCGCCGACATCACCCGCCTCCTGGGGGCCCGCGTGTGAAGGCGCCCGTCATCGTCCAGACCACCGGCAAGCGGAAGTCGGCGGTCGCGCGCGCGACGATCCGCAAGGGCGTGGGGATCGTCCGCTTCAACGACCGTCCGCTCGAGATCGTCGAGCCGGAGCTCGCTCGGCAGAAGATCCAGGAGCCGCTCCTCATGGTCGGCGACCGCGCGAGGAGCCTCGACATCTCGGTCACCGCCCGCGGCGGCGGCGTCGTGGGCCAGGCGTCCGCCGCGAGGACCGCCGTCGCGCGCGGGCTCCTCGAATGGCTCAAGGACGCCTCGCTCAAGGAGACGTTCAAGCACTACGACCGGTCGCTGATCGTCAACGACCCGCGCCGCAAGCTGCCGAAGCGGCCGGGGGGGCGCGGGGCGCGCGCTCGGCGCCAGAAGTCGTACCGTTAGGAGGGGGTCCGCCGGCGATGACGATGATGGTCCCGGTCCGCTGCTTCACCTGCGGCGCGGTGATCGGCCAGCACTGGGACGAGTACCGCGAGCGGACGACCCGCGGCGAGCCCGCGGGCGCGGTCCTCGATGCCCTCGGCCTGCGCCGCTACTGCTGCCGTCGGATGCTCCTCTCCCACGTCGACCTCCTGGACGAGGTCGGCCCGTACGGCTGAGACCGCCGCCGGCGCTCGGTCCCGACGGGAGTGGACCGCGGCGGTTCCCGGGGCCCGACGGCCCCTACGATCGCCTACGAGTCGTCGTCCGAGGAGCCCTTGCGGCCGCCCCGCTCAAGACCGCTCTTCCCCGTCGTCGACTTGCCGGAGCCGGCCGCCCCCCGGCGGGACCCGCGGCGGCGGTACCACCAGATGAGGGCGACGATCACGGCGACGACGACCGCGGCGATCCCCCCGTACTCGAGCAGCTCGGTCGTGACGCTCGGGTGGACCGCGATCGCGATCGACGCGATGTTCGCCGTGCCGTAGTCCGGCGGGAACTCGTTGGTCGAGGTCGCGTTGGCGTAGAGGATGAAGTTGCCCGTGACGGGCGCGTCCCAGGTGATCTCGGCCCGCACGGTCTTGCCGTAGGGAAGGGATCCGATCACACCCCCGACCGTGGTCCACGCCGTCGTGCTGACGACCCCCTTCGAGGTGTAGTTGTAGAACACGGTCGATCCCGGCGACCCCGAGAAGTACATCCGGCTCCCGGTGCCGGCGGGCCCGAGCAGGTACCAGTTGACCGTCAGGTTCTTCGCGGCGCTCTTCACGCCGCCCCCGACCGTGACGTTGACCCAGAACGTGTAGCTCGTGCCCTGGATCAGGGTGGTGCCGGAGAGGCTGGTGAGGTTCGTCGTCTCCAGGATCGGCCGGGTCGTCGCGTTGGGCGAGACGCTCAGGTTCTGGGTCTCGTTCGCGGAGATGCCGTTCGCGTCCGTGACGTTCAGCCGGATCGTGTAGACCGGCGTCTCGGGAGCGAGCGCGATCTGGAAGTACGGGGTCGACCGGGTCAGGTTCTTCGTGAAGTTGGTGAACCCGCTCGCGGTGTTGTTGACCGTCCAGGAGAACGACACGATCTGGCTCCCGTTCGGGTTGTTCGAGGCGGAGGCGTTCAGCCGCACGATCGCGGTCCCGTTCGTTCCCTCGATGAGCCCGGTCGAGGGCACGGGCTTACCGACGGCATTCAGCATCTCGAACGAGGCGGTCGGGGGCTTCGTGTCGTTCACCAGGATCGCGATCGTGGTGTTGTTCGACTGCCCCGTGGCCGACCAGACCTCGAGCGTGAGGTTGTACTGCCATCCGCCCTCGAACGGCACCTGATGGCCCCCGATGTCCCCGTCGGTGACGTAGCTGCCGGAGCCGTTGACGCCGTTGAACTGGACGGTCCAGTTCGACTCGTTCGAGGCGCCCGCGGCGATCGAGAAGTTCGCGCTCTCGTTGAACCCGTTCGCCGAGGTGAGCTTGAAGTGCGCGATCGAGATCACGTTCGGCGTCGACGCCCTGCTGAACGTCGCGTTGAAGTAGAGACTCGTACTCCAATTGACGACCAGGTAGTTCTCGCCTCCGATCGAGTAGTTGTTCGAGGCGTTGCTCGAGATGTTCGCGACGGGGTCGATCGGGGCGACGACGTAGACGTGGAACTTCGTGGTGTTCGTCTTCCCGCCCGACGAGTGGATCGTGAGCACACCGGTGTAGTTCGTCCCGGTCGGAAGGTGCGTGTACGTGTGGTTCGTGGTCGTGTTGTTGGTGGTCACGTTGACGCTGCCGTCGCCGAAGTCCCAGACGAAGCTCGTCGCGTTCGTCCCGGCGGGGTAGATCGAGTTCGCGGACGAGAACGTCACGTTCTGGTCCTTGCCGACCACGATCGAGTAGTTCCCCTCGGTCGAGTTGAGCACGTTCGCCTTCGAGAAGGCGAAATTGTCCACCGTGACGTTGACGATCGGGGTCGGGGTCCCGAGCTTCACGATCGTGAACCGGGCGGTCGCGGGCACCGTGACGCTGGGCTTCGAGACGAGCGTGAAGCTCGACCAGGTCCCGTCCGGGCCGGTCGGGACGAGCGCCGCGTGCGCCGGAGCCGCGGTCCCGGCGGTCAGCACGTAGCCCTTCGGCAGCTCGAACGAGTAGTTGTAGACCTCCGCGGAGCTCGTCGGGTGCTGAAAGTCGAGACCGATGACGTAGGTCGAGGCGTTCACCGGCACCGTCCCGTTGAGGGTGTAGGTGTGGCCCCAGGCGTAGGAGATCCCCGCGTCGCTGTCCAGTCCGCAGGTCGTCGTGCAGTGGGAGACGAAGTCGGCGACGCCAAGGGTCGTGTTCGGCGCGACGAACCCGGTCCCGTTCACCGAGGTACCGGCCTGGGGAGCGGGGAAGAACGGTCCCGACGAGTTGACGAACGCCTCGACCTCGTTCTTGTCCCCGGCCGGGAACACGAGCGAGTGGTTGTAGTCAAGCCCGAGCTGGGCCCAGAGCTGGCCGACCGTTGCGTTCGGGAGGTTCGGCAGCACCGAGTCGTTGCCGAGGGTGACGAGCGTCGTGACGTTCAGCGTGCCGGAGCCGTTCGAAACGTTCACGGTCGCGAAGTCGAGGGTCGTGTTGAAGATCCCCATCTCCCCCGGCGTGATCGGCGTGACGTGGACGCTGTGGCTCACGGGGGACGGGGTCGCGTTCACGGCCTGGGTGAACCAGGTCGTCTCGTAGCCGTTCGCCGCGAGGATCACGTCGAACGAGTTCGCTCCCGACTGGAAGTTGTCGGGGTAGGTCGCGAACCCGTAGTAGCCGCCCGGCGGGGTCGTGGTCGAGTAGACGAGGTGGTTCAGCGGATCGTAGAGCGTCGCGTTCCCCGGGTTCGGGACGTCGCCCGTCGCCGAAAGGATCCGGCCCGATAGGAAGTCGGTGAACAGCTTCGGGCTGAACAGGGTCTGGTTGCGCATCGAGATCGTGAGGTTCGAGGTGTTCGTGAGGGTCGTCGCGCCCGAGACCTGCACCGTCTGGACCACCCACGTTCCCTCCGGGACGTGGAGCGGGCCGTAGATCCCGGTGGCGTTCGACGTCGCGTTCGCGAGCACGAGACCGTTGTAGACCGGGTCGAGGACCGAGACGACCGCCCCGGCGTCCGGGGCGCCGCCGGCGAGGACCGTGCCGTTGAGCGTCGCGTTGTACGGAAGGATGCTGACGTTCGGGATCGTGATCGAGTACGTCGCGTTCAGGAGCTCGGTGCTGTTGAAGTAGGCGAACCGCGGGTTCTGCGAGAGCGGCAGCACGGCGCACTGACCGCAGTGCGTCAGGCTGACGTTCGCCTGCGGAGGGACGACGATCCCCCAGTAGCCCGGAGCGAGCGCGTTCGAGGTGCCCGAGGTGGTGAACTCGAACTCGCCCCCGGCGCCCGTGGTCGTGGTGGTGTAGACGGAGCCGGTGGCCCGCGAGATGAGCTCGACCTGTACGCCCGCCGGGACCGGTGGGGCGCCGAGGCCCCCCGGCTGGTCCACAAACCCGATCAGGTGATAGCTTGTCGACGCGGCTGCCGAGGCGCCGTCGACCGTCGCCAGCGTGCCCGCCAGCAACCCGATCACCAGCGCCCACAGCGCCGCCTGCCCCACGCGCGACGCCAACGGTTTCACAACTCCGGGTCTCCTTCCTCGACTCTCGAGGGCGGCCGCCGAACCTAGCCCCCTTACTTATAGCTTGCTCGCGCGCGCGTCGCGGGACGACCGCCCGGCGCTTCCGTCAGCGGTAGATCGCCTCGACCGGCTCCTCTCGTCGCCGCGCGACGCGCTCCCGGAACAGGTGCTTCTCGAACTCCTCGTAGAACCGCAGGGTCTCCGGGTCGCACGACGGCCGGACCTGCTTGAGCGCCGACTCGAAGTGGGCGCGCGTGACCTTTGACGCCTTCAGGTTCTCGCGGATCGCGGTGAGACCCGCCTCGCGGCAGAGCGCGGCGAGGTCGCTCCCGACGTACCCCTCGGTGTGCGCCGCGAGCTGGGCGAGGTCGACGTCGTCCGCGAGGGGCATCTTGCTCGTGTGGACGGTCAGGATCTCGATCCGTCCGGCGGCGTCGGGCGGCTCGACGAACAGCATCCGGTCGAACCGGCCGGTCCTCAGGAGCGCCTCGTCGATGATGTCGGGGCGGTTGGTCGCGGCGATGACCAGCACGCGCTCGAGCGACTCGAGGCCGTCGATCGACGTGAGGAGCTGGTTGACGATCCGCTCCGTGACCCCGCTCGAGGTCTGGAGCCCCCGCCGAGGCGCGATCGAGTCCATCTCGTCGATGAAGACGATCGACGGTGACGCCTGGCGGGCCTTCTTGAAGATCATGCGGATCGCCTTCTCGCTGTCGCCGACCCATTTGCTCATCACCTCCGGGCCCTTCACCGAGATGAAGTTCGCCTGACTCTCGGTCGCGACGGCCTTTGCGAGGAGGGTCTTGCCGACCCCGGGGGGTCCGTAGAGGAGGATCCCGCGGGGGGGCTCGATTCCGATGTGGCGGTAGACCTGCGGATTGCGGAACGGCAGCTCCACCGACTCCTCGAGGATCCGGCGGACCCGGTCGACGCCGCCGACCTCGTCCCAGCGGGTCGACGGGACCTCGACGGTGACGTCCCGGAGGCTCGATGGCTCGATCTGCTTGAGCGCCTCCTTGAAGTCGTTCTCCGTGACCTTCATCTTCTCGAGGAGCGAGAGCGGGATCGGTTGGTCGAAGTCGATCTCGGGAAGGTACCGGCGCAGGGCGCGCATCGCCGCCTCGCGCGCCAGCGAGGAGAGGTCGGCGCCGACGAACCCGTGGCTCTGGGCGGCGAGCTCCCGCAGCGTCCGGTCGCGGTCCTTCTCGCTCCCCTCGATCGGCATCCCGCGCGTGTGGATCTGGAGGATCTCGAGCCGCCCTTCCTGCGTCGGGACCCCGATCTCGATCTCGCGGTCGAACCGACCGGGGCGCCGCAGCGCCGGGTCGATCGCCTCCTCCCGGTTCGTCGCGGCGATGACGATGACGTTCCCCCGTCCGGAGAGTCCGTCCATCAGGGTCAGCAGCTGGGCGACGACGCGTCGCTCGACCTCGCCGACGACCTCGTCGCGCCGAGGGGCGATCGAGTCGAGCTCGTCGATGAAGATCACGCTCGGCGCGTTCTTCTCCGCGTCCTCGAACTTCTCGCGGAGCTCCTTCTCGCTCTCCCCGTAGTACTTCGAGATGATCTCGGGCCCCTGGATCCCGAGGAAGTGGGCCCCGGCCTCGTTGGCGACCGCCTTCGCGATCAGCGTCTTGCCGGTGCCGGGGGGGCCGTAGAGCAGCACGCCCTTCGGGGGGGTGATCGCGAGCCGGTCGAACAGCTCGGGGTGCTTGAGCGGGAGCTCGATCATCTCCCGCACCCGGCCCAGCTTCTCCCGGAGCCCGCCGATGTCCTCGTAGGAGACACGCGGGGCGGCGACCTCGGCCTCGCTGACGGTGTCCTCGCGGATCGTGATCTGGGTCGACGGGGCGACCTGGACGATCCCCTTCGGCTGGCTCGAGACGACCATGAACGGGAGCGAGCCCCCCATCAGGAAGACGCCCGGGATCACGAACACGTCGCCCCGGACGAACGGTCGGCGGGAGAGGGCCTTCGCGACGAAGCTCTCGAGGCCGGGGCCCAAGTCCATGCGGGCCGACCCGGCGTAGATCGGCGCGATCGTGATCGCGTCGGCGTTCGGGCAGTCCGCGCGATGGGTCGCGACCCGATCGCCGATGCTGACCCCCGCGTTGCGGCGGACGACGGCCTCGATGCGGATGAGGCCCTTCCCCTCGTCGTCGGGCTGGGCCCGGCTCACGATCGCGGGGGTCGCCTTGCGGCCCCGGATCTCGACGATGTCGCCGAGGCCGACTTTGAGCCGCTGCCGGGTCTGGACGTCGAGGCGCGCGGTGCCGAGGCCGATGTCCTGCTGGAACGCCTCGGCGACCCGCAGGGTGACCGCGTCGCCCATCTCCGAGGGTTCGCACCCCGATTCGGGCCATAAACCTTGGCCCGGACGGGCCGCGTGGCCGCCCTCGGAGCGGGTCGATGCAGCCCGAGGAACGGAACGAACATATCTTGGGCAGCGCCACGACGGGCGATGGCCGCTCCGCCCCCTCGCTCCTCCACCCTCGTCCGGCTGTTCCAGGCGGCGGGGTACCGGCTCGAGACGAGGGCGGGGGTCACGGTCGGGGTGAGGTCCCTCGACCACCGGTCGGTCGTCATCGTCTCCACGGCCCGGTCCCCGGCGGACATGGAACGGCATTTTCCGGTCGACTCGGTCCGCCGCACGATCGTCTACGACGACGATCCCGGGCCGGCCTGCCGGGCGTTCGCGGCCGCTCGCGGGATCGAGGTGCTTGATCCCTCGACCCTGGGCCCCGCGCTGGGCGAGATGCTCCTCCCGCCCCCCTCGGGATCCGACGCGGGAAACGCGTCGGATCCGGGGTTCCTCGACCTTCCGTTCCCGATGATACGGCCGGGCGACCGGACGGTCCGTCCCCGTATCGGCCGGGCGGAGGCCGAGGCGCTCTGCGGGATCGATCACCCTCGCTACACTCTTCGACTGGTCCCGTACTACGTGGCGGCGTACCGCGTGCGGCCGTCCACCGCCGACGGGGGCCACGGCGCCATCCTCCACCGCGTGGTCGCGGTCAACGCCGCGAACCGCCGCGCCGAGGTCTGGGACGAGGGCGAGCGCGAGCTGGTCGCGGATGTGCCGGAACCGCACCAGCGGCTCGCCCCCCAGTTCGCCGAGGCGGCCGCGACACCGCTCGCGATCGAGGCGATCCGGCAGCAGCACACGGTCCGGGTCGACCACACCGAGCAGCACGGAGGTGCCCTGGTCATCGAGACCCGCCGCGTCGCGCCGTCGGTGGACGACGTGCGGATCGGCCCGTTCGTGCTGCTGTACGTCCCCCACTGGTATGCGGAGGGCACCGAAGGGAGGGTCGTGATCGACGCGGTGACGGGGCGACGGGAGGGCTAGGCGTCCGCACGCCGCCTCCACCGTAAAATACGACGTCCCGCTCGAGCGGGCCGTGCTCCTCGATCAGTTCCGGGTCGGGCCGTACCTCAACTTCACCTATCTCGTCGCGGACTCGGAAGGAGGCGACGCGGTCGTGATCGACCCATCGTTCGGGATCGAGCCGGTCCTTCGCGGGATCGACTCCCGCGGGGTGAAGGTACGCTACATCCTCAACACCCACAGCCATCGCGACCATGTCGCCGGCAACGACGAGGTCCGCTCCCGCACCGGGGCGAAGATCGTCGCGCACCGCGTCGCGCCGCTGGGCCAGGACGTCTCGGTCGACGACGGGGACGCGATCTCGGCGGGGCGGCTGCGGGTCGAGGTGCTGCACACGCCCGGGCACACCCAGGACAGCGTGCTCTACCTGTTCGAGGGACATCTCGCGACGGGCGACACCCTGTTCGTGGGCGAGTGCGGTCGGACCGACCTCCCGGGCGGGGATCCTTCCGAGCTGTACGACAGCCTCCTCCACCGCGTGGTCCGACTCGACGACGCGTTGGTCGTCCTGCCCGGGCACGACTACGGCGCGACGCCGACCTCGACGATCGGACGAGAGAAGCGGGAGAACTTCACCCTCCAGCCGCGCACGCGGGAGGAGTTCCTCCAGTTCCTCCGCGAGTGACCGACCGTGTCGCCGCTCCCCTCCCTCGAAGAACGGACCCTGCGCGCGGTCGGCGCGCGGCGGTCGAGCCCGGGGCTCCCCCGGATCCCGGAGGTTGTCGCGACGATGCGCGATCTCGCGCGCGAATCGCCGGCGCTGGTCGCGCTGTTCGACTCCGATGCGATCGCGGGGGAGCGCCACCTGCTTTCGGCCTGGGCCCATCTCGGCCGTTCCCGGTCGCGCGGCGACGCCCGCCTGCGGGACCGCTCGGCCGAGTTCGCCCTCTACGTCGCGGGGGACGACCAGCTCCCGCGGGCGCTCGCCAAGGTCGGCGTGAGCGACGCGACGGAACGGTTCGTCCTCGTCGCCGAGCGCCCGCGCGAGCCCGGGGAGCTTCTCGCCCGGTTCTCCCTCGAGGCCGACCCGACCGCCTACCCCCGTCCCGTCAACGAGGCGATGCTCGATCGCCTCGGGATCCTGGCGCCCGAGCGGTCCGCGGTCCCCGCGTCGGCTTGGGAGGGACTCGTGCTCGAGCGCGTGGCCCTCGTGGACCTCGCGGCGCCGTCGGGGCACGAGACGACCCCAAAACCTTAACGGCCGCGCTCGGTCGCCTGCCGTCCGCGGGCGGCCGTGCAGGTGTAATCTAGTGGCAGGATGTCAGCCTTCCAAGCTGACCACCCGGGTTCGAAACGGCGGACCCCACCGGTCCGACGCGAGTCTCCCGGCACCTGCATCCGGGGTCCGCGGACCCCGAGCCACCGACGGGTTAATCGGGAGCCGACCGGTTCGTCGTCCGCGCTGAGGTAGCCTAGCCCGGCAAGGCGCCAGCCTTGAGAGCTGGTGGCGGTGACGCCACGGGAGTTCGAATCTCCCCCTCAGCGTTCTCGAACCCCCGGGCCGACGACGGCCCTCTCGCGTCGTCGCGTGGCACGACTGGACGGGATCGATCGTCGAAGAGCGGGAACCGCTCGGCCGTCGCGACGGGCGCCTCGACCGGCCCGAATCCCGACGGAGCCGCCGCCCGATCACGCGCCGGCGCCCAGGTCCCGGCCCGGTGAGGGCCGGTCCGTCGCGACCTTCCGCAGCTTCACGAAGATGACGTGCGGGTGCGTGAACGGGAGCCTCCCGACCACGGCCGCGACTCGGGGGTAGTGCGTCCGAACGTGCCAGGCGTACGGCATCCAGCGGTAGACGCGGCAGTACTCGAGGGCCCAGATCTTCCTCGGGTACCACGCATCCCTCGAGCCGTCCCAGAGATGCGAGAAGGCGAACGGGACGAAGTAGCGGCGGTGCGTGATGTCCCCGAACGCGCTGCGGCCCCGGGCGTGCGGGACGTCGAACTCGAGGGTCCCGCCCGGTTTCAGCACCCGCCACGCCTCGTCGCAGATACGGAACAGGTGGTCCTTGCCGGCCTCGTCGCCGCCCGCCGGGAGGTGCTCGAACACCTGGTGCGAGACGACCGAGTCGAACGTCGCGTCCGGGAACGGCCACGGCACGTCCAGGAGGTCGTGGACGACCGACGCCGCCGGCGACGGGAAGCGGTCCATGCCCACGTCCCCGTCGCGGATGGCCCCGCAGCCGACGTCGAGCCGCACGGCTCACCCGGTTCGGGGAACGACGGCCGATCGCACGGTGCTCGCCGCGACGTTCCCCGGGGTCATGGGACCGATGGTCCGACGGGAGGCACCCGCGCCCCTTTTTACGCGCATCGGACTCCGCGCGCGCGCCGCACGGAACCTTCCCCTGCTCAATTATAAGCGGTCCCTCGCTCGGCGGACGGCCGATGCCGGACGCGAGCGCGGCCACCCCCCTCCTCGACCAGTACGAGAGCGTGAGATCCCGCTATCCGGGCCACCTCGTGCTGTTCCGCGTCGGCGACTTCTACGAGACGTTCGGCGACGACGCGAAGCTTCTCGCCCGGGAGCTCGACGTCGTCCTGACCGCCCGCGGCGCCGACTCCCACGGGGTCCGGACGCCGATGGCCGGCGTGCCGCACCACGCGGTCGAGACGTACCTCGGCCGGCTGGTCCGCAAGGGCTACAAGGTCGCCCTCTGCGACCAGGTCGAGGACGCGCGTCAGGCCAAGGGGCTCGTGCGCCGGGAGGTGACGCGGGTCGTCACGCCCGGGACGGTCGTGGAGGACCGGATCCTCGGCGGAACGGACCACAGCTTCCTCGCGATCGCGCTGCTGCGATCGTCCGGGGCGGGCGCCTTCTCCGCCGTCGACGTGACGACGGGCGAGTGGGTACGCGGGGCCTCGGACGGGCCCGGCCCCGAGGGACTCGTCTCCGCGCTCGCCCCGTTCCAGCCCCGCGAGGTCCTCTGGTCGGCGGACGGCCCTGGCGGCCCCCCGCTGCTCGCGGCCCTCCGGCGCGAGTTCCCGCGGGCTCGCCTCGAGCCGGCGCCCCAGCCGCTCTCGGCCGGCGAGCTGCCGGTCGCGCTGCGACCCGACGCCGCGGCGGACGGCCCGGTCGAGGAGTCGGACGGCCGCCTCGGCGCGTACCTGCGCGCCACCCAGCCCCGGTTGCTGCCGCACCTGTTCGTCGTCGATCGCGGGACCCGGGGCCGCCGTCTCGTCCTGGACTCGAAGACGCTGCGCCACCTCGAGATCGCCCGGCCGATGAACCCGGACGACGCCGAGGGAACGACGCTCCTCGATCTCTGGGACGAGACCCGGACGGCTCCGGGGCGGCGAACGCTCGCGTTCTGGCTCACGAACCCTCTCGCGGACGTCGGCCCGATCGTCGCACGCCACGACGCCGTCCAGGAGCTCGTCGACCGGGGCGTCGCCCTCGAGGCGCTGCGGGAACGGCTCGGGGAGATCGCGGACCTGAGCCGCATCGCGACGCGGCTCGCGAGCCGCCGCGCCCGGCCCGAGGAGCTCGCGACCCTCCGGTCGAGCCTGCGGGCCGTCGCCCAGCTGCCCTCCGAGCTCGGTCCGGGCCGCCCCGGCGGGCGCCTGGCGGAGCTGGGCGGCGAGCTCGCCGTTCCCGACGCGCTCGTCCGGGAGCTCGCGACCACGCTGACCGACCAGATCCCCGCCGGTGCGGACGCGCGCGACCTGCTGCGCGCCGGGCACGCCCCCGACGTCGACCGGTGGAAGGCGGCCGAGGACGCCGCGCTCGCGGAGCTGGGCGCCCTCGAGCGGCGGGAGCAGGAGGCGACCGGGATCAAGGGACTCAAGGTCGGATACAACCAGGTCTTCGGCTACTACCTCGAGGTCTCCCGTCCGCACATCGCCCGCGTCCCGCCGCGCTACCACCGACGCCAGACGGTCGCCCAGGCGGAACGGTACGTCTCGGAGGAGCTCGAGCTGATCGAGCACCGGATCCTCGAGGCGCGCGAGGCGGCGCGCGCGGCCGCGGAGACGCGGTGGGAGGAGTTCCTCGCGAGGATCGACCCGTACGTCGTCGCCGTCCACCGCCTCGCGCGCGCGGTCGGCGAGGTCGACGCGCTCGCGACGTTCGCCCACCTCGCGCAGACCCGCGGCTACGTACGGCCCCAGGTCGACGGGTCCGAGGGCCTCACCGTCCGCGAAGGGCGGCATCCGGTGCTCGAGCGCGCGCTCGGGGAGCGGTTCGTCCCGAACGACACCGACCTCGAGGTCGCGTCCGACCGCCTTCTCGTTCTCACCGGGCCGAACATGTCCGGCAAATCGACCTACATGCGCCAGGTCGGCCTGCTCGTCGTCCTGGCCCAGGCGGGGTCGTTCGTCCCCGCCCGGTTCGCCCGGATCGGCTGCGTCACGCAGCTGTTCACCCGGATGGGGTTCACCGACGAGATCGGCCGGGGCAAGTCGAGCTTCATGGTCGAGATGAGCGAGGTCGCGGAGATCCTTCGGGCGGCCGACGAGCACTCGCTCGTCCTGCTCGACGAGGTCGGGCGGGGGACGAGCACGTTCGACGGGCTCGCCCTCGCGTGGGCGACCCTCCGCCACCTCCACGACACCGCCCGCGCCCGGACGATCGTCGCGACGCACTACCATCAGCTCGCCGACCTCGTGCGGGGCCTGCGCGGGGCGCGCAACGCCCACTTCGCCGTCCAGGATCGGCCGGACGGGATGGTCCTTCTGCACCGCATGGTCCCCGGCGCGACCGACCGGAGCTACGGGATCCACGTCGCGCGGCTCGCGGGGGTACCGCCGAGCGTCCTCGCCGAGGCTGAGCGGCTCCTGCGCGAGCTCGAGTCCGGGGGGATCGGCGCCGTCGCTCCCGCACCGGGGCGGGATCGGGCACGGGCGCCCCGGTACACCCAGGCGGTCCTGCTGGGCGGCCCGTCCGCCGCGGCCGAAGCGATCGCCGACGATCTTCGTTCGATCGATCTCGATCGTCTCTCGCCCGAGGAGGCCCTCGCGCGCCTGCGGGAGCTCCGTCGGCGGGTCGATCGCCCCGGGGAGGCGGCGCGGTGAGCGATCCGACCCCGGGCCGCCGGCCGATCCGCCGCCTCCGACCGACGACGATCGAAAGGATCGCCGCGGGCGAGGTCGTCGAACGGCCCGCCTCGGTCGTGAAGGAGCTCATCGAGAACGCCCTCGACGCCGGGGCGACGAACGTCTCGGTCCGCCTCGAGGGCGGCGGGACGTCGAGGATCGAGGTCGCCGACGACGGCCAGGGGATCGCGCCGGAGGAGCTCGAGCTCGCGGTCGAGCGCCACGCGACCAGCAAGCTCCCGCCCGAGGGACCGATCGAGGCGATCGACTCGCTCGGGTTCCGCGGCGAGGCGCTCGCGGCGGTCGCCGCCGTCTCCCGCCTCCGCCTCACCTCCCGGACCCGCGACCGGGAGGCGGGCGAAGGGATCTCCGTGGTCGGCGGCACGATCGCCGGCCGGTTCGTCGCCCCCCGCGCGTGCGGGACGACGGTCGAGGTCGAGGACCTGTTCTTCAACACCCCCGCGCGGCGGAAGTTCCAGAAGAGCCCGGCGAGCGAGCAGGTCGAGGTCGTGCGCACCGTCGAGCGGCTCTACCTCGCGCGGCCGTCGATCGGGATCCGTGTCGCGAGCGAGGGGCGGGAGGTCGCGGCGTACCCGCCGACCACCTCGCTCCGCGACGCCGCGGCCCGGGTGATCGGCCCGGCGTTCCTGACCCACTCGTTCGCCGTCCGGGGCGCCGTGCCGGGCGGGCGGCTGTTCGGGGCGTGCGGGTCGCCGACGCTCGCGGCCTCGTCGCCCGGCTCGCTCTACCTGGCCGTGAACGGCCGCCCGATCGCGTCCCGCGCGCTCGTCCAGGCGATCCGGGCCGCGTTCCGCGACGCGCTCCCGCGGACGCGCTACCCCGTCGGGGTCGTCCACCTCGAGGTCGGGGCCGAGTCGCTCGACGTGAACGTCCATCCGACCAAGCGCGAGGTCCGGTTCGCCCGGGAGCGGGACGTGGCGGACGCGGTCCTGCGCGGGGTCCGGGAGGCGCTCCTCGGCGCTCCCGCGGTCGCGGACGCCGTGACCGGACCGGGAGCGACCGGGCCGATCGAACCGGGCTACGCCCCGCCGGCTCCGACGTCGGAGGCGACGTCGAGCCCGGGCCCGGTCGTCGCTTCGCCCGCGCAGCGGACCCTGGAGGAGGTGCCGGGGGCGCTCCTCCCCGCTCCGGTCGAGGAGGGACCCCGGCGGCCCCGCCTCGAGCTCCTCGGGGCGCTCCACGACCTCTACTGGGTCGCGGCCAGCGACGAAGGGCTCGTGGTGATCGACCAGCACGCCGTGAGCGAGCGGCTCCTGTTCGAGTCGATCCGCCGGGACCGGGCGCTCGGCCGCCAGATCCTCGTCGACCCGGTTGTGCTGCTGCTGTCGGGCGGGCAACGGGCGGCGCTGGCGGCGCAGGCGGGGACGATCCGCGCCGCCGGGTTCGAGGTCGAGCCGTTCGGGCCCGAGACCTACCGGGTCCGCTCGGTCCCGTCGTTCCGGGGCCGGCGGGCCCGCGCGGAGGGCGTGCTCGAGCTTCTCGATGAGCTGGCGGCCGGCGCGCGCCCGACGCTGCCGGACGACCTCGCGGACCGGGCCGCCGCGGCGATCGCCTGCCACGCGGCGATCCGGGCCGGCGATAGCGTGCCGCGCGAGGAGATCGCCGACCTCCTGCGTGCCCTAGACGCGCTCCCCGAGCGCCCGACGTCGTGTCCGCACGGCCGCCCGATCTTCGTGCGGGTGGCCCGCGCGCAGCTCGACCGATGGTTCCTTCGGGCCGGGACGTGAGCCCGTCGGCCGCGCCGCGAACGCGCCGGCCCTCCGAGCGGGAGATCCTCGACGTCGCGGCGGCGCACCTCCGGAGCGAGGGATTCCGGACCTACCGCGACGTCGACGGCACCGACTACTTCGATCTCGTCGCCCGTCGCGGGTCGGAGGTGGGGCTGGTCGAGGGCAAGGTCGCCGACGCGCGCACCGTCCTGGTCCAGGCGCTCCGGCGGCGCGCCTGGGGAGATTGGGTCGCGGTGGTGCTCGGGTCCCGGACGGCCGCCGGCCGTCTCGAGCGCCGGACCGCCGCGACCCGGTCCGCGCCCGTCGGGATCTGGTCGGTCGAGCGCGGAACGCTGACGATCCTGCGGCCCGCGTCGGCCTGGGCCCGACCGGGGGTCGACGACCCGTTCGAGCCGCTCCGCCGACGGTTCCGCCGGGTCCTCGACGCGGTCGACCGGGGGGAGATCCCGCCCGGGACCGTCTGGAGCGACGTGAACCGCGAGGTCCGTCGGGCGGCCGGGGGCCGGCGGTTTGCCGAGTGGCGCCTCGACGAGGTCCCTTCGCGACCGGACTAGGGCGGGGGCAGCACGCCGGCGCCCTCGAGTTCCCCGACCACGGTCGCGGGATCGAACCGCTTCGCGAACTCGCGACCCCGGGCGGCGAGCTCGCGACGCTGCGCGAGGTCGGCCAGGAGGTCGGCGAGCACGGAGGCGAGGTCGCCGGGGTCGTCGTTCTCGACGGCGCGCACGGCGCGGGCGGAGTCGGCCGGGAGCCGCACCGTCGGCAGCGTGACGGCGGCGACGCCCTGCCGGAGCGCGAGCACGACGCCCGCGTCGAACCCCGCGACCCGGGGCGGGAAGACGGCCACGTCGGCCGCCGCGAGCGCGCGCGCGAACGACTCGGCGTCTCGCCGCGGCATCACGACCACGCCCGGGCCGGCCGGCACCGTCGACCCAGCGACGACCAGCCGCGCCCCGGCGAAGAACGGCCGGATCCGCTGGAACGCGTCCCGGGCCCGGTCCGCCCCCGACGGGCCGGGGGCCTCCGACCCGCAGAGCGCCGCCACGACGGGGACGTCGATCGGGAGGCCGAGGGCTCCGCGCGCCTTCGCCCGGTCCGGCGGGGCCGGCCCGCCGCCCACGGCCCGGGCGACCGCCAGCATCCTTCCCGCGGGGACCCCGTACTCCCGGGCGAGCGCGGTGCCGACCTCCGCGTCGTCGAGCACGAGTCGGTCCGCCTCCGCGATCGCGGCCTTCTCCAGCCGACGGATCGTCCGCCCCTCGCGCCAGGTGTCGATCCGCGCGGCGACCCCGCGCGCCCCCGGCCTCGCGCGTACCCGGTCGAACTCGGAGATCCCCAGCCCGCGGACGAAGCCGACGACCCGCGGGCGGCCCGCCCCGTGGGGCGCCCCGAGAACGCCGAGGCCGACGGGGTCGCGCAGCACCGACTGGACGCCGGG
>JASHOP010000073.1 GCA_030041075.1 Thermoplasmata archaeon | reverse complement strand
GGTGCCCTCGTCACGGCCCGCGCGGGCCTGGACCTGCCCGAAGTGCAAGCTCGTCAACGCGCCGTGGTCGGCCGCGTGCACCCGATGCCAGACGCCGGCCCCGGTCCGGTGAGCCGTCGCGTCGAGGACGGGCGATCCCGACGGCCGGCCCGGGGACGCCGGCTCGCGGCCCGGTCCCGAGAGGCTACGACGTGATCTGCACCGGCCCCGCCGGGCCGCCGGAGTCCAGGTACGAGACGATCGGCTCGATGATCCGCTCGCGGATCATGGTCGGGTTCGTCCAGCGGAACAACGAAGGCTCGAGGTAGCACGCGAGCGCGCACTTGTTGCACTGCTCGTACGCCCCCCAGTCGTACGAGTTCCACAGCTTGTGGATATCGACGTCCCAGACCGGTTCCCGGCCCCCATACTCCCGCAGCGTGTAGCACGGGAGGACCAGGCGGCCCTGGGGGTCGACGTTCATCGTCAACCACGGCTTGCACCGCCACGGGATCCCGCGGTACCACGAGTCGACGACGCTGGTGAAGTACTCGCGGGACTCGAGGATCGGCGCTCCGCGTTCCTTGAGGGTGAGGAGCCGCTCCAGCGTCTCGCGCAGCCTCTGGCCCTCGGGGGCCATCGGGTCGGCGGTCGAGTAGTTGTACGCGACCTGGAACGTCACCCCCACCCCGAGCCGGCGGACCAGCTCGACGACCTTCTCCGCATCGTCCATGTTCTCGCGCTGGATCGTATAGCTGACCGCGACCGGCACGCGGCCCCGGACCGCGCGGATCCCCTCGATCGCCTTCTCGTACGACCGGGGGATCCCGCGCAGGCGGTCGTGGAGGTCGCCGATCCCGTCGAGCGATACGAACAGGAGATCGAGGTACGGGACGAGCTCGTCGACCCGGTTGCGGAGCAGCCAGCCGTTGGTGACGACCGAGGTGTGGAAGCGGTCGTGCGACTCGGCGAGGATCTCCGGAAGGTCCCGACGCAGGAGCGGCTCGCCGCCCTCGAAGCCTAGGAACGAGACCCCGCCACGGACGAGCGAGTCCATCATTCGGACCTCGTCCTCCACCGACAGGAGGTTCTCGTCCTCGCGCCGCCAGAACGGGCACATTCCGCACTCGAGGTTGCACCGGTAGAGCAGCTTGTGGCCCGCGATCACCGGCGCCTTGCCTCCGACGCCGTTGTGGATCGATCGCCACAGGCTCCGAAGGAACACGGGCCGGACGAGCGCCATGGCCGGAGGACCCTAGGTCGCCCGGCCCAAAAGGCTTCACCTGACGGGGGAACGCGCCCGGACCAGCGGGAGAGTTCGCGGAACCCCCCTCGGTTCCGGCAGGAGGGCCGCCCCGGCGCGGGGAGCCACCCCCACCGACCTCGGTCGGGCCCGATCCCGCCCGGGACCCGACCCGATCGACCCGGCGCCGGTAGCGGGATCGACCTCAGAAACCTTCAGGGAGCGGCGAGAAAACGCCGGATTCGTCCGGGCGTGAACTGCTCCTCGCCCTGGAGCCGCCCTCCGTCGGGGCGAACCAGGATCGGCAACGTTACGTCCCCCCCCAGCGAGGCGAGGATCTCGCTCTCGGGAACCAGCTGCCGCGTCACATCGATGATGTGGACCGACCATCCGAACTTCTGGGCGTAGTCGAGGACGATCGCGAGGGACTGACGGGTAGGTAGGGCCAGGTCGGAGTACGCCGGGTCCGCCGCGGGATCGGCCTCGGGTTGCGGTCCCGAGTCCGCGGCGGTCCCCGAAGGAGCCGGCGGACTCACCCGCGTGGTGTACGCGAGACCCGCGCCCGGCACGAACATCGACGCGAGCCGGCCGCCGAACGAGAAGCGGCTCGAGCCGGCGCCGAAGCCGGTCAGGTCCGGCTGGCCGGCCACGTACATCGCCAGCTCGCGCGGGGGGACCGCCTCCGGCATCGTGGGGCAAGGCACCGGACTCGGCATAAGGCCACGTCCCACGATCGAAGACGACCCGGAGCCATCCGTCCCCTGCGGGCCAGGATGGCACCCGGCGACTGTCGCGCCAGCGCGGAAGGACGGCGACCGCGGGGGCGGTCGACCGGCACGGTGATATCGGAGCGACGGCTGGGACCCGTCGGCGGTGCCGGCGGTCACGTTCGACGTCTGGCACACGCTGGTCCGGCTCGCCCCCGCGGAGGAGGACCGGTATCTCGCGTGGCAGGAGGCGAAGCTGGCGGAGATCGTCCGGGACTCTCCGCGCGCCGATCCGCCCGCGGTCCGCTCGCCCGTCGACCCGAACGAGGCGGCCCGGCTCGCCTTCGCGGCAGCGAACCGTCGGCACGGGATCGGAGCCCCGGTCGTAGGGCTGGCGCTGGAAGCGTCCCGGCTGGCGGGTCGAAAGGCGCGGCCTCGCGCGTGGATCCGCTGCGTCGAGGAACACACGGACCGGCTACCGTTCGAGGCGACCCCGGGCGCGCCGGCCGAGCTCCGACGGGTCGCAAGCTCGGGATTCCGGACGGCGGTCGTCTCGAACCTCATCGGCGAGACCGGCCGCAGCATGCGGCGGGTCCTACGCCGGCTCGGCATCGACCGGTCCATCGAGGCGTGGGCGTTCAGCGACGAGCTGCCCTGGGCCAAGCCGGCTCCCGAGATCTTCTGGCAGGCGCTACGCCCGCTGCGCGTCTCGCCGGCCCAGGCCGTCCATGTGGGCGACCTGGGCCTCGACATCCAGGGGTCCCGCGCCGCGGGTTTCCGGAGCGCGATCCTGTACCGCGGGGGGAAGACGTACGGACCTCGGTACGCCGCGGCGTGCCGAGCGGCAGAGCCGATCGATCCGCCGGCGGACTACGAGCTTCGGTCGTGGAGCGATCTCTCGCCGGTGCTCTCCGCGCTCTTCGACGGGTTCCGCTCCACCGCCGAGGCAGGTCGCCCGCGGCGTCGTGCCGGGAGGCACTCCTCCACCTCGGCCAGGGACGGTCGCCGGGATGCCTCTCGGTGATCCCGCGCCCGGACCGCAGGGCCGCATCGGAGGAACGGGGACGGACGCCTTCAACCGCCGGGGGGGATGTCCGACTCGCTCTGGTCCGGGGTCGGGCCCGTCCTCCGCCGGGGAATCCTCGTCTCGAACTCGGAGCTGATCTTGTCGAGCTCGGCGAGGAACGACTCGATCTCAGGGTCCGCTTCCGGCTCCGGGGCCGTGCTCGATGGCTCCTCCTGGGGGGGCGGCGGTGGCGCGGGCGGCGCCTTGGTGGCCCGCTTCGGTCTCAGGGGTATCCGAG
>JASHOP010000072.1 GCA_030041075.1 Thermoplasmata archaeon | reverse complement strand
TTGTCTTGGAGCCCATCGGCGGCGCGGAGGACGATCTTGGCTCGCAGCACGATGCGAAAGGGAGTGGACCGGCCCCGGGCCCAGGACTCGAGCTGACGGCGCTCCTCCGACGCGAGAGAGATGACCGGGGCGACCCGCACAAGGAACGGAACGGGTCCCCGGCTATAAGCTCACCCATTCGTCGGACGGGACACTAGCGCCAGAACTGGGCCGGGGAGACCCGCAGGGCGGTAAGCCAGGGAGCCGCGTCCGAGGCGAGTCCGGAGATCGGGACGCCGCCGCTCGAGGCGTGGAAGTCGAGCTCGATGTAGGCCGCCCCGAGGAAACTGGGGCTGGACGCCGTGGAGTTGACCGTGACGACGCCCGAGCTGGGCCAGGAGGTGTACCCCACGGGAGGCGTGATCGAATACGCGTAGGTGCCGTTCGGCACGAGGAAGGTGACCGCCTCCCCGATCGTGGTCTGGGTGACCCCGTCGATCGTCACCGTCCAGGCCGATCCGTTCGGCACGGCCCCGAGCTCCTCGCTCAGGACCCCGCCGAAGTCGTTCAGCAGCAGGAACGTCACGAGATGGTCCGACGGAGCGTAGACGAACGTCACCGACGTGATGACGCCCTGGCCGGCGACCTCCACGCTCCCGAACGACGGCGACCCGACGTAGCCCGGGCTCGCGATAGCGTCGACTTCGAACGAATAGTAGCCGTCGGGGACCTCTACGACCGCGGTCGTGCCCGTCGACTCGTTGAAGAAGCTCCCGCCTCCGTCGAGCCCCCCGACCTCCAGTTCCCACGGTGCGTTGCTCGGGAGGCCGGTCTCCGAGACGGTGAGGGGATACGTCGCTTCCTGGGTGAACGTCACGGCCTGACCGGCGGCGCCCCCCGAGACCGCGATCGACCCGGCGGCCGGGCTGATCGAGTACGCCTCCACTTCCGCGCCGATCGCGAAGTTGTAGACGCCGTTCGTCTCGTTGAACTCGACCGTCGTCGTATCGGAATACTCTTCCGAGTCGTTGAGATTCACGTACCAGTAGGTTCCCGCGGGCAGGCCCGACTCCGTGAACGTCACCGGGAACGTCGTCGGGACGGAGAACGTGAGCGTCAGCGAGACGGCGGCTCCCGCAACGACGACCGGACCGAACGCCGGCGACACGATGTACCCGTCGGCCGGGTACGCCGTGAAGCCGTAGGTCCCGTTCGCCTCGGCGAACGTGATATCGCCCGAGATCCCCGCGAGACCGAACTGCACCTGCCCGTCCAGGTAGACCGTCCAGAAGTCGCCGAACGCGAGACCGGTCTCCGAGAAGCTCACGGAGTACGTGTACCCCTGCGTGAACACAATCGTCTCGTTGACGGACTGGCCGTTCACCGTGATCTTTCCCGAATCCGGGTCCGCGGAAAAGCCGGTCGAGTTCGCGCGGAAGTTGTACGTCCCGTTGGGCAGGGCGAACGACGCGTTGTCGTAGGAGCTCAGGTTCTGCATCATGCCTCCGATCTCCACGCTCCAGATCGTTCCGTAGGGTAGGCCGGTGGCCGTGAAGTTCACGTCGTAACTCGGCTCGTAGACGATCGACTGGGCCTCGTCGTGGCCGTCGATCGTGATGCTCCCGCCGCCGGGGACGACGGTGTAGTTGGTCTCGTTCTCGGCGACCCACGCGTAGGTGCCGTTGGGGACGGCGAACTCGATCGTGCTTCCCTCGCCGCCCTGGGCCGCGCCGTAGAGGGTCCCGGAGAGATTCTCCGTGACCTCGAGGGCCCACGCGGTAGAGTTGTTCAACCCCGTTTGGGTGAACGAGAGAGTGTAGTCCCCGACGGAGACCGCCCGGGTGAAGCGCACTGACTGCCCGACCGGGCTCCCCGCCACGATGAGCGGGCCGAACCCGGGCGACCCGGTGTAGCCGGACGCCCCGGCGGTGAAGTCGTAGCTCCCGTTCGGCAGATCGATCGAGAGCGAGCTGCCGGTCGACGTGTCGGAGACGCCCCCGAGCGTCACCGTCCACGGCGTCGCCGTCGAGAGCCCGGTTTCGGTGAACGTGACGGCGTACGGGACGCTCGCGGAGACCGAGACGGTGGCCGTGGCGCTCGCGATGCTGCCGACGTAGTCCGTGGCGTTGAGATAGAACGTGTACGTCCCCGGGGCGGTCGGGAGGAAGAGATACCGCGCGTCCGAGACGCCCGAGAGGTTCGCGTTCGAGCCGTTCTCCTCGAGCGTCCAGGCGATCGGCGCCACTCCTCCCGAGAATCCGAGCGTCAGGGTCGAGGGGGTCCCGATCGTGGTCGACGACGGGCTTGCCGTGAGCGTGGCCCCAAGCGGCGGTTCGACCGTCACGGTCGCGGTGGCGTTGGACGTGTTCCCGCCCGCGTCGGTCGCGTTGAGATAGAACGTGTACGTCCCCGGGCCCGTGGGAACGAAGGTATACTGGTCGTCCGTCACCCCCGAAAGGTTCGAGGACGAGCCGTTCTCCTCGAGCGTCCAGGCGGCGGCGCGGACCGGGCCCAGGAACGCGATCGTCAACGTCGACGGTTCCCCGACCTCGGTGAGAGCCGGGTTCGCGGTCAGGCTGGCCCGGAGCCCCGGCACGACCTTGACGGTCGTGTTCGTCTGACTGACGCTGCCGACTGTATCGGTCGCGTTCAGGTAGAACGTGTAGGTACCGGCCCCGGTGGGAGCAAAGACGTAGGCGTCGAGCTCGACTCCTGAGAGGTTCGCGCTCGATCCGTTCTCTTCCAACGTCCACTGCACCGGGAGTACGCCGCCCGAGAACCCGAGCGTGAGCGTCAAGGTCTTCGAGGTGGAGATCAACGTCGAGCTCGGGGAGAGCGTCACCGCGAGCGCCGGCACCACCGTCACGGTCGTCGTGACGTTGGACCAGTTCCCCCCCGCGTCCGTCGCGTTAAGGTAGAATGTGTAGGTTCCCGGGGCCGGCGGAACGAACGTGTACTGGTCGCCCACGGCCGTCAGGTTGGCGACCGATCCGTTCACCTCGAGCGTCCAGAACGAAGGCGGCACGCCGCCGACGAAGCCGACCGTCAGCGTCGAGTTCACGCCCATCTGCGTCGTGGCCAGGCTCGCGCTGAGCGTGGAGAGCAGTCCCGGCGTCACGGAGACCTCCGTCGTGGCATTCGCGACGCTGCCCACGGCGTCGGTCGCGTTGAGGTAGAACGTGTACGTCCCGGCAGCGACCGGGCCGAACAGGTACTGCCCGTTCGACGCTCCGGAGAGGTTCGCGGCCGAACCGTTCTCGGTAAGGGTCCACGAGATCGGGCTCACCCCGCCCGAGAATCCGAGTGTGACGGTCGAGGTCTTACCCACCGGCACCGACGTCGGGCTCGCGGAAAGGGTCGCGACAAGCGCCGGCTCTACCGTGACCGTCGCGGTGACGTCCGACACGCTTCCGGCGTGGTCCGTGGCGTTGAGGTAGAACGTGTAGGTGGCCGCCTCCGCGGGGCGGAAGGTGAAGTGCCCGCCGCTCGCGCCGGTCAGATTGGCCGACGAGCCGTTCTCGGCAAGCGTCCAGGCGACCGGGGCGACCCCGCCGGAGAACGCAAGGGTCAGCGTCGAGGTCCCTCCCACCTGGGTCGTCGGCGGGCTCGCGCTCAGCTCCGCCTCGAGCGCGGGACGGACGGTCACCGTGGTCGACGCGCGGGCGGTGGCGTCCACCCCGTCCGTCGCATTGAGGTAGAACGTGTAGCTACCGGGGTGCGCAGGAGCGAAAGTGTAGTGGTCCGAGGTCACGCCCGAAAGGTTCGCCGAGGAACCGTTCTCCGTAAGGGTCCACGTTTCCGGAGAGAACCCTCCGGAAAGGCCGATCGTGAGAACGACCGCCGCTCCTACTTGGGTCGTCGACGCGCTGGAGCTCAGCGTGCTCTCGAGGGTGGGCTCGAACGCCACGGCGATCACCTGGGCGACTCCGGAGACGGTCACCGACCCGCTCACGGGTCGACTCTCGTAGCCCGTCACGGTACCGACGGTGTACGCGTAGACCCCGTTGGGCTCGCTGAAGGAGATCGTCGAGGCGGTCGAGGGCGTTGTCGCTCCGTCCAACGTCACCGACCAGGACGTCGCCGAGGGGAGGCCGGATTCGGTGAAGTTCACGTCGTAGGTTGGCGTGGAGGGACTCGAGGACGTCTTGAACGGGTGGATTCCCGGGATCAGCCCGGCGAACATCAGCGAGAGGACGACGATGACGGCAAGCACGACCGCCACGATGCCCCCCACAGCCCCCGGCGAAAGGCGGGGCTTGGGCCGTGGCGGAGTGGGCGAGGGGCCTGACGTTCCGTCCGTGGATTCCATCGACACGAGTTACTCCCGCAGTGGCGGCGCGGGGTGGGCCAGCAGGCCGACCCTCAAATAGCTTCGCGGGCGAGCCGGGCGGAGCGGTCGCCCCGCCGGCGATGCGGATTCGGGTCGATGCTCCCGCGGACCCGACCGCGGCCGTCACGCCCTGGGCACGAACCACGGGCGACGGGGGTCGGCACCTCCCGCTCCGGTCGCGTTCCGCTCCAGCGAAAGGTAGATGGCCCGCCGGCCGGCTCGGGGGCAGCGGACGAGGGCCATGAGCACGACCGCGACCGCGTCGGCCGCCGCCTACGCCGGGCCGGCCGCGCCCGGATCGGTCGAGTTCGACCGGCTCCCGCCGCCGTGGGAGCCGACGCCGGTCCGCCCCCGGCTCCCGGTCGGCGTCGCGGTCGTTTCCGTGGTCATCGCGATCTTCGCCCTCGTGATGCTGCTCGCGGGCCTCCTGTTCATCCTCGACTCCTACTTCGGGAACCTGTTCCCCCCGTCCATCGAGATCTTCCAGTCGATCGACCTCCTCGGTGCGTTCATCCTGGTCGTGCTCGGGGCGGCGCTCCTGTCGATCGCGACCGCGCTCTGGAACCAGGAGACGTGGGCGCTCTGGACGACCGTGGTCCTGGTGTTCGCCACGACCGCCTACCTGTTCTTCACCGGGTCGATCACCGTCCTGTTCCTGATCTTCGTCGTCCTGCTCGTCTATCTGCTCGCCGTCCGTCGTTACTTCTACTGATGCGGTTGCTCCTCGGCCAGCTCGCGCCCGTGCGGGGCGACATCGACCGCAACCTCGAGCGGCTCGATGCCGCCGTCCGGGCGGCGCGGAGCGACCTCGCGATCTTCCCGGAGCTGTTCCTGTCGGGGTACGGTCTCGGCGACCGCGTGCACGCGCTCTCGTTGCGTCCGGGGGATCGCTCGTTCGAGAGCCTCCGCCGGATCGCCCGAAGCGCGACGACGACGATCGTCGTCGGCGCCCCGGTCGCTCTCGAGGGGCGACGGGGCGAGGTGGAGAACGTTGCCCTCCTCGTCCCTCCGGACGGCCCGGCGTCGAGCCAGAGCAAGCGCTACCTTCCCAACTTCGGCCCGTTCGAGGAGGGCCTCGCGTACACACCCTCCGACGCGAGCCGCACCGTGGGGGCCGGCGGGCACCGGATCGGGCTCGAGATCTGCTACGATGCGTTCTTTCCCGAGGTCTCGCGCGACCTCGCGCTCGACGGAGCCGAACTGCTCGTCATCATCTCGGCCTCCCCGGTCACGAGCCGCCGGCTGTTCGAGAAGCTCCTTCCGGCCCGGGCGATCGAGAACGCGTTCCCGGTGGTCTACGTCAACCGGGTCGGCGTCGAGGACGGATTCGTCTTCGGCGGAGGAACCGGGGCGTGGGACGCCCGGGGCGAGCCGCTCCCGCTCGAGACGATCGCGTGGTCGGGCGCGGGGGACGAGGAGCGGCTCTACGGGGTGGACGTGGACCCGGGGGCGTCGGCCCGCTGGCGCCCGTTCCGCCCGGTCCTGCGCGATGCCGCGATCCGGGCCGCCGGGCGGACGCCTCGTCCGCCGTGAGCGGCGTTCGACTCGAACGAGGCCATTATAGCGGCCCCCGGACCGTTCGGGACCGGTGCCTCCTCGCCCGACGATCGCCCAGCAGCTCGCCGCGAAGCAGCGCGAGATATCGGTCGCGGAGTTCTTCGAGCGGAACCGCCAGATCCTGGGGTTCGACAACCTCCAGCGGGCCCTCCTCACGACGGTGAAGGAGGCGGTCGACAACGGTCTCGATGCCGCGGAGGAGGCGTCGATCCTCCCCGAGCTCACGGTCGAGATCGAGAAGCGGAAGGACGACCGCTTCCGGGTCGCCGTCTCCGACAACGGGCCCGGGATCCTCCGCCGGGAGATCCCGAACGTCTTCGGGAAGCTCCTCTACGGATCGAGGTTCTACTCCCACCGGCAGGCCCGCGGCCAGCAGGGGATCGGGATCTCCGCCGCGGTCCTGTACGCCAACCTGACGACCGCCCGCCCGACGCGGATCACCTCCAAGGTCGAGGAGGAGGACACCGCCCACGTCCTCGACATCTTCCTCGACACGCAACGCAACCAGCCGCGCGTCGACTCGGAAGACGTCGTCCTCTGGGACCGCCCGCACGGCACGCGAGTCGAGATCGAGCTCAAGGCACGGTACCTCCGGGGGCGCCAGTCCCCGTTCGAGTACCTCCGGGGGACCGCGATCGTCAACCCGCACGCCCGGATCGTGCTGGTCGAGCCGGACGGGACCCGGGTCACGTTCGAGCGGGCGACGACCGACCTTCCGCCGCCGGCGAAGGAGACGCTCCCGCACCCGTACGGCCTCGAGCTGGGCGAGCTCGGCTCGCTCCTCAAGGCAAGCCGGCGCCCGACGCTCGGGGAGTTCCTCGCGAAGGACCTCCAGGGGGTCAGCGCGCGCGCGGCCAAGGAGCTCCTCGAGCGGACGGGACTCGCGGCCGGCGCGAAGCCGGCGTCGGTCCAGGGCGAGGCCCAGGAGCGGCTCCTGACCGCCCTCCACGAGGCTCCGCTCGTCAGCCCGTCCTCGGACTGCCTCTCCCCGATCGGGGCCCTCCTGATCAAGCGGGGGCTCCGCAACGTCCTCGGGGAGCTGCGGCCGGAGTTCTTCGCCCCGCCCGTGAGCCGGCCGCCGAAGGTCCGGGGCGGCTTCCCGTTCATGGTCGAGGTCGGGCTCGTCTACGGCGGCGGGCTCCCGTCCGACCAGCCCGTCCAGATCCTCCGGTTCGCCAACCGCGTCCCCCTCCTCTTCCAGCAGGGGGCGTGCGCGATCACGAACGCGATCGCGAGCGTCGACTGGCGGCGTTACGGCCTCGACCAGAAGGGCGGCACGGGGATCCCGAGCGGGCCGGCGCTTCTCCTCGTCCACGTCGCCTCCACGAAGGTCCCGTTCACGAGCGAGGCGAAGGAGGCGATCGCCGAGGATCCCGAGATCGACAAGGAGCTGACGCTCGCGCTCCAGGCGGCCGCCCGGCACCTGAGGACCCACCTCTCGCGCAAGGGCCGTCGGGAGTTCGCGAGCGACAAGTTCGCGATCATCCAGCGGATCCTCCCGAAGCTCGCGGAGCGGGCGAGCCGCATGGTCGCGAAGCCGGTCCCCGACCTGACCCCGGTGATCACCCGGATCATGGACGTCGTGAACGTCGAGACTCGCGTGAACCCCGGCCCCGACGGGATCCGGGTCCCCGTCGAGATCACGAATTTTACGCCGCGCCCCCGGGTCCTCGAGCTGTTCGCGGAGGTCCCGCCCGAGCTCCTCGCCGCGGCGCGGTTCGACCCCGCCCCCGACGGGACGGAGCCGGCGCTGGGACGGGCGTGGTGGACGTTGCCGAAGCTCCTTCCGAACGCGCGGACGACCCTCACCGCCTCGTTCCCGCCGAAATCCGAGGTCGAGGCCAACGACTTCGACTGGTACGTCGCCGGGATCGACGAGGCGCACCTCCTGGGCGCCGACCCGCTCCCGGGCGACTGGGAGGTCCGGCTTCCCCGCACGATCGTCGAGGCCGCCGAGGTCGCCGCTCAGGAGAGCGCGACGTCCGGCGCGACCGAGGAGGAGGTGGACTACGATGCCGCCGAAGCGAGCGGGGGCGTCCGCGAAGAGGACTGACGAGCCCGCGGCCCCGGTCCGCGCCGACGCGCTCACCCCGACCGTCGACCTCGCCCGGCAGATCTACGACCAGCTCCGCCGGGGCGAGATCCCCCGGATGCGCCTCCCGCTGAGGACGAAGCAGAACCTCGCGTTCCAGTCGCGCGACGGCGTCTGGAGGCTCGGGAAAGCGATGGGGACGCGCAGCGCCCGCAAGCTCGACGGGGCGCTGATGCTCCTGCGGACGTTCTGCGTCGTCGACTTCATCAACGAGATGGCCGCGGACCAGAAGACATCCACCCTGCGCGAGCTCTACTACATCAGCGAGGGGTGGGACGACGCGAAGTTCCACAGCGAGGACGAGTCGAACCTCCTCATCGAGGATTTGGAGGTGATGTGCGAGCGCCTGCGGGAGGATTTCCGCCTCCACCCCGAGGAGAACGGGGCGTCCGTGATCGGCGACCTCACGCTCAAGGAGAAGAACCGCAAGGGGCTCGTCAAGCGGTTCAACTGCCGGGACGACGTCGGGGACGGAGGCTACGCGCTCCCGTTCAACGTCGAGAAGGAGAAGATCGAGTTCGTCGGGACGAACGCGAAGTTCGTGATCGCGATCGAGTGCGGGGGGATGGTCGACCGGCTCGCGGAGAACGGGTTCGACGAGAAGCACGACGCACTCCTCGTCCACTTGAAGGGCCAGCCGGCGCGCTCGACGCGGCGGTTCCTGCGGAGGATCTCCGACGAGCTCAAGCTCCCGGTGGTCGTCTTCACGGACGGCGACCCGTGGTCGTTCCGGATCTTCGCGAGCGTCGCCTACGGCGCGATCAAGACCGCCCACCTGTCGAGCTACCTCGCGACCCCCGCCGCGGAGTTCCTCGGCGTGACCGCCTCCGATATCGAGAACTACGACCTCCCGTCCGACAAGCTCTCGGAGCAGGACGTGCGCGCGCTCCAGACCGAGCTGACCGACCCGCGGTTCGCGACCGCCGAGTGGCGCGCCGAGATCGAGCTGATGCTCCGCAACGGGAAGAAGGCGGAGCAGCAGTCGCTCGCCAAGTACGGCCTAAACTACGTCACCGACCGCTACCTCCCCGAGAAGCTCGCGTCGATGGGGATCGGGTAGCGTCGGCGGGATTCCCCCGGATCGGCGCATCCCGCGGACGCCCCCCGGGACGGGGCCCGAGCTGCCTCGCGACCGCAGGCCTTATTAAGCGAAAGACCGCCCACTTCGGCGGTGCACTGGACCGACTCGCAGCGGTATCTCGCGGAGTTTCTCGGGACGTTCGGACTGCTCATCGCGGTCACGGGCGCCGCCATGTTCACGCTGAACATCCCCGGCGTCGACCCGACGGCCCGGGTCCTGATCATCGCCCTGTCGATAGGTTGGGGGCTGATCGGCCTCCTGTACGCCCTCGGTGAGGTCTCGGGCGGTCATTTCAACCCGGCGATCACGGTCGGGGCGTGGGCGTCGGGACGGCTGCCGACGCGTGACGTGGTCCCGTACGTGCTCGCCCAGGTCGCGGGCGCCCTGGTCGCCGTCGCCGCAATCGCCGCCGTCGCCCACGGGTCCGGCACGCTCTGGGGCTCCGTCACCGGGAGCCACGCGGCGCTGGCGTCCGAGGGGTACTCGGGGGACGGTTCGCCCTACACGGTGGCGGTCGGCTCGGTGTTCCTCCTCGAAGTGGTCCTGACGTTCCTGTTCCTGCAAGCGGTCCTGTTCGCGACACGTGCTGAAGGCTCGACCAAGAACCTCGCGCCGGTCGGCATCGGCCTCACGCTCGCGATGATCCACCTCGTCAGCCTTCCGATCGACGGCACGTCGGTCAACCCGGCGCGAAGCTTCGCACCGGCGCTCCTCTCGGCGTACTTCCCCGCCGACCGGTGGGCGATCTCGCAGGACTGGCTGTTTTGGGTCGCCCCGATCGTCGGCGCGCTGATCGCGGCGCTCGTCGAGCGGGCGCTGCGCCCGAAGCCGTAACCGCCGCTACGCGAGGCCGAGCGTCGCCCGTGCCTCAGGCGCCAGCAGCGACTTCGCGCGCTCTGCGGGGACGTAGACGAACCCCGTGCCCCCCGCCGGCGCGCGCTGCCATGGTCGCCCGTCCTCCTCGAACTCGGACGGCTCCGCCGCGACCTCGACCGGGGTCGCCCCGGGGAGGGCGGCCCGCGACCGCGGCTCGCCGACCCGGAGCACGTCCGCCTCCGGGTCGAGGGCGACCCAGGCGAGCGGCGCGACGACCGTGAGGCGCACGAGGCGCGGGCGGAGCTGGCGCTCGTTCTCGGTCTCGGTGCGGGAGAATACAGCGTACGGCCCGCCGTCGAGCTCCGCCAGACGATCGAACTGGAACGACCGCTGCCGGAACTCGAGCACGCTCACCTCGAGGTCCGCGACGGTCAGCACGTCGGATGCGAGCCGCCCTCGCTAGTTAACGGAAGCCACACCGGACGGCCGTCGCTCCGAGCTCGCGCAAACCGTATCTATGCCCACCCCGGTGTCCGGTCGGCGATGGGGCCCGCCGGAAGTTCCGCGCGGCGGATGATGGCTCCTACGGTAAGACCCCGTGTCGCCACCACCGAGCGAGTCTGCAGCGGGCCCCGACGAGTCCGGTCTCGCGACCCTGGAACGCATCGCCCGGTCGGCCGGGCAAATCGAGCTCGCCGCTGAGATCGCGGCCACCTCGCGGGCGCTCGCCCGGGGCGAGCTGACGGTCGCCGTCCTCGGTCAGTTCAAGCGCGGGAAGTCGTCGCTCCTGAACGCCCTCGCGGGTCGCCCCGCCTTCCCGACCGGGATCCTGCCGACGACGGCGGTCGCGACCTACCTGGTGCGGGGTCCCGTCGCGGTGCGCGTGACGGAGTCGGACGGCACCGTCCACGTCGTTCCGGGGGACGCCGTGGAGGAGTACGTCTCCGAGCAGAAGAACCCGTCCAACCGTCGCCGGATCCTCCGGGTCGAGGTCGCGGCCCCTCTGCCGGACTGGGCCGACGGGGTGACGTTCGTCGACAGCCCCGGGATCGGGTCGGCGCACGAGGCGAACACCGAGGCCGCGCGGGCGCTCCTGCCCCGGGTCGACGCGGCGATCTTCGTCCTCTCGCCGGACCCCCCGATCACGTCGGACGAGGTCGCGTTCCTGGCCGAGGTCTCGGAGTACGCCGCGAAGTTCTTCTTCGTCCTCAACAAGGTCGACCTCGTCAGCTCCTCCGAGCGCGCGGAGCTCCTGGGCTACCTCGACCGGGTCCTGCGCGAGCGCTGCGGGTTCGACGCGGTCCGGATCTTCCCGATCTCCACGCGCCATGCCCGGAGCGGCCCCGGCACGGCCGCGCGCCCGGAGACCGGCGATCCGCTCCACGCGCTCTGGGAGGCGCTCCGCGAGGTCCTGGGACCGGGCCGGGCGCAGGCGGTCCAGGAGGTCGCCCGAGCCCGGACCCGGCGTTTCGCGGACAAGCTCCACGACCTGCTCGCCCTCGCGGTGCGGTCGTCGCTTCTCTCGGACGAGGAACGGGACCGGCGCCTGGCCGGGGTCGATCGCGGCGTGGCCGAGGTCCGTTCGGAGTTCCAGGCGACCCGGGCGTGGCTCGGCGAGGCCGTCGACGCCCTCGTCGAGCGGCTTCCCCCCCGGCTCGCCGTCCTGCGCCAGGCGGAGATCCCCGCGGTCGTCGCCGCGCTGCGCGCGCGTCTCGAGACCCTTTCCGGCCGGACCGGTGGGGGATTCGTGAGGGCGTACGAGTCCGAGTTCCGCAGCCTCGTGGCTCCGGCCGTCGCCCGCATCCGCGGGCACGTCACCGACGAGGTCGTCGCGGAGCTCGCCCGGGTCAGCCGGACGTTCGAGGAGCGGATGGCCCGCTGGACCGCGGCGCTGGCGGAGAACGTCGCCCGGGAGTTCGGGATCGACGTGCCCCGGCTCTCCGTCGAACCGGCCCTGGTCGACTCGCGCGGGAGCTCGGCTCGCATCGAAGGACTCTACGAAGGGACGTTCGTGGGTCAGACCGTCCTCCTGCTGCCGCCCAGCCTCCTACGTCGCCGGTTGCGCGCCCGTGTCGCCGAGACGGTCGGCGACGAGTTCGAGGCCCAGACCGGCCGGATCCGCAGCGACCTCGCGGAACGGGTCGCGCGGTCCTGGCGGGCGATCCACGAAGGGATGGGAGCGGGCCTGGAAGCGAACGTGCGCCTCATCGAGGAGGCGGTCGCTGCCGGCCGCGCATCGCACCGGGCCGGTCGGGAGTCGGCCGAGCGGTGGCGGGGCGAGATGGACCGGCTTCGGACGCGCGTCGCGGGACTCGGCGCGGGATCCGAGGCAGCGGAGGTCGCCGGCTGAGCCGGTACACCACGCGGGGGTCGGGGTCGTGGAAGCGAGACTCGGATTCGAACGGTCCCGGCCGCCGATCGCCGCGGTCTGGAGGCCGCCTCGGTCGACGGCGGCCGCCCGGACCCCGGCCGCGAGGATGAGACGATCCCGATCGGATACCGGGTCGCGGAGCTCACCGTTCGGCCGTGCGAGCCCGAACGCTCCGGCCGAGAGGGACCGAAGGCCCGAGCCGGGAATCCCCGTCAGGGGCCGCACCCCGGGCCGGTGGGCGTCGCGCGGCAGCGTGAGCGGCCACGACGCCCGGTCGAGGTGATCGCCGTGGTCCCTCCGTTCCGGAGCATCCTCGCCGAGGGCACGGCCCCGCCGCCGTCGCACGAGGAGGCGGACGCGATCTTCACCGACCTCCACCTCGACCAGATCGTGGCGGCCGCGGTCGCGGGCCGCGAGGCGTACGACCTGAAGCCGTTCTTCTCCGAGCCGGTCTCGGTCGCGGCCGAGATCGTCTACCGGCAGGCGGTTGCCCAGGACCTCGAGGAGCCGGCGATCCGCGCGGCCGTCGACGCGTTCGCCCGGCGGATGACGGCCGCCCACGCCGACCACGACCGGGCCGGGCGGATGCACTACCTCTACCAGAAGCTGGCCTGGTCGCTCGCGTCCGTGGTCGAGTACGGCGCCGCGGTCGAAGCCCTGGGGGCCGACCTCGAGAGCCTGCCGGTCCGCTCCCGGGGCCTCCAGGGACTCCGGGACCATGCGCGGGCGTGCGCCGGGGCGGACCGGTTCCGCGCGGTCCTGGCGGAGGCCCGAGCGCTCGAGGGGGAGCTCGGCCGCGTCCGCTACACGCTGCGGTTCCGGGGTCCGAGGATCACCGTCGGACGCTACGCGGACGAGGCCGACTACAGCCGCGAGGTCGAGGGGACGTTCGCCCGGTTCCGCGAGGCGGGGGACAAGAGCTACCGGTTCCCGGCGCACGAGACCCCCGAGATGAACCACATCGAGGAGGCGATCTTCGACCGCGTCGTCGAGCTCTACCCCGATCTGTTCGCTCGGCTGCGGGGCTTCGACGCGCGCCCGGAGTCGTTCTTCGACCCGACGATCCTCCGGTTCGAGCGCGAGGTCCAGTTCTTCGCCGGCTACCTGGATTCCATCGCCTCGCTCCGCCAGGCCGGGCTCGGCTTCTGCTACCCCGCGGTCGGCGGCCCGGAGCGAACCACCGTCGCGCAGGGGGCGTACGATCTCGCGCTCGCGCACCGCCTCGGGCCGAAGGGCACGGCCGTCGTCGCGAACGACTTCCGGCTCGCCGGCCCGGAACGGGTGCTGGTCGTGACCGGGCCGAACCACGGGGGCAAGACGACGTTCGGGCGGGCGTTCGGGCAGGTGCACTATCTCGCCCGGCTCGGGCTGCCCGTCCCGGCTCGGGCGGCCCGCCTGTTCCTGTGCGACCGGGTGTTCACCCAGTTCGAGCGCGAGGAGCATCCGGAGAATCTGAGGGGGAAGCTCCAGGACGAGCTGGTCCGGATCCGCGACGTGCTGGCCCGGGCGACCTCGTCCAGCGTCCTGGTCGTGAACGAGAGCTTCTCGACGACCTCCCTCGCCGACGCGCTCTTCGTCGGCCAGCGGATCCTCGAGGAGATCGTGCGGCGCGATATGCTTGCGGTCTACGTGACGTTCGCGGACGAGCTGTCGGCCCTGAACCCGGGCACGGTCAGCGTCGTGAGCACGGTCGCCCCGGACGATCCCACGGTGCGGACGTTCCGCCTCGTGCGGGCGCCGGCGGACGGGCGGGCGTACGCGGTCGCGATCGCCGCGAAGTACGGACTGACCTACGCGACGCTGCGGGAGCGGCTCCACCGATGAGGATCGGCCTGATGCACCCGGACCGGGACTTCGTCGTGCCGGCCGAGCTCGGGGAGCCCGGGAAGACGACCGCGCGGGACCTCGGGCTCGACGCGGTCGTCGACGCGATGGGCGCGGGGGACTCGTTCCTGCGCGACGTGGCGCGCGCGGCGCTCCTCGCGGGCGCCCCCGATCCGGCGACGATCGTCTACCGCCAGCGGGTGCTCGACGACTGCCGGCAGCGGCCGGCGCTGGTCCGGGAGCTGTACGCGGTCGCGGTCGAGGCGCTGGAGGAGGAGCGCCAGGTCTGGGAGTTCTCGTCCCGATCGGCGGCGACCGTACTGCACCGGTCCCTCCAGGTCCTCCGGGCGTTCCTCGACGCCCTCCGCCGCCTCCGGAAGCTGATCGACTCCCGGGCCGGCGAGGTCCGGTCCGAAGGCTGGAGCCGGCTGATCGCGACGATGCGCCGGGAGCTCGACGAGGCGTTCTTCGCCGCGGCCGAGGCCCACCTCGAGCGGCTGAGCTCGCGCGAGGGGATCCTCCTGAGCGCCGAGATCGGCCCCGGGGGCAAGGGTGCCGCCTTCACGCTGCGGGCGCCCGCGACCGACCGGGAATCCTGGCTGCGGCGCATGATCCGGTCGCGTCGCGGGACCCACACGATCCTGGTGGCCGACCGGGACGAGTCCGGCCACCGGATCGTGGGGGAGCTGATCGACCGCGGGCTGACGCCGTCGGCGATCGCCTTGGGGCGGTCGGTCGACCACATGCTGCGGTTCTTCCGGGCGATGCGCACCGAGCTCGGCTTCTACGTCGGGGCGCTCAACCTCCACGACCGGCTCGCGGCGGTCGGCGTCCCGGTCTCCACCCCCCGGATCCAAGGCGAGCCCCGCGCGTGGTCGGCGCGCGCCCTCTACGACGTCGGCCTCGCGCTCCGGCTCGGTCGCCCTCCCGTCCCGAACGACCTCGACGCCGCCGACCGGAGGCTCGTCCTCATCACCGGGGCGAACCAGGGCGGGAAGTCGACGTTCCTCCGAGCCGTCGGGCTCGCCCAGCTGATGGCGCAGTGCGGGCTCTGCGTCGGGGCGTCGGAGTACTCCGGGCCGGCGTTCGCGGCGATCCTCACCCACTTCAAGCGCGAGGAGGAGGCGACCGCCGATCGGGGGAAGCTCGACGAGGAGCTGGCCCGCTTGAGCGCCCTCCTGGAGCACGCCCGGCCGGGAGCGTTGCTCCTCCTGAACGAGTCGTTCGCCTCGACGAACGAGCGCGAGGGTTCCGAGATCGCCCGGCAGACCGTCCGCGCCCTTCTCGAGTCGGACGTGACCGTCGTGTTCGTGACGTTCCTGTTTGACTTCGCGAGCGGTTGGTTCCGGGCGGGCGGCCGGGACGCCCTCTTCCTGCGGGCCGAGCGGCTCCCCGACGGACGACGGTCGTTCCGTCTCCTCGAGGGAGCTCCGCTACCGACCAGCTTCGGGGTCGACCTCTACCGCGAGATCTTCGAGTCGGCGGCGGCCGGCCGTCCTCCGGTGCCCGCCCCCGGATAGGGCGCGCGGCCTCCGCCCGGGTCCGGCCGTACCGCCCCGGACCACGCGTCCACCTCCCCGCCGGGTCCCGCGGGGTGGCTCACCCGGGGCCGGACACCCCGGGCAGGGGCCGGCGGGGAGCCGCCCGGACCAGGAGATACACGGGCAGGAGAAGTCCCGCGCCCGCGAGCGAGAGGACGGCCGAGACCTCGAAGGCGAGCGTCGCGGAGCGATACGTCCACAGCGCCCCGGCCAGGAGCGACCCGGCGAGGATCGCCATCCCCTGGACCGTGCCGAGCCAGCCGAACGCGGCGCCGGCCGACTCCCGCGCCACCCGGCGGCCGACCCACGCTGACTCCGCCACGCCCTGCAGGCCGGCCTGGACGCCGGCGACGGAGAACGCGACGACCCCGGCCCCCAGGCCGTGGCCGGCGATCAACGCCGCGTCGACCCCCGCGAACAGGGCGAACGAGATCGCGATCGGGAGGAGCCCGGGCGCGCGGTCGACCCAGCGGCCGCCGGGGTACGACAGCCCGGCGAACAGGAGGTTGTAGAGCAGGTAGAGCAGGAGGGACGCGACCACCGCGTCGACGACCGATCCGCCGTCCGCCGGGACGAGCGTCTCCCCGACGCGGAGGAGGGCGAGCAGGATGCTGAACGAGCCGACGCCGAACACCGCCTCGGCGACGAGGAAGAGGCGGAACTCGCGCGGCAGATCCCTCCACGTCGGGGCGGAGCCACGCCGGGAGTCGCCGGAGGGATCCTGGGCGGCGCGGTCGCGGACCCATACCAGGAGCACCGCGATCGCCGCGACGCCCGGGACCACGCTGAGGGCGAAGATCGATCGGAAGCCGTCGATCCCGCTCCAGAGGAGCACCGCGACCGCCGTCGCGGTGCCGAGCACGGCGCCGAGAGAATCCATCGCCTGCTCGATCCCGAACGCCGCGCCCTGGTCCGGCGCCGCGGTGGCGTTCGAGACGATCGCCTTCTTGATCGGCTGCCTCGACCCCCGACCGAGCCACGCCGCGATGCGGAGGACGAGAACCTGGGGCCAGGCGACGGCGAGCGTGAGGAGCCCGTGTCCGACGGTCGTCGCGAGGTATCCGAACGCGCCGCGCACCTTCCGCTGGCGTCCTTCGGCCCATCGGCCGATCCCGGCGAGCGACTGGACCCCGCTCTGGGCGAACTGCGCGGCCCCGTCGACGAACCCCACGATCAGGGGCGAGGCGCCCAAGGAGAATGTCAGGAAGAACGGCAGGATCGGGAGGACCATCTCGTACGACCAGTCGGAGAACAGGCTGGTGACGGAGATCGACCAGACGTCCGGCGCGATCCGGCGGCGCCTCGGGATGGAGGCGGCGCCGGGGGACGCGGGACCCTGGGGATCGGCCTCCCGAAGAGGAGACTCCACCCCCACCGGTATCGGTCGAGGCATTTCCCTCCTCCGGCGCGCCCGGGCCCCCGTCGGCGCCGTCCGGTCGCGTCCCCCGGGGAGCCCCGCCCGGGCGGAGGGTATCCCGGGGGTGGGCGAATCTTAGAATACCTCACCGTTTGGCCCGCCGGATGCAGCGAACGCTCGGGGGTCGCGGACGGAGCGGAACGGTGAACGGAGACCCACATGGCCGCCACGGCCCCGCCGTCGACCGGGGAGCGGGTTCCGGACGCCTCCCGCTCGCGTCGCCCGGCGGGAGCCCGCCCGCAAACCCCGACCCGGCGGGCCGGGGAAGCTCCCGCGCCTCGGCGCGGGGTCGAACGCCGGGCTACTCGCGAGCCGCCGTCGCCCGGGGGGACGCACGGGACTCGCAGGTCCGCGTGCTCGTGGCCGCGGCGGTCCAGTCGGACCACCGGGTCCTCGTGATGCGGGAAGAGGGGGAGCCGTACCGCGGGTCCTGGGTGCTTCCTCAGGGGTACGTCCAGCCGGAAGAGACGCTCCGGGACGCGGCCGCTCGGGAGGTGGGGGAGGAGCTCGGACTGGAGGTGGAGGTCGGCGACCTCTTGGGGGTCTACGAGGACTTCACCGACGAGGCCGGGGTCCGGCTGCACTGGATCACGGTCTGCTATCGGGCCCGCCCGCTCGACCGCAACGGTCCCCGCGCGAGCGCCGAAGCGATCGACTTCGCCTGGATCGACCCCGCGACTCCCGTACCGGCCTCGCCTCCGGTGGTCCGGCGGATCTTTGCGGACCTGGCGCGCACGTGACCCGACCTCCCCGTCGACGGGGGCCGGCCCGGCCGCTTCCGCCGGCCCGGCGGCGGAGCCGGTCGCCCGGACCCGGCCGAGCGCGCGCCGCCGGCAACCCTAATAAACGGGACTCCGTAGGCGCGCCCGGTCGGTCCGTGACGGGATGAAACGCTCCTCGCGAGTCTGGAAGAAGCGGGGCCACATGCGGTGGAAGTGGCGCAAGAAGCGGATGCGCCGCCGCATGCGGGCCCAGAAGATGCGCAAGCAGTGATCCCCCGGGACCGGGGGCCCGTCGCGGTCGGGACCCGAACCCGACGGGACGGCGGTCACCGGGCGAGGCGGTCGAGCTTGCGCGCCGCGCGGGTGGACTTCTTCCACGCGCGATAGTGCTCGCGGCAGAGCGGGGCGCGCCGTCCCCGCTCGGGAAGATCGGGGAACGCCTTCCTCGCCTCGGCGAGCGTGAGGCGGCGGACGGAGGGAGCCCCGCACCGCACGACGAGGCACGGCTCGGGCGGCTCCTCCGCGGGCCGCACGCCCCCGGGCGTCATCGGGGCGCCCGGGCGGCGACGATCTCCGCGACCATCTGGGGCACCTCGTACGGGAACCGCGCGACGCGCGCCCCGGCCCTGTCGAGCGCGGCGACCTTCGTCGCCGCCGTGCCCCGACCCCGGGCGATGATCGCCCCCGCGTGGCCCATCCGCTTGCCCGGGGGCGCGGCCCGGCCGGCGATGTAGGCGACGACCGGCTTCGAGAAGTGATGCTGGATGTACTCCGCGGCATCCTCCTCGGCCGTCCCGCCGATCTCGCCCACGAGCACGAGGAGGTCGGTCTCGGGGTCGGCCTCGAAGAACGGGAGGGCGTCCACGAACGAAGTCCCGACCACCGGGTCCCCGCCGAGCCCGATGCACGTCGACTGGCCGAGACCGTGCTCCTTGATCCCGTTGACGATCTCGTACGTCAGCGTCCCGCTCCGCGAGATCACGCCCACGCGGCCCGGGCGGAAGACGACGTTCGGGATGATCCCGACCTTCGCCTTCCCCGGGGCGGCGATCCCCGGGCAGTTCGGCCCGATGATGCGGGCCCCGTTCGCGCGGGCATACCGGTACATCACGAGCATGTCGTGGAACGGGATGTGCTCGGTCACGATCACGCAGAGCCGGATCCCGGCGTCGACCGCCTCGAGGAGGGCGTCCTTCGCGAACGGGGCCGGGACGAAGATGCAGGAGGCGTTCGCCCCGGTCCTCTCGACCGCGTCGCGCACGGCGTCGAACACGGGGACCCCTTCGACCGTGGACCCGGCCTTGCCGGGGGTCACGCCGGCGACGACGTGGGTCCCGAACGCCCGCATCTGGGCGGTGTGGACCGTCCCCTGATGGCCGGTGATCCCCTGGACCACGACGCGCGTCGACGCGTCGACGAGCACGCTCATCGCCCCCCTCCCGCCGCGGCCACGACCGCCTCCGCCGAAGCCCGGAGGTCCGGGACCGACGTGACCCCGGCCGCACGCAGGATCTCGATCCCCTCCTTCTCGTTGTTCCCGCGGATCCGGGCGACCAGCGGGAACCGGTTCGCCTCGGGCACCTGGCGCATCGCGGCGACGAGGCCGGTCGCGACGGTGTCGCACCGGGTGACCCCGCCGAAGATGTTGAGGAAGACGGCGTTCGGGCGGGCCTCGGCCATGAGCAGGAACGCCTCCGTGACCTTCTTCGGGTCGTCCGTGCCGCCCAGGTCGAGGAAGACGCCCGGCTTCCCGCCGAGCTCCATCAGCACGTCGAGGGTGGCCATCGTGAGACCCGCCCCGTTCGCGATCACGCCGATGTTGCCGTCGAGCTGGACGAACGCGATCTCCTTCTCGCGCGCGATCTCCTCGAGGGGGGTCCGGTCGTCGCGGATCTCCGCGTACTCGGGGTGCCGGAACCCCGCGTCGTCCTCGATGATCACCTTCGAGTCAAGGGCGAGGAGATGGTCCCCCACGACCGCGAGCGGGTTGATCTCCACGAGCTCCGCGTCCTCCGCCTGGAACAGGGCCCAGAGCGCCCGCAGGATCGGGTCGAGCTCGTTCGCGAGGCCGCCGGACAGTCCGAGGGTCCTCGCGGCACGTCGACGCTCGAAGCCGGTGATGCCGGGGAACGGGTCGATCGGCTGGCGGTCGACGGCGCCGTCGGCGACCGTCTCGATCTCGACCCCGCCCTCCGCGCTCGCCATCAGGACCGGGCTCCGCAGGCTCCGGTCGAGGGCGATCGCGAGGTAGAGCTCCCGGCCGATCGCGACCTTTCCCTCGAGGAGGACCTCCCGGACCTTCTCCCCCTTGAACTCGAGCCCCAGGATCGCGGCGGTGGCGGCGTGGACCTCCGACGGCGAGTTCGCGAACCGGACGGCCCCGCCCTTGCCCCGGCCGCCGGCGAGCACCTGGGCCTTGACGACGCACGGGAGCGGGACCGAACCCGACGCCGCGGCCCGTTCGCCCTCCTCCGCCGATCGTACGACCCGGCCCGTTGGAACCGGGACCCCGTACTTTCGGAACAGCTCCTTCCCCCGCCACTCGGCGAGCTTGACCATCGCTGACCCCGCCGCGCGAAAAGGGCGAGTCTCTTAACGGCGGCGGGACGGGACGACCCTACCGGTCCGTGGCTCCTCGCCCCCGGGGGCCCCCGGCTATCCGACCTCCCGCGCCGGGATGGGGGCGAGGTCGTCCTCGCCAACCCCACGGCCGGTCCGCCGCGACCCGCTCGGGGTCAGGTGGTGTTGATCGTTCCGGTCGCCGTGTAGATCGCCGCGACCGTGGGCACCTGGACCTCCACATCGAACACCGTGGGATCGTTCGGGGCCAGGGTCACGGGGAGGGTCGGGGTCGTCGCCACCGTGGTGAACGGCGAGTCGAACACCACGCTGAGGACCTGATGGGAGATCGTGTCGTTGTCCTCGAGGGTCATCTGGATCGTCGTGACCCCGCCGGGCGTCACGTAGAACGGACAGGTCGTGGGCGGGCACTCGGGCGACGCGAGGTAGTCCGTGTCCGTCGTGTTGTTCGTCCAGTACGCGGTCATGAGCTCGTAGCTCTCGACCTCGACGAGCGATCCGCTGTAGACGGGACCCGAGCTCGGGACCGAGACCGACGAGTCCTGGGGGAACCAGTAGAGGACCGCCGTCAGGCTGAGGAGCAGGGCGGCGCAGCCCACGGCCAGCAGGATCACGCCCAGCGGCAGGTGAGGACGCACGCCGGTCGGCATGGCGATCAGCCGCTCCTCCCCCCGTGCCTCCGGCACGGGGACGCTGACCCGCGACGCGCTCGGACGTTCGGAGGCGACACCCGGGTCCTCATGGCGGCAGCGTCGCCCCGGCGGGCCGGGGAGTTCCGCCGTCGGCGCCGGTCGAGCGGACCATCGGCAGCGGTACGCCGCCCCGGGCCCCGGCGGGCGCCGACGGCTCCGAGCGGCCGAGCCGGCGGCGGAGCCAGAGCCGCACGTCCTGGTGGTACATGTTCCCGTACGGGCACGCCCCGACGCAATCGCCGACGCCGCAGCACTTCGTACTGCGGTACTCCCCGGTCGTGCGGAAGTAGAGGGGCATGTCGACCAGACCGACCGGGCACGCCTTGGCGCAGTCGAACGTCGTGCACTCCTGGCAGACCTTCCGGTCCTTGACCTTGAGCTTGAACAGCCCCACCTTCGCGAACGGGAGGCTGAGCGTCCCCCAGTGGCAGAAGCCGGTGGTGGCGCAGTTGTACGTGCCGACGTACGGGGTCGACACGAACATCACGAACCAGAGCCCGCCGAAGTACAGCTCGATCGGCAGGGGGAGCGCGGACGTGTCGAACTCGCCGTTGGCGACCTGGACCGCCGGCAGGAGGCGGAGCAGCGCGAGCAGCGAGACCGCGAACAGGGAGACGACGGCGACGCCGGACATCACGACGTACGCCGTCGACAGCTGGCTCCCCAGGAAGTAGCGGCCGACCTTCGACGTCTGGTTGAACTGCCGCATCTCGTGGATGGCGGTCCCCTGGTACATCAGCGCTGCGCCGCACATCACCGAGCAGAGCGCCTTGCGGCCGAAAAGTACGGTGAGCACCCCGACGCCGAGGTACATCATGAGCACGGCGAGCGATATCCCCGCCTCGAACGGTCCGCCGGCGCGGAGGCCGAATCCCCATCCGATCACGGGGAGGCTGGCGAGGGCCGGGATGTTCATCAGCGGGGTGGACGAGGCGAAACTCGGGATGTACACCGCGGCGATGGCGTAGACGGCGATCGTCAGCCCGAGGCGGTACTTCTGCGGCCGCTCCCTCGTCTCGCGGATCTTGAGGGCGACCAGCGGTCCCATGGTGAAGCCGAGGGCGACCAGGAACCAGGCCGACGCGAGGATCGCCGCGGCGAACCAGAGCCCGTTGTACACGAGCGCGTTGGCGACCGCGCCGGACGACCCCGAGGGCCGGACGAACGGGATGTACTCGACGAACCCGCGACCGGCGATCTCGAGATCGAGGAGCGCGCCGAGGAAGAACTCCGTGAGGAACGTGAGCACGAGGAACAGGAACACCCAGAACGGCCGGAGGAGCCACGCGTGCCGCTCCCCCGCGTTCTCCGGCGGTGCGACGACCGCCGCGAACATCGCCAGCCCCAGCTGGAAAACGACGGCGACTCCGAGGACCACCGCCGATCCGTCGAAGTCGAGGAGAAACCATCCGGCGGCGATCAGGATCGCGCCGGCGGTCCAGGCGACCAGGTAGTGGGAGACCGAGCCGGACAGCTGCTTCGTGCGGTACAGGTATTGGAGCGCGACGACGAACATCGCGATCGCGAGCGCGCTGCCCGCGAGCGCCGAACCGACGGTCCAACCGTGGATCGCGAGCAGCGTCGGCGACAGCATCAAGAGACCGGCCTGCGAGACGAGCATCAGCCGCAGGCGGTAGTCGAACCGGCCGCGCGCCAGCAGGGCCCAGGCGACCACCTCCGCGCCCGCGACCCCGAGGAACGCCGGGGCGAGAACGACGCCGACGACCGCGGCCGACTCCGGCGGTAGGCCGGGCGCCGCCGGGGCGGCCCCGACCAGGCGGAGAACCACCCCGAAGAGCACGTCCGCCCCGGCCGCGAGAGCGAGCAGGCCGAGGGTCCACCGACCCGCGGCCGGGCCGTGGGCCGAGGGGGCGTCCGCACGTTCCGGTGCCCGCGGGGCGGTGCGGCTACGTGCCGCCAGCGCGCAACCCGCGAGCACGGCCGAGGAGCCGGCGACCAACAGAAGCGTCGGGACAGAAGGCCCGGCGACCGAGAGGACGACGCCCGCGAGCCCGACCCAGAGCGCCCCGAGGGCAAGAACGCCGAGACGCGGGTCCCACCCCGGGCGGCGTTGCACGGCCGGGCGGAGCGCCAGGGAGATTGCGGCCACCACGAGGGCGCCGGTGAGGGTCGCGAGGATATCGGTGTCCATGATCATCCGACACGCCCTTCGTACGCGGCGTCGAACGTAGACCGTTCGCCGCCGTCGATTATTAGGCGGGGGCACGCTATATAATTCTTTACGAAATCCGCGCGGACCGAGGCTAGAACTCGCCGGTCTCTCCCGTCTCGTCGGTCTCGGAACCCTCCGCTCCCTCCAGCAGCGACAGCCCGTCGTACGTGACGTTCTCGAGCTGCTCCTCGTCGAGCGTCACGAGACCGGACGGGAGCGATCCGAGACCGAGAGCCCCCGTGTAGTTCTGGGCGTCCGCGGCGAGCCACCAGAAGAACGTCACGAGCCACGTGGCGTTGGTCTGGCTGATCGTCCCCGAGTACGCATAGCCGAGGTCCTGGTACAACGCCACGTACGAGAGATACGAGATCGGATAGCTCGCCGAGCCGGGGGCGTCGATCAGCGAAACCGCGCCCCAGTCACGGTTCTTCATCGCGGAGGAACCGGCGAGGGCCGCCGCGGCGGCGCTGGCGTTGGCAGGGGTGGGAGGGACGAACGACCCGGCCGGATTCTCGAGCATCGCCTCGCTGGCGTTGACCGGCGACGAGCCGTTCACGTCGACGTAGCCCAGAGCCCCCGGCGTGGCGGCGATGTCCGCCGACATCGCCGCGGCGCTCCCGGCGGCCACCCCCGCCGGCCACGCGACCTGGCTCCCCTCGCCGATCGACGCATTCCAGCTCGCGCTGGACTGCGCGAGGAACGCGGTGAACGGAAGGTTGGTATCGGCCGCGTCCGAGCGATAGTACACCGTGAGCGGGGGCGCTCCCGAGAAATTGACGCCCGGGTTGAGCGCGACCACCGCGGGATCATTCCAGGACGAGATCGTGCCATCGTACATTTCGGCCAGCACCGAACCGTTGAGGTGCAGTCCGCTCGGCAGGCCGGGGAGGTCGTAGACGACGGCCACGGGAACGACGGACTGCGGCATGAGATCGACCGTCGAACCGAGATCGGAGCGGTCCGTGACGTTGGGAACGGCGCTCGTCGCGGCGAAGTCCACCGCGCGTTCGGAGAGTTCGGGAACGTAGCCGTCGCCCAGGCTCGTCGTCGGGTCGACGTGGACGCATCCCCCGCTCCAGTTCGAAAAGTCGACCCCGAGGGCCGCCAGCGAGGCGATCAGGTCGGGGTCGGCGTCCTGGCTGACCGCCCCCGTCAGGTAGGTGGCGAGCGACGGCGGGACCCCGACGCAGTCGTGGGCGGTGAAGATCGACGGGGACCCGTACGGGTCCCGGGGCCCGATCGCCCAGTTGGTGATCTCCCCGACGCCGATCGAGCCGCCGATCACGATCACCGAGAATCCGATCGCGAGCCATGGGTTCACCCGCGCCCGGCGCGGCAGCACCAACCCCGTCGCGGCAGCCTGCTCCGCGAACGCATCGCGAGACGCCGCCTCGGTCGCGTCGTTACCGGCCGGCACGTTCCCCGTCATCTCGCCGGTCCGGCCCCCCGGCGAATAGTACGCGCGAGCGCCCCTAATTAATTCTTCTCGGGGGCGCCCCGCAGGGTCGAGCTTGGCGGCCCCGACGCCGGCGCCGAGCCTTGGGCACCGAGCGGGAACCCGGGGACGTGGGGACGGGAGCAGCGCGACCCGGCGGGCCGCCGGCCCTCGGTCGTCGAGTGGATCGCGGAACGTTCCGGCGGTCCCGCGTACCCGGCCGTTCGGGCGTTCTCGGTTGCGATCGGACCTAGGCTCCGCTTCGCCGGGCGCCGGGTCCGCCCCGCGCCGACCGGCGCGTGTCGCGAGGAGTCTCGACTATGCAGAGCTACGGCCCGGCCTGCGGGCCGGCTTCGATGGCGTCCGCGGCGAAGCCGGCCCGGCGGACCGTAGGGGACGCCCGCCGCGAACCGGCCTAGGTCGCGCGGACCGGCCCCGGGCCCCCCGGGGACCGGGGCGCGTGGGGACCGGTCGGAGGTTCGCGAGTTCCCGGCCCAGGTCGTCCAGGATCTTGCCCGCGACCTCGCCTTTCGGACCCCGGATCCAGCGCCGGGCCTCGCCCCGCGGGAGGACCAGGACGTTCGCCTCCGCCGACCCGACGGTCCCGACGTCGTTCGCGACGACCCAGTCCGCCCCGGTCTCGTCGGCCAGCTCCCGCCCCGCGCGCTCCAGCGCCTCGGGTCCCGCGCCCGCGAGGAGCTTGAACGCGACCAGACGGGTCGGCGCGGGCGCGAGGCGACGGAGCTCCGGCAGGACCCTCGGCGCGCGAACCAGCGTGAGCGCGAGCCGGGGCGTGCCGCGGGATGCGATCTTCCCGGCGCGCGGCGTCAGGACGAAGTCGGACAGCGCCGCCGGCACGAGGACGGCCGCCGAGCGCTCGAGCTCCGCGCGCCGCCCGCGCGCGAGGGTCAACAGGTCGGCGACCGCGCCCCAGCGGCGGACGGGAATCCAGCTCGGCACCGGCACCTCGAGGGCGCCGGCCCACAGCTCGACTTCGGCCCCCCGATAGTACGCCTGCACCGCGAGGGCCACGGCGGTCGCCCCCGAGCTCTGGTTCGTCACGGATCGGACGGCGTCGATCGGTTCGCGGGAAGCGCCCCCGACGACGGTGACGCGCGCCCCTTGCCACGGACCGGGGGCGAGACGATGAAGGACCGCGGCCGCGATCTCCTCGGGCGAGGCGATCTTCGCCTCCCCTTCCGCCGTGGGGCCGAAGACGATCGTGGCGCCCCATGCCCGCAGCTTCCCGACGCTCTCGACGACCGCGGGGTTCTGGCCCATCATCGAGTGCATCGCGGGAGCGAGGAGGATCGGTACGGCGGCCCCGAGCGCGACGGAGGCGCAGGAGGTCACGGGGGTGTCGTCGATACCGTGCGCGATCTTCGCGATCGTGTTCGCCGTCGCCGGCGCGACCAGGTACAGGTCGGCCTGGCCCTCCCCCGGTCCGAGGAGGGCGACGTGCTCGACCCCGCCCGATAGCTGAACGACGGCGGGGTGCCCCGTCGCGAACTCGATCGCCTCGGGAGAGACGATCCGCGTAGCCTCGGACGACATCACAGCGCGGACCTCGGCGCCATGACGGATCAGCTCCCGGACGATCTTCGGAACCTCGACCGCGGCGATCGACCCCGAGACCCCGACCAGGATCCGGCGGCCGGCGAGGAGGCGGCTCGCGCTGCCCCGGATCGCCCGGCTCGGATGGACCATCGCCGCCCTGCCCCGGGGGAATCGGTAGGACGCCCCCGGACCCGGCGAGGCGCGGGGGCTTAAATGGGGGAAGGGCTCGGCCCCCGGATGCACCGCGCCACCGGGCCCGGCAGCTCGGGCCCGTCCACCGGTCCCGGCGGACCCCCGGTACTGGTCCCGCTGCCGGTCGTCCGGGCGACCAGCTCGTTCGCCGAGCTGAGCCGGCCGGTCGTGGCGCGCCGGGAGGCTCCGCCACCGCGGACCGTGGCGCGGGGCGTGGTGCTGTTCGACCTCGACGGGACGATCCTCGACGACCTCGCCCTGATCAGCGCCGTCGCGGCGGACGTCATGCACGGCGCGTTCGGGACGGCGGCCGACGAGGCCCGCATCCACTATCTCGCGACGACCGGCATGCCGTTCGAAGCCCAGCTCGCCCAGCTCTACCCCGACGCCCCCGCCGCCCTGCGGGCCGCGACCGCCCGGTCGTTCCATCAACGGAAGGTCGCCGAGGCGTACGCCCGGGCGGAACCGTTCCCCGACGTCCCGAAGCTCCTCAAGCGGCTGGCCGCGGACCGATGGACGCTTTCGGTGACGACCGGCGCGGAGACCGAGATGGCGGAGCTGATCCTCGAGCGGGAGGGCCTGCGCTACTGGTTCGAGGACGTCCTCGGCTCCGCCGACGGGACGAAGCGGGAGCACCTCGCGGAGTATCGTCGACGCTACCCGGGCGCCCGGATGTTCCTCGTCGGGGACTCCCGGTTCGACATGGAGGCGGCGCGCGACGCCCCGGGGGTCGTTCCGATCGGTCGGGCGAGCCGGTTCAGCGGCTGGGCGCTGACCCCCAACGACCTCAAGCGGTGGGGGGCGGCGTGGGCCGACTACCGCCTCGGCGAGCTTCCCGAGGTCCTCGAGCGCCTTGCGCGGCGCCCGGAGCCGCGCCGGACCGGTCGCGCGCGTCGCCCCTCAACCCGGTAACGATGGGGCCGGGACCGAGACTCTCCCGACGAGGGGGTGCTCCCCCCGTCGATTTGAACCCGGGTCGAGGGATCCACAGTCCCCCAGGATAACCAAGCTACCCCATCCCGGCCACGACCTTCGGACGCACGGCCCCGAAGAAAAACTTTGCCGCGGGCCCGCGGCGTCATCGCGAGGGAGGCGGGAGCGGCGGGTCCGCCCCCGGATCGAGGGCGCGAAGCTCCTCCCGGCGGACCCGGCCCTCGTCCCGCCCGACGTGGACGAAGAACGCTCCGAGCCCGATCGCGATCCCCCCGGCGAGCCAGGCCTCGAAGTAGACGAGGCCGGCGCCGGCCGCGTAGAGGCCCGCCAGGAGCGCGACGCCGAGCCCGATCGTCAGGCCGCCCCCGACCGCGAACGTCGTCTCCCGAAGCATCGCCCCCCTCAGCGGGCCGCCGGCCGGGCTCCAATCCGGCCGGGGCTCATTTGAACGCCCAGACGACCGCTTGTCCGAAGAACTGCCACGGAACGCCGACGTGCGGGAACCCTGCCCGCACGAGGGCGGCCGTCTCGGCGCTCAGCGGGCACGGATGGTCGAAGCGCTCGTGCTCGTGCCAGACCTCCTGCGGGCTCCGCCACGGGCGACGATGTCCGGTCGAGGTCGGTTCCCCCGAGGCGATCCGGGCGTACTGGATGTCGAAGACGGGGTCCTCGGGGAGATGGTCGTCTCCGTCGCCGAAGTACCCGCCCCGGGTCAGCGAGCGGTGGACGCGGCGGAACAGTCGCCACTTCCCCGGGTCGGCCAGGTGGTGGATCGCGAGCGCGGAGACGACCACGTCGAACTCGCCGTCCCACGAGTCCTCGAGCCGGCCGGCCCGGAGCTCGGCGCGCCGGCCGAACCGCCTGAGCCGCCGGCGGGCCCGGGCGATCATGCGCGGCGACAGGTCGATCCCCACCAACCGGGCGTGCGGGAACTCCGACAGGATACGAGACGAAAGCGCGCCGGTGCCGACGCCGAGCTCGAGGACCCGGAACGACCGCGTCGCGACGTACGGGATCCCCCGGACGAGGGTCCGGTGGAGCTCGGAGTAGCCCGGCATCGACGCGCGGGCCCTCCGGTCGTACCCCGCCGCCTCCCGATCGAACTCGCGGCGGGCGGCGGCCGAGCCCTTCTCGCCGGGCATCGGGCCGGCGCATCGTCCCGGCCCGAAAGAGCTTGGGGGGCCCCGGGCCCCCCCCGCAATCGCTTTCCCGACCCTCGGCACCCCGGCACGGTACCGTCCCATGAGCACGACGTCCGACCATCGCGTCGCTTCGCTGTTCGGCCTGCTCGGCGCCGTCCTGCTGATCGTCCAGGGGATCCTCGATCTCCTGAGCGGCGTGGTGTACCTCGCGGTCGGCCACGGCGTGCGGGCGTACGGCTCGTTCGACCAGGCCGTGATCTTCGTCATCGTGGGCCTGATCGTCGGCTTCTTCGCCGCCGCCGGCCGGATTCGGCGCGACGAGCGGACGATCGTCACCGGGGTGATCCTGATCGTGCTCGCGCTCGTCGGCTGGCTCGCCCTCGGGTTCGGGAGCGGCGTCCTGGGGATCCTCGCGGCGGTCCTGATCCTGATCTCGGGCGTCGTCTACCTGCTCGCCGGTCGGTAGCGGGATGCCGGCCACGGTGCCGACGGCCCCGGGTCAGAACGCGGGGGGCGCCGTTAAGAACGCACCGCCCGGTGCCGCGGCGATGGCGCTGGCCCCGCTCGCGTCGGTCGACCGCAGCGCGCTTCGGTGGCTGCGATCCTCGGACGAGCCGCTCGCGTTCACGCTCTCGTCCGGCCCGACGGCCGTGGCGACCCTGCGCTGGGCGGTCCGCCGCGGCTCGCTCGCGATCGCCGAGTCGGCCCAAGGAACCTGGACGTTCAAGCGGACGGGGTTCCTCTCGCCGCGGCTGACGGTCCGGCCGAAGGACGCGACGGCGGAGCTCGCCCACCTGACCCCGCATCTTCGGCACCACCTCCTCGAGGTCACCGGAGGGGGCTCGTACCGGCTCCGGCGGGCAGGGCTGCTCCTGCCCGCCTGGAGCCTCACGACGGGCCCGGGCCGCGAGGTCCTGCACGTGGAGCCGGTTCCGGAAGGCCGCAAGCTCGCCGCCGGGGCCGTGCTGGTCGAGACCGACGTGGACGCCGCCGAGGCGCTCGTCCTGGTGCTGCTGACGTGGTACTTCATCGTGCTCGCGTGGTTCGAGGACGAGGCCGTCGAGGCGCTCGCGCCGTTCGAGGGGCCGGACGCTCCCGAGTCGGTCGCGCGCCGGTCGCCGCCGGTCACGCCGGCGGGATCGACCGGCTCCACAGCTCCTTGAAGCACGCCGGGCACAGGTTGCGCAGCCGGGGCCAGCCCTCGGCCGGCACCCGGGTGATGCGGCTGATCACCGCGTGGCAGCCGTCGCAGACCAGCTTGCCGTCCTCGATCACCGATCGCGGTCCCTCCGGGAGCCCGCGCCGGGCGACGGGAAGCACCTACTAGACGCTTGTCGAAGAGGGTCGGGTCGGCCGGAAGCCGAGCGCGTCCAGGAGGCGGGGGACCAGGACGTCGTACCGGGGCCCGCCGTCGGCGTGGACCCCGTCGTACTCCTCGAGGTCGATCCGCGCCCCCACCTCGCGCGCCCGCGACGCGAACGCGCGAGCGGCCACGTCGAGGGCGTACTCGTCCCGGAGCCCCCCGTCCACGTACAGGTAGCGGAGGCGTCGGGCGGCCGCCCGGTACGGCTCGGTCACGACCATGCGGACGGGGTCGAGCGCCAGCCACCGCTTCCATACCTCTGCCCGAACGGACCCGGTGTCGAGGTCGAACGGCAGGTCGAAGCGTCCCGGCTCGTCGTCCCGGGGCGAGTAGCACGACGCGTAGGCCAGGACGCTCAGGGTCTTCGCGAGCGGTGCGCTCGGCCCCCAGCCGCTGATCGGCGACGAGAAGATCCGGCGCAGCAGCGGCTCGGGACCCCCGGCCGCGCGGATCGCCCGGTACGCCACGGGAAACTCGGGCGGGTAGCAGTACTCGAACAGGGCGTCGCCGGCGTTCGAGGCCGCCGCGACGAACAGGTCCGGGTGACGCAGGGCGAGCGAAAGAGCCCCGTATCCGCCGCTCGAGGTGCCCATCACGGCGCACGGTCCGGTGCCGTAGCGCTCGCGGACGAACGGGACCACCTCGCGCACGACGTAATCCTCGTACCGTCCCGTCGCCGAGGAGTTGAGGTACTGGCTGCCCCCCAGGGTGGTGAGGCAATCCGGCGCGACGAGGACCGCCTCCGCGGCGTGCCCGGACCGGATCATCCGGTCGAGCCGGCCGACGATCGAGTCGGTCATGTAGCGGGGTCGCTGCACATGGTACCACCCCGCCCCCGCGTAGCCGGAGAGAAGGACGAGCAGGGGACGGCCATCCGTAGTGCCGGACGGGGGCAGGTAGACGGGCAGCTCGCGCTCGACGGGGTCGCCCCAGGGGTTGCCCTCGAGGACCCGGCTCGTGAACCGGTGCGTCTCGATCCGGCCCTTCAGGGGATGCGGGAAGATCGTATCGGAGCGCGACTCGAGGGGGACTCGGAACGACATCGCGAACGCCGGCGGCGACGCAGCGTGCCCGAGTTCATGATGTCGCTCCCCCGACCGAGCCGACGTTCGGACCCCAGCGCCGGCCCGCGGCGCCACCGTCGGGAGCCCCGTGCCCGGGGTCCCGCGCCCGGTAGGCGCGCTCGGTACGGTCCTCGATCCGGGTGGGGAGCCGTGGTCGTTCGGCCGGCGGGTGTGGTCCCGCAGGAGTAATCTCCGGCAACGCCTCCGGGCGCCGGCCAGTTTGACCGAGCGGATCGACGACCAGGCATTCGATGGGACCCAGCTCTCTCGCCGAGGAACGTGGGTCGTCGCGTTCCTCGCCGGGTGGTGCCCGTTCTGCCGCGCGTTCGAGCCGGAGCTCGCTCGGCTCGCGTCGCGCGACGGCCTCTCCGTGCTCGTCGCCGACCTCACCGATGAGGACGGCCCGCTCTGGGACCGGTTCCGGATCCGGGTGGTCCCGACGGTCATCGTCTTCCGGGACGGCCGTCCGGGGCTCCGACGCGACGGCCGATCGGGTTACGGCCTGGATGCCCGCGACCTCGCGGCGATCCGGACCTTCGCTCTCGGCGGACCGCCCGCCCGGCCCCGCCCGCCGGGACCGTGACCCCGGGAACGCGCGGGGATCAGGTCGTCGGCACGTTCCGCTCGAGCAGGAACGATCCCAGCACCCCGACGAGAAGGTCCGGATGGGTGAGCTGGGGGAACGGACCGGCCCCGGGCAACGTGACGAGGGAGGCGTTCGGCAGCGTGCGCGCCAGGCGCTCGCTGATGCGGTGAAGGAACGGCGCGCTCGCCTCGCCGACGGTGAGGAGCACGGGTATCTCGATGCCTCGGACCGCCTCGAGGTCGACTCGGGCGGAGTCCGGGTCGTCGAACTCGGCGAGCCCGCTCCCATGGTCTTCGAGGACGCGGGAGCGAACGGCCGGGGAGAGCCGGCGCCCCTCGGAGCCCGCCCCGGAGAGCAACCCGACGATCCCGGTCGCCCAGCCAGACCCGTCGCCGCCGGCGCGCGCGGCCAGCGTCCGGATCGCGCGCGCGACCCGCGGGGCCTCGGAACCGCCGTCGGGATCGTCGAGGAGGCCGAGGCAGGTCGGTTCGTTGAGCGCGAGGCTGCGCACGAGCTCCGGGCGCTCGATCGCCAACCGCAGGGCGACCGTCCCGCCGTACGCATCCGCGACCAGGTGGACCGGGTGGACGTCCGTCGCCTCGAGAAGATCGGCAAGGTCGCCGACGTCGTCGAGCACCGGGTGGCTCCTAGGTTCCCCCGAGCTCAGCCCATGGCCTCGTCGATCGTACACGAGGATGTCGAGACTCCGTGCGAGCCCGGGCACCACGAGATCCCAGCCATGATGGTCGGTCCACGAACCGTGCACGAGGGCTGCCGGGTCCCCGGGGGTCTCCGACCGCTCGTAGAAGAGGCTCCCATGCGGCACGCGAGCGAGGCTCATAGGTGATGCCGAGGATGCCAGCCCCGGAGCCGGCCGGCAACGGGGGATCGGGGGAGGGAAGATAACTTGCGGGGGATCGCTGCGCCGCGCCGGAGTCCCCGCGCGGATCGTTGACCTCCTCGGCGATCGGTTCGGATCCGCCGCCCCGTCGCCTCCGACGCGCTGCCGACCACCGGTCCGGCAGGGCGTCCGACGACGGGGCACCACGGTGCGAGCGCCCTCGCATGGGGCCGACCTTGCCCGGTCCGCCCCGCGTCGCCGGTCCCGCCCGCCCTGCGGCTCATCGGTAGCTGCCGCGCGACTCGTCGGTCCGAGCTCCCTTGGACGGAGCTGCCGGTGACCCGGGAGGCCCCCGAGCGCGGAACCCACGACCCCCGGACGCGCGACGTCTCGAGAGCCCCCCGGGCCTAGTGTGCCGTACCAGCCAGACCTAAGCTTATCCGGTTCCGGGTAACCTTGACGAGGATCTCGTCGGCGGTCGCCCGCCACTGGAACGGGCGAGGGACCTCGTTGTACCGCTCGATGTAGAGCTTCAGCATGGCGATCAACTCCCGCTCGCTGCGGAACGTCCCTCGACGGATTTGTCGGTAGGTCAGGTCGT
>JASHOP010000071.1 GCA_030041075.1 Thermoplasmata archaeon | reverse complement strand
CGCGTGTGCCTTCTCGATCTCGTCGAACAGGACGACCGTGTACGGGCGGGTGCGAACCGCCTCCGTGAGCTGGCCCCCCTCCTCGTACCCGACGTAGCCGGGCGGGGCCCCGACCAGCCGCGCGACCGTGTGGCGCTCCATGTACTCGCTCATGTCGATCCGGACGAGCGCGCGCTCGGAGTGGAACAGGAACTCGGCAAGGGCCTTCGCCAGCTCGGTCTTGCCGACGCCCGTGGGGCCCACGAAGAGGAACGTGCCCATCGGCCGGTTCGGGTCGGCGAGGCCGGAGCGGGACCGGCGGACGGCCCTCGAGACCGCCGCCACCGCCTCGTCCTGCCCGACGACCCGTTGGCGGAGCTCGGCCTCCATGCGGAGGAGGCGGTCCCGCTCGCCCTGGAGCATCCGGCTCACCGGCACCCCGCTCCAGCGGGAGACGACCTGCGCGATGTCCTCCTCGCCGACCTCCTCGCGGAGCATCCCGGCCGCGGGGGTCGTGGACGACGACCGGGTCAGCTTCTCGAGCTGCTTCTTGAGCTCGGGGACCCGGCCGTAGCGCAGGCGCGCCGTCGCCTCGAGGTCCCCCGAGCGCTCCGCCTTCTCCTCCTCCGCGCGGGCCCGGTCGAGCTCCCCGCGGAGGGCTCGCAGCCGCTCGACCTGCTCCTTCTCCTGGGCCCACTGGGCCTGGAGCGCCGTCTCCCGCTCCTTGAGGCCGGCGAGCTCGCGCCCGAGCTGGGCCAGTCGCTCGCGGCTCGCCGGGTCCTTCTCCTTCGCCAGGGCCGTGCGCTCGATCTCGAGCTGGCGGATCCGGCGCGTCAGCTGGTCGAGCTCGGCCGGCCGGGAGTCGAGGGCGAGGCGGACGCCGGAGGCGGCCTCGTCGACCGCGTCGATCGCCTTGTCGGGCAGGTGCCGGTCGGGGATGTAGCGGGCCGTGAGGGTCGCCGCCGCGACGAGGGCGGCGTCGAGGATCCGGACGCCGTGGTGGAGCTCGTAGCGCTCCTTGAGGCCCCGAAGGATCGAGATCGAGTCCTCGACCGTCGGCTCGGCGACGGGCACGGGCTGGAACCGCCGCTCGAGCGCGGCGTCCTTCTCGATGTACCGTCGGTACTCCTGGGTCGTCGTCGCCCCGATGCAGTGGAGGGTCCCCCGAGCGAGCGCCGGCTTCAGGAGGTTCGAGGCGTCGAGCGCTCCCCCCTCCGTCGCACCGGCGTGGACGAGCGTGTGGAGCTCGTCGATGAACAGCACGACGCTGCCTTCCGAGCCCTCGACCTCGCGCAGGACGGCCTTCAGCCGCTCCTCGAACTCCCCGCGGAACTTCGCGCCCGCGAGCAGCGATCCGAGGTCGAGCGCGACGATGCGCTTGTCGCGGAGCGCGTCCGGGACGTCGCGCGCCGCCACCCGGAGCGCGAGCCCCTCGACCACGGCGGTCTTCCCGACGCCGGGGTCCCCGACCAGGACCGGGTTGTTCTTCGTGCGCCGGGACAGGATCTGGATCACCCGGCGGATCTCGTCGTCGCGGCCGATCACGGGGTCGAGCTTGCGCTCGCGCGCGAGCGCGGTAAGGTCCCGGCCGAACTTCTCGAGCGCCTGGTACTGCGCCTCCTCGGAGCGGCTCGCGACCGGTCGCGACGACCCGCGGACCTTCTCGAGCGCGGCCTCGACCGCCGGGCGCCTCGCGCCGAGCTCCTCCAGGATCTCCTTGGCGGGAGAGTCGACCGACAGGAGGCCGAGCATCAGCTCGTCGACCGTCGTGTAGCGGTCCTTGCGGCGGGACGCCTCGGCCTCCGCCGAGTCGAGGACCTGGGAGAGCGGTCGGGAGAGGTACTGGTCGGCCGGGGCGACGTGGTCGACGGTCGGACGGCGCCCCAGGTTCTCCTCGACCCGGGCGACGACGCGGTCGACCGGGACCTCAACGCCGCGCAGGAGGGCGGCGGCGGGGCCGTCGGGGGTCGCGAGGAGCGCCGCAAGGAGATGCTCGGGCTCGACCGCCGCGTGGCGCAGCTCCGTCGCTCGACGGAACGCCGACTCGAGCGCCTCGCGGGCGGCGTCCGTGAGCCGGTCGAGGTGCATCGGCCCGGCATCCGGGCCAGCCGATTTAAGCCGACTCCCCGTGCGCCGGGTCCGTGGCCGACCTCACCGTCCGACTCGCCGGTCTGACGCTGCGCAACCCGTTCGTCCTCGCCTCGGGGATCTGGGGGGAGAGCGGCGAGTCGCTGGCGGGGGCGTGGCACGCCGGCGCCGGCGCGGTGGTCACGAAGTCGATCGGCTCCCTTGCCCGAAGCGGCTTCCCCAACCCGACGGTCGAGACGTACGGGCGCTGGGGGATGCTCAACGCGATGGGCCTCCCCAACCCGGGGATCGAGGAGTACCCGCGCGAGATCGAGGTCGCCCGCCGCGCGGGAGCCCCGGTCATCGGATCGGTGTTCGGGGGGGACGCGGAGGAGTTCGCCCGCCTGGCCGCGCGGATCGGGTCGACCGGGGTCGTCGCCATCGAGCTCAACCTGAGCTGCCCGCACGCCGAAGGGTTCGGCACCGAGGTCGGGAGCGAACCCCGCGACGTCGAGGCGATCGTCCGGGCGGTCGTCCGGGAGGTCCGGATCCCGGTGATCGCGAAGATCACGCCGAATACGTCGGACCCGGAAGCGCTCGCCGCCGCCGCCGAGCGCGGCGGGGCCGCGGCCGTCAGCGCCATCAACACGGTCCGCGGGCTCGCGATCGACGTCCGGCTGCGACGCCCCGTCCTCGCCCACGGGCTCGGGGGCCTGAGCGGGCCCGCGATCAAGCCGGTCGGTCTCGCGTGCGTGTGGCAGGCGTTCGGGAAGGTCGGGATCCCCCTGATCGGCATCGGAGGGATCGCGAGCGCCGAGGACGCGCTCGAGTACGTGATGGCGGGCGCCCGGGCGGTCGAGGTCGGGACGGCCGTCGCGGTCGAGGGGATCGGGGTGTTCGGTCGGCTCGCCCGCGACCTCTCCGGCCTGCTCGACGAGCTCGGGATCGCCCGCCTCGAGGACGCGGTCGGGATCGCCCACGGCGCTCCCGCGCCGCCGGTCGGCGGAGCGTCTTCCGACGCGCTCTTAACGCGAAGCCCCTAGCGGCCCGCGTGCGGTCGGTCGTCCGCGTCTCCCAGCGGGTGCAGGAGACCCCGTCCACCGTCACGCTGAGGTTCCCGTTCGATGCGAAAGCCGCCCCCGGCCAGTTCGTGATGCTGTGGATCCCCGGGGACGACGAGCTCCCGATGTCGTTGTCGTACACCGAAGGCGACTCGAAGGGGGTCACCGTCAAGGCGATGGGCGACACGAGCCGGAGGATCCAGTCGGTCCGGGTCGGCGATCCGGTCGGGATCCGGGGGCCGTACGGGACCCGCTTCGACGTCGCGGCGCGGAACATCCTGATCGTCGGGGGCGGGTCGGGGGCGGCGGTGCTGGCCCCGGCGGCGGACCGGGCGCGGGCGGGGCGGGCGTCGGTGACGGTGGCGCTGGGAGCCACGACCCGGCACGAACTGCTGTTCGCCGACCGTTTCCGCGCGATGGGGGCGCGCGTGGAGGTCGCCACGGACGACGGCTCCGAGGGCGAGCGGGGATTCGTGACCGGCGTCGCGTCGCGCCTGCTGGGCGCGGGGGCGTTCGACGCGGTGTGGACGTGCGGCCCCGAGGTGATGATGCGGAAGGTGATCGACGCGGCCGCCGTGCGGCGCGTCCCCGTCGCCTGCGCCGTGGAACGGCACATGAAATGCGCGCTCGGGATGTGCGACGCCTGCGCGCTCGGGCCGTTCCACGTCTGCACGGACGGTCCGGTGTTCGATGCCGGCCGCCTCGTCGACGTTCCGGACTTTGGCCGATACCACCGCGACCCGTCCGGCCGAAGGGTGCCGTTCTGAGGGCCGGCGGGCGGCGGCGCGGCGCCACCCTCCGTCCCGGGCGCTCGACGCGCGGAAGTCTTTATGCGCGCGCTCGTTACGCGACCCGCGGGGCGGACCGGTGAAGGTTCTGGTCGTGACCGGCGGGGTGATCTCCGGTCTCGGCAAAGGGATCACGACGTCGTCGCTGGGGCGTCTCCTGAAGGCCCGCGGGATCGCCGTGACGATCCTCAAGATCGATCCGTACCTCAACGTCGACGCCGGGACGATGAACCCGTACCAGCACGGCGAGGTGTTCGTCCTCGACGACGGCACGGAGGCGGACCTCGACCTCGGCAACTACGAGCGGTTCCTGAACCAGAGCCTATCCGGGATCCACAACCTGACCACGGGGAAGATCTACCGCTCGGTGATCGAGAAGGAGCGGCGCGGCGACTACCTCGGTAACACCGTCCAGATCATCCCCCACGTCACCGGCGAGATCAAGCGGACGATCCGCGAGGTCGCGGAGACCGCCGGCGCGGAGGTGATCCTGGTCGAGGTCGGCGGGACGGTCGGCGACATCGAGTCGATGCCGTTCCTCGAGGCCCTGCGCGAGCTGTCGTACGAGCTCGGCGAGGGGAACATGGGGTTCGTGCACACCACCCTCGTCCCCGTCGTCGGGCCGGTCGGGGAGGCGAAGACCAAGCCGACGCAGCACTCCGTCCGCGAGCTGCGGGCGATCGGGATCCGCCCGAACCTGATCGTGGCCCGCGGGCCCGCGCCGCTGACCGCCGACATCAAGACGAAGATCTCCCTCTTCTGCGACGTCCCGCCGGAGGCGGTGATCTCGGTCCCCGACCAGTCGCTGATCTACGAGGTCCCGCTCGTCCTGGAGGCGCAGGGCGTCGGACCGCTGCTCGCCCGCGTGCTGCGGCTCACGGAGCGACCTCCCGACTACACCGCGTGGAAGGAGCTCCTCGCGACGCACCGCAGCGCCCGGCGCCCGGTCGAGGTCGCGATCGTCGGCAAGTACACGGAGCTGCGCGACGCCTACCTCTCGCACTCCGAGGCGTTCCACCACGTCCAGGGGCACCTCGGGGTCGAGGTCCGCCTCCAGTGGTACGACTCGGAGGACATCCCGAAGAGCCCGGCCCTCCTCGCCCGGCTGGGCGGCTCGGACGCGATCCTCGTCCCCGGCGGATTCGGCGCGCGGGGCGTCGAGGGCAAGGTCCGCGCGATCGAGACCGCGCGGACGAAGGGGATCCCGTTCCTCGGCGTCTGCTACGGATTCCAGATGGCGGCGATCGAGTTCGCCCGCCACGAGCTCGGCCTCGCGTCCGCCACGACCTCCGAGATCGAGCCGACGGCCGCCGAGCCGGTCGTCTGCCTCCTGGAGGGTCAGAGGACCGTGGCCGACCTGGGCGGAACGATGCGGTTGGGAGCCCAGCGGGTCGTCCTGACGAAGGGGTCGAAGGTCGCCGAGGTCTACCAGAAGACCGAGATCTGGGAGCGCCACCGCCACCGCTACGAGATCAACCCGAACTACCTCGACCGGTTCGCGGCCCGGGGCCTCGCCGCGACGGGGACGGCCGTGGACGGCCGGGTCGAGGTCCTCGAGGTCCGGGACCATCCGTTCTTCGTCGGCGTGCAGTACCACCCCGAGTTCCTCTCGCGTCCGGAGGCGCCCCACCCGCTCTACCTCGCCCTCGTCCGAGCGGCGGTCGCTCGGAAGGAGGTCGCAAGCCCTGTCGCCGCCGCGCCGGCTCTCGCGTGAGCTCGGCGAGCTGGACGGCCAGACCGTCCGGATCGCCGGTCACCTCGAGGAGTACCGGGCGCTCGGCGGGGTCGCGTTCGCCCTCGTCCGCGACGTCGCCGGGTCGACCCAGGTCACGCTGAAGAAGGGGGTCGCCGACCCCGCCCACTTCGCCCTCCTCGGCGAGCTCCCGCGCGAGTCGGTCGTCGAGGTCGAGGGGACCGTCCGGCGCTCCGAGCGGGCGAACCGCGGCCTCGAGCTCGTCCCCGCGAAGGTATCCGTCGTCGCGCGGGCCGAGGTACCGCTCCCCCTCGGCGTCGTCGACCGGGTCGGCGCCGACCTCGACACCCGGCTCAACCACCGCGTCCTCGACCTCCGCAAGCCGGGGGTGCGCGCGGTGTTCGAGCTGAGGACCGCGCTGCTCGCCGGGTTCCGCTCCGCGTTCCTCACCCGGGGGTTCCTCGAGGTCGAGACCCCCAAGCTCCTCCACCAGGGCGCCGAGGGGGGCGCGACCCTGTTCGGCGTCGACTACTTCGACCAGAAGGCGTACCTCGCCCAGAGCCCGCAGCTCTACAAGCAGATGCTGATCGGCGCCGGCTTCGAGCGGGTGTTCGAGATCGCCCCGGCGTTCCGCGCCGAGCCGTCGGACACCGTCCGCCACACGACGGAGTTCACGAGCCTCGATGCCGAGGTCGGCTACGTCGACGGGGTCGAGGACGTCCGGGACCTGCTCGAGGGGATCATCGCTGACGCGATCGCGTCGGCCCGGGCGACGCTCGCGCCCCGGGCGAACCCGCTCGCCGGCCAGCTCCCCGAGGTCCGGCGTCCGTTCCCCCGGATCCCGTTCGCGACGTGCGAGGCGTGGCTCGGCCGCCCGGGCGCGGAGCGGGACCTCGGGGCGGAGGACGAGCGGTCGATCGGCGAGCGGGTCGCGAAGGAGCTCGGGGCCCCGTTCTACTTCGTGACGGAGTTCCCGACCGCCGTGAAGGCCCAGACGTTCTACGCGCAGCGCCAGGACGGCGATCCCCGGGCCACGTGGTACTTCGACCTCGACTTCCGGGGCGTCGAGATGGCGAGCGGCGGCCTCCGCGAGCACCGCCTCGACCGGCTCACCGCGAACCTCACGGGCGCGGGCCTCGACCCGGCGCGGTTCGCGGGGTACCTCGAAGCGTTCCGGTTCGGGATACCCCCCCACGGAGGGTGGGGGCTCGGCCTCGACCGGCTCGTCCAAGCGCTCGCGGGGCTCTCCAATATACGGGAGGCGATCCTGTTCCCGCGGGACCGCTACCGCCTGGATCCGTGAGGGAGGCCGCGTCACATGGTCGCCGCGAAGAGGACCCTGCCCGCGCCCCCCGAGCTCCAGAGCCGGTGGGCCGCGGTCCTCGAGGAGGCGGTCCTGCGTCCCCGGATCCTGCAGATCTTCGACCGGTTCCCCGAGGAGCGGTCGCTCGAGGTCCCGTTCTCCGCGCTCGACGCGCCGGATACCGGGCTCGCCGACCTTCTGCTCGAGCGGCCCGAGGAGGTCCTCGCGGCCGGAGCGCGGGCGATGCGCGAGCTCCTGCCCGTCGCGGGGCCCGCGGCCGAGGGGCTAAGGCTCCGCGTCGTGGGCCTCCCGGCGACGGCCCGCCGGGCGATCCGGGGGATCCGGGAGACCGACCTCAACCGCCTGGTCGCCCTCGAGGGGATCGTCCGCCGGGTGACGGAGGTCCGTCCGCAGATCCGCGACGCGGTGTTCGAGTGCGTCGCGTGCCGGACGAAGTTCCACGAGCCGCAGGACGAGGGATCGCTCGTCTTCCGCGAGCCGCTCGAGTGCCCGGAGTCGCAGGGAGGGTGCGGTAAGACCCAGGGCCGGACCCGGTTCCGCCTCGTCGCGGAGGAGTCGACGTACGTCGACGCGCAGCGGATCGAGGTGCAGGAGCACCCCGAGTCGCTGCGCCACGGGGCACACCCGCAGGGGCTCGCCGTGCTCCTCACCGAGGACCTGACGGGGAAGGTGCTGCCCGGCAACCGGATCATCCTGAACGGGATCCTCAAGAGCTTCCAGCGCGCCAGCGCCTCGCGCGGCGGGGTCGTCCGCAACACGACGTTCGACGTGATGGCGGTCGGCAACTCGGTCGAGCCCCAGGACGTCGAGTACAGCGACATCGAGATCTCGCCGGACGAGGTCCGGCTGTTCGAGGAGTTCCGCAACGACCCGACGATCGTCGACAAGATCGTCCTCTCGCTCGCCCCGACGATCAAGGGGATGGAGGAGGAGAAGGAGGCGATCGCCCTCCAGCTGTTCGGCGGGGTCCCGAAGAAGCACTCGGACGGGATCCGGGTGCGCGGGGACATCCACTGCCTGATCGTGGGCGACCCCGGTACCGCGAAGAGCCAGCTCCTCCGGTACATCTCCGAGGTCGCCCCGCGGGCGATCTACACGAGCGGCAAGGGCGCGACCGCCGCCGGGCTGACCGCCGCCGCGGTGAAGGACGACTTCGCGGGCGGCCGCTGGGTCCTCGAGGCCGGGATGCTCGTGCTCGCTGACGGCGGGATCGCGATCATCGACGAGCTCGACAAGATGACGCCCGAGGACCGGTCGGCGATGCACGAAGCGCTCGAGCAGCAGTCGTATCACGGGGGGTTCGAGATCATGCTCGCGAACGGGGAGCGCCGGCGCATCGGCGAGTTCGTGGACGCCCTCTTCCGCGAGCGCCCCGACGCGGTGGTCCCGGGCAAGGACTGCGAGATCCTTCCGCTCCCGGCGGGACCGTTCGTCCTGTCGACCGACTTCCGCGCGCTGCACCGCGTCGCGGTACGCCGGGTCAGCCGCCATGCGGCGCCCTCCCACTTCGTTCGCGTGACGTACGGGAACGGGCGGACCGTCACGGTCACGCCCCAACACCCGCTCTTCGTCTGGCGGGGCGGCGCGTGGACGCCGGCCCCGGCGAACTCGGTTCGCCCGGGCGAGTGGGCTCCCGGGGTCTCGGAGTATCCGAGGAGCCGGAACGAGGCGGTGCTGCGCCCCCCCGAAGCTCGTACCGGCCGAACGCCGGTGATCTTCCCACGGGGCGTGGACACCGGACTCGCCCGCCTCCTCGGGTACGTGGCCAGCGAGGGTCACGTGCCCTCGCCCGGCGAGACCGGGCCCGCCGAGGTCTCGGTCTCGAACACCGACCCGGCGATCGTGGAGGACGCGCGGGCCCTCTTCCGTTCCGTGTTCGCGGTGGAGCCGTGGGTCCAGGTCCGCCCCCCGTCCGCCGGGCGGAGGGCCACGACGCCGTGGTACGACGTTCGCGCGGTGAGCGCCGACCTGCTCGACTACTTCCGGTCGAACTTCCCCGAGCTCGCCCGCCGGGCCGACGCGAAGCGGATTCCGGGGGCTATCCTCCACGCCGACGGGGACTGCCGAACGGAGTTCCTCCTCGGCGCGTACCGGGGGGACGGGTTCTGCGATTCGCACCGATTTGGCCTGGCCACGAGCTCCGACGGATTGGCCCGCGACTACGCCGATCTCCTGCTCTCCGTCGGGATATACTCCCGCATCGCCCGATCGTCGTACCCCCTGGAGGGCGGTGGCCGAGGGACTCTCTACCGGGTCGTGATCTCCGGAGCGCGGAGCCAGCGCCGATTCTGGGATACGATCGCACGGCGCGACCCCCGGGCCGCGAGGATCCGAGCGTCCGTGGAACGCAGCGAGCGACGGCCGAGGGACGAGGATCGGCTACCGGTCGAGATCGTCGCCCGAGCGAAGCGGTTGCTCGGCGAGCTGGCGCTCGACGACGGCTCGTTCCACGACGCCGTGACTCGGAGGGGGAGCTGCCACCGGACGACGGTCGAGCGCCATCTCCGAAGGGTCGAGGAGCGCCTGGCCTGGCTGGCGTCGGACGACCGGGGCCGGACCGCTCCTCGACAGATCCGCCGAGCGGGTCGGATCCGGGCTGCCGAGGTCGCTCGCGTCCTCGGCCGTTCTCCGGCGTGGGTCTATCGCCACGACCGCGAGCGGGGCTCCGCGCGGTCCGCTCGGGTCCTCGACGTCACGGAGGACCTGGCGCGGACCAAGGTGGAGCGGCTCCGACTCGAGGTCCGAGCGCTCCGGCAGTGGACCGAGTCCCCGATCCGATTCGTGCCCGTGCGCGCGATCGAGCGGGTGCCGAACCCGGGGGAGCGCTGGGTCTACGACGTCACGGTGGAACCGACCCACACCTTCGTGAGCGAGGGCTTGGTGCTCCACAATAGCGTCTCGATCGCCAAGGCCGGTATCACGTCGACCCTGAACGCCCGTTGCCCGGTGCTCGCGGCCGCCAACCCCAAGCTGGGACGGTTCACGAACGACCGGCCGGTCGCCGAGCAGATCGACCTCCCCGTCACCCTCCTGTCGCGGTTCGACGTGATCTTCGCCGTCCGGGACCAGCCGGACCAGGCCCGCGACCGGCGTCTCGCCAACCGGATCCTGGCGTCGCACCGCGACGTCGAGAGCCCCGAGGGTCGCCGGGGGGAGGCCGAGGGCGCCCCGTTCCCCCCGGACCTCCTCAAGAAGTACATCGCCCACGCCCGCCGGACGGTCCGTCCCGCCCTGTCGGAGGACGCGCTCGCCGTGCTCGAGGACTTCTACGTCCACGTCCGCAAGCAGGGCGAGGACCCGAACTCGCCGGTGCCGATCACCGCGCGCCAGCTCGAGGCGCTCGTCCGGCTGAGCGAGGCGGCCGCGCGCGCCCGGCTCTCGTCGGTCGTCGGGCCCGAGGACGCCCGTCGCGCGGTCGGGATCATGGAGAACTACCTCCGGCGCGTCTCGATGACCCTCGAGGGGAAGATCGACATCGACCTCACGCAGACCGGCGTCAGCCACAGCCAGCGCGAGCGGTTCGAGGTCGCGATGCGGGTGATGCGCGAGCTGCAGGGCGAGTCGGGCGGCCACTTCACCGTCGAGCAGTACCTCGAGGCCGCGGAGAAGGCGGGCGTCTCGCGGGCCCGCGCGGACGGGATCCTCCAGTCGCTCCGCAACCAGGGCGAGGTGATCGAGCCCCGCCCGAACCAGATCCAGCTGGTCCGCTTCTGAGGCGGCGGAGCGCGGCCCGGGCCGCTTTATCCCCCCACCGCCCTCGGTACCGGGGGGAGCGTCGATG
>JASHOP010000070.1 GCA_030041075.1 Thermoplasmata archaeon | reverse complement strand
AGGCTCGCCGAGCTGTTCGACGTCGCCAGGGTATAGTTGTCGGAGCTGGTGTTGAGGATGGAGACGTCGGTCAGGTTCAGCGGGGCCGGACCGGCGGTGCCGTTCTGGCTCTGGTTGTCCGCGTAGAGGCCCGAGACGCTGCTGCCGTCGAGGACCAGGTGGGCGCCCGCGCCGACCTCAAGGTCCGGAGCGAACGCGTCGTCGCCCTCGAGGAGGGCCGGCTCGAGGAGGGCCGGGACGCCGGGGTTCGGGGCGATCGAGGAGCCGTTGAGGGTGAGGACCGACCCGGTGCCGTTCACCGTGATCCAGCCCGGGAAGTCGAGCGTCGAGTTCCAGAGGGTCATCGTGCCGTTGTCGAGCGTCAGGGGGAGCTTCGCGTACCCGTTGACCTGAAGGAGGTCGGTCGTGATCGAGGAGTTGTACAGCTCGACGGTCCCCTTGTCGAGGAAGTGGAAGACGTGGGCCAGCCGGGCCTCCGCGGTCCCCGAGGTGCCCAGGTACTGGACGAACGAGAGCGTGGTGTTCCGGATGATGAGCGTGCCGGTCGCGTTGACCGTGATGTTGCCGCCCTGGTAGTACGTCTGCGTTCCGGAGGTCGGGGCGATGGTGACGGTCTTGTTGACGAACAGGTCGCCGTGGGTCGTGAACGCTTGGCCCGCGGCCGGCGCCTCCGCGGCCGAGGTCGTCCCCGGCGCGGCGGCGGGGGACGGGGTCGCCGCGGCCCCGGGCGCGGGTCCGGCGGATCCCGCGCCGGTCAGCGCGAGGCCGAGAACGCCGCCGGCGAGCAGGACGGCCCCGAGCGCGACGGCGACGAGGGTCCCGCGGGTCGTTCGGCGCAACAGATCAACCGAGCCTCCAGACACGGCGAAGCGTCCGCGAAAGCCGTTCACGAGGCATGAGAGTCAAGGTCCCCCTATTTAAATGGTTCTTCGGGTGCCGGCGGCTCGGCTCCTCAGTCCGGGGGCGCGTCGACGACGACCTTCCCGAACGGGTGGCCCCGGTCGAACCGACGGAACGCCTCCTCCGCCCGGTCGAACGGCAGCTCCGCCTCGATCACCGGCCGGAGGCGACCGGCGGCGAGGTGCGCCAGGACCTCGTCGAACTCCCGGGCCGAGGCCATGGTGCTTCCCCGGATCGAAGCCTGGCGCCAGAACAGGGTCCGCACGTCGAGCTCCACGGTCGGGCCCGCGGTCGCGCCGATCACGACGACCCGGCCGCCCCGGGCGAGCGCCCGGACCGACCGGGGGAGCGTCGGAGCCCCGACGGAGTCGAGGATGACGTCCAGGCCCCGCTTCGCGCTCTCCTCCCACAGCGCGCGGTCGAGCGGGTGCTCCTCGTCGAACGTCAGGAACGCGTCGGCGCCGAGAGCGAGCGCCCGCTCGCGCCGCTCCGCCGATCGCGACGCGACCACGACGTGGCAGCCGAGGAGCTTCGCGACCTGCACCGCGGCCGTCGAGACCCCTCCTCCGGCGCCGACGATTGCGACGCGCGCCCCCGGCGCCACCCGGCCGACGGTGGCCAGGGCGCGCCACGCGGTCTCGAAGACGAGCGGGGCCGCGGCCCCCTCCGCGAACGACAGCCGTTCCGGCAAAGGGTGGACGTTCCTCCCGGGCACGACGACGGACCGCGTGACGGTCCCCTGAAGATGCTCCCCCACGATCCGGTAGCTCCGGCAGAGCGCCTCGTCGCCAGCCCGGCAGGCGTCGCAGGTGCCGTCCCAGATTCCCGGGTTGAGGAGGACCTTCGACCCGACGCGGACCCCGTCGTCCGATCCGCCGGTCCGGTCGACGACGCCGGCGCCGTCGGATCCCAGCACGTGCGGGCGCTCGACCGCGACGCCAGGGATCCCCTCGAGCGTGAACCGGTCGAGTCGATTGAACGCGGCGGCGCGGAGCCGGACGCGGACCTCGCCGGGTCCCGGCGCCGGCTCGGGGATATCGACGTACGCGAGCCGGTCGAGCCCCCCGTGCTCGGCGAACCCGAAGCCGCGCACGGCGTCCTACCCGGGCCCGGACCGGCGCCAGCGCGAGCCCGCGGCCCCGTCCTCGACGTCGATCCCGGCGGCCCTAAGCTCGTCCCGGATTCGGTCGGACTCGGCGAAGTCGCCGCGGGCCCGGGCGCGCGCCCGGGCCGCGATCGCCACGTCGACGACCCGGCTCGAACGGTCCTCCGGCGCCGCGCGGCGCTCCTCGAAGAGGCCGAGGACCTCGCTCGCCCAGTCGTACGGGGCGCGGATCCGCTCGAGCCCGGCCGGGGCGATCGCGTCGAGCGAGCCGGAGAGTTCACCGAGGCGCCGCGCCCACCCGAACAGGAGGGCGATCGCCTCGCGCGAGTTGAAATCGTCCGCGAGGGTCGCGTCGAGCCGCTCGACGAGCGCCTCGGCCTCGTCGCCCAGCGGGCCCGGCGGCTCGGTCCCCTCGCGGTCCGGGCCGCCGCGCTCGAGGGCCTCGGAGATCCGGTCGAACGGCTGGCGCAGGCGGGCGTACGCCTCCCTCGCCTCGTCGAGGCTCCGGTCCGGGTCGAAGTCGAGCGGGCTGCGATAGTGGGCGTTGAGGTAGTAGAGGCGCAGAGGACCGGGGCCGGCCTTGTCGACCGAAGCGTCGAGCGGCGCGACGTTCCCGAGCGACTTCGACATCTTCTCCCCCCGAAGGAGAAGAAGGCCGCAGTGCATCCAGTAGTTGGCGAGCGGAGCCTCTCCGGTCGCCGACTCCGAGAGGGCGACCTCCGCCTCGTGGTGCGGGAAGATGAGATCGACGCCGCCGCCGTGGAGGTCGTATCGGGGCCCGAAGAGCCGGCCGGTCATCGCGGTATCCTCGATGTGCCAGCCGGGCCGGCCGGGACCCCACGGGCTCTCCCACGACGGCTCGCCCGGGGTCGCGGCCTTCCAGATCGCGAAGTCCTCCGGCGCGCGCTTGCGCGGATCGACCTCGACGCGGGCCCCCGGGCGGAGCTCCGCGACGTTCTGGCGGGAGAGCTTCCCGTACCCCGGGAACCTCGCGACCTCGAAGTAGACCGACCCGTCGGCGGCCCGGTAGGCGAACCCCCGGTCGACGAGCGCTCGGATCTGCGCGAGGATCTCGGGGATGTAGTCGGTCGCGAACGGGAGGTAGTCGACCGAGCGGACGCCGAGCCGCTCCATCGTACGCGCGTACTCGGCGAAATGCCGTTCGGCCAGCGCAAGCGGATCGATCCCCTCCTCCGCGGCGCGGGCGATCAGCTTGTCGTCGAGGTTCGTGACGTTCTGCACGTAGAAGACCCGGTACCCCCAGCGTCGCAGCGACCGGGCGACCACGTCGAAGACGACGAACGTCCGGCCGTGGCCGATGTGCGCGGGGGCATACGGCGTGAGGCCACAGACGTAGAGCCCGACGCGCGGCGGGGTGATCGGGGCGAAGACGCGCGCCTCGCGGGTCCGGGAGTCGTAGACGGCCACCCGTCGCACGACTACAGCCCCCCGAGGGCGTACCGGACGTCGTCGGCGAGGTCGGCGGGATCCTCGATCCCGCACGAGAGCCGCAGGAGGCCGTCGGTGACCCCGATCGCCTCCCGCTCGGCCCGGGGAACGCTCGCGTGGGTCATCGTCGCCGGGTGGTCGACGAGCGACTCGACCCCGCCCAGGCTCTCGGCGAGCGTGAACACCTTGAGCCGCTTCAGGAACCGGCGGGCGCCGCGGAGCCCGCCGGGGAGCTCCACGCTGACGATCCCCCCGTACCCCGCCATCTGCCGCCGGGCCAGCGCGTGCTGCGGGTGCGACGCGAGCCCCGGGTAGATCACCCGGCGCACCCGGCGGTCGCGCGCGAGGACCTCGGCGACGGCCCGCGCCCCAGCCTGGTGGGCCCGCATCCGGACCCCCAGGGTGTGGAGCCCCCGGAGCACGAGGAAGCAGTCGAACGGGCTCGGGACGGCCCCGACGGCGTTCTGGAGCCACGCGAACTCCCGTCCCGCCCGCCGCTCCTTGACGACCAGCGCGCCGCCGACGATGTCGGAGTGGCCCCCCAGGTACTTCGTGGTCGAGTGCAGGACGATGTCGGCGCCGAGCTCGATCGGCCGCTGGACCGCGGGCGTCGCGAACGTGTTGTCGACGGCGACGACGGCGCCGGCGCGGTGGGCGAGCCGGGCGACGGCCCTGAGGTCGACCAGCTTCAGGAGGGGGTTCGTCGGCGACTCGATGTAGACGAGGTCCGCGGGGTCGTCGAGCGCCCCCGCCACCGCGTCGGTCGTCCGCATGTCGACGTAGGCGATGCGGAGCCCGAACTGCTTTCGGTGGTGCTCGAACAGCCGTCGGGTCCCCCCGTACAGGTCGTCGATCGACACGATCCGGCTTCCCGTCGGGAACGCCTCGAGGAGCGTCACGAGCGCGCCGAGGCCCGAGGAGAACGCGAGCCCCGCCCGCCCCGACTCGAGCGACGCGAGCGCCGCCTCAAGGACGGAGCGGGTCGGGTTGGCGGTCCGGCTGTAGACGAATCCCCGGTGCCGGTTCGGGGCCGACTGCTTGAACGTGCTCGACAGGTAGATCGGGGTGTTCACCGCGCCGGTCTGGGGATCCGCCGGCTGGCCCGAGTGGATGAGGCGGGTGTCAAACCGCACCGTGACCTCCTTCGGAGAGGAACCCGACCAGGTCGTGCCGCGTCAGGACCCCCACCGCCGCGCCGGACACCGGGTCGCGGACGAGCACCGCGCGCTCCGCGCGCATCCGGTGGAGGAGCTCCGCGACCGCGACGTCGGCCCGGACCTC
>JASHOP010000006.1 GCA_030041075.1 Thermoplasmata archaeon | reverse complement strand
GGACGCGATCGCCGGCCTCCCGCGCCGCGTGCGCCGCGCGGACGTCGTCGTCACGAGCCCGCCGTACAACCGCGGGGTCCGCTACGGGCGCTACGCCGACGCCCGCCCGCGGGGGGAGTATCTCGCCTGGACCGGGGAGCTCGGCGAGTCCGTCGCCCGGGTCCTGGCGCCCGACGGGTCGTTCTTCCTGAACGTCGGCGCCGCCCCCCGGGACCCGTGGCTCCCGTGGGACGTCGCCCGGACGGCCGGACGGCCGTTCGTCCTCCAGAACGTCATCCACTGGGTGAAGTCGATCGCGATCGACCGGCGCGCCGCCGGCCGCTCGGGCGGGCTCGACCGGGACCTCGCGCTCGGCCACTATAAGCCGCTCGTCTCGGACCGGTACGTCCACGGGGCGCACGAGTACGTCTTCCACTTCTCGCGGACCGGGGCGGTCCGGATCGACCGGCTGGCCGTGGGGGTCGCCTACCAGGACAAGTCGAACGTCGCCCGCTGGGGCCGCGCGGCGCGCGACGTCCGGTGCCGGGGCAACACGTGGTTCCTGCCGTACGCGACGATCCGCTCGCGGGACCGCGACCGGCCCCACCCCGCGACGTTCCCGGTCGAGCTGCCGGAGTGGTGCGTGCGGCTCCACGGGACGGGCCGGACCCGGCTCGTGGTCGATCCGTTCGTCGGGATCGGGGCGAGCGCGGTCGCGGCCGCCCGGCTCGGGATCGGGTTCGTAGGCTTCGACTTAGACCCGGGGTACCTACGAACGGCCGAACGCCGGGTCCGCGAAGAGCTCGCGTCGCGCGCGGCCGGCTCCCGCCCGCGGGCCTAGGACGTCCCGTCCTCGTCGGAGCGTTCCTCGCCCGCGGGACCCGGCTCCGACCACGACTTCATCGGGGTGCGCTTGACCCCCGCCGCCGACGCGAGCGCGTTCTTGGTGTGCTCCTTCGCCCGCTTCCCGGCGGTGACCATCGCGTCCTTCGCCGCCCCGGCGGCGCGGGCGGTCCCCGCGCCGATCGCGGTCGCGCCGCCCGCGATGCGGTGCGGCAGCTCCCGGAGCTCCGAGTCGACCGCGCGGCCGAGGTTGGCGAGGTCGTCCTCGATGTCATAGCCGAGCTCCTTCGCGTCGCGCGCGGTGGCCTGGCCGAGGCGCTCGATCTTCTCGTCGACGTCCGAGAACTCGCGGGCGAAGTCCCTCGAGAGGCCCGCGGCCGCCCGGCGCATCTCCGCGAGATGCCGGCGGAACTGGGCCTGCTCGGTGCTGTCGGGCATCGTCGCCTCGCCGCGGGTACGGCCGGTTCGCAAGATAAAGGTTGACGGGCAGAGGAGGCGGCCTCAGCCGCCCATCCTCCGGTCCCTCCGCCGCGCGCGCCCGCGCCCGGCCCGCTCGGGGACCGCGGGGATCGGCGGGGGCGGGCTCTCGACGCGCCGCTCGGTCTCCACCCCGTGGGCCCACCTGACCAGGAGCTCGACTCCAAGGCGCGACGGGTCGGTGACGACCAGCTCCCCGGTGAGCGTCCGCGCGAGCGACCGGGCGGCGACCTCGTACTCGGGGTGGTCGGACCGGAGGAGGACCACCGTGCGCCGCATCGGCTGGACGGTCGCGAGCTCGCGCGCCCGCGCGAGCGCGTGCTCCATCGCCACGTCCAGCTGGCCGGAGCGTACCCGCCCCTCGTCGTCCGTGTACGCCTCGGGAAGCCCGTCGGTGATCAGGTAGAGCTCGCGGCGGCTCGCGCGCGACGACCGGAGGAGAAGGTGGGCGGCCCGGAGGGCCTCCGAGGTGTTCGTGAACGCGCCGGCCTTGCACTCCCACAGCTCGACCAGGTCGAGCACCGCGACGGTGTTGTCGAAGGCGAGGACGTCGATCGTCGCGTCCGGATAGCGCCGTCGGATCGCGACGTAGAGCGCGAGGAGCGCCTTCTTCGCCGCCTCGAGCTTGCCTCCTTCCGACATGCTCCCCGACCGGTCGAACGCCAGCACGACGTGGACGCGCTCCGACGTCACCTCGCGGTAGACGTAGAGGCTCGACTCGTCGATGTGCCGCCGACCCGCGAGGCGGCTCTCGAGGAGGGACGACGGGACGTCGAGGCGGGCGACCTCGTCAAGGCGGCGCAGCCTCGCCTTCTCGTAGACGCCGGTCGACCCTCCCCCCTTCAGCGAGAGCCGTATGTCCCCCGGCAGCTGGCGGGACTCCTCCTCGAGCAACAGGCGCGCGAACTGCGCGACGAGCCCGTACGTCACGACGAGCTGGCCGGCCTGGTCCGCGACGAACCCCCGCTCCTTGAGCTCGCGCTCGAACCGGCGCTCCTCGGCGGCCTTGATCCGTTGGTCGGTCTCGGACTCCGCGCGGCGCCGCGCCTCCTCGCGCTCCTCCTCGAGCCGGCGGCGCTGGCTCTCCGCGGCGCGCCGCTTCTCCTCCGCCTCGCGCTCGAGGACCCGTTCCCGCGATCGGATCGTTCCCTCGACCCGGCTCGAGAGCTCTTCCTGCTGGGACGCGGTGAGGGCGGCCAGGGCCGTCCCGAGCTCCGACGGTCCCAGCGTCCGCCCGCCGGCGGTGAGGAACGCGAGCGGCACGGTCCGGTCCCGGGGCGGGCGGGGCGCCGCGCGCCGCTTCCCGAACAGCCCCCGGAGCCACGCGACGAACCGGCGGAACGCCGCCCGGATCCGGCTGAGGAGGCCCGGCCGTCCGGGGGGCCGGTTCCACGACGCGTCCGGGACCAGGAGCGCGCTCTGGACGTCGTCGAGCAGGAGCGGCGGGAGCCCGCGTGACCAGTCGATCGAGCGCGCCTCCCGCAGTCGCTCCTCGAGCTCCGCGATCCGCCGGGCGATCTCCTCGTCCGAGCGGCGTTCGAGGAGGGTGAGCTCGTCGACCCGCCGGTCGTACTCCGCGACCCGCTGCCGGAGCTGCCGGTTCGCCTGGGCGCGGAGGCGCTCGCGGAGCCTCTCGAGACGGGTCTTCAGCTCGGCATCCTTGTCCGCGCGCTCCTTGAGGAGCGCGCGGGCCCCGTCGACCCCCTTCTCGGCCAGGGTGCGGACGAGGAGCGCCCGGTCGAGCGCGTCGACCAGGTCGTCCGAGAAGACGTCGTCCGCGTACTGCGTGCAGTCCGGAAGCCCGATCGCCGGACTAGAGGGGGGCGTCGTCTCCGTCCTCGTCCGGGCAGGAGAACAGGGAGAACTCCTCCAGGAGGCGGAAGACGCCGACCGCCGCGTCGACCGGCGGGACCGTCCGTCCGGGGTGCTCCCGCTCGGCGACGTACCCCGAGAACGCGCGGAACTTCGGGAACGTCGCGCCGTCCGACGCGAACCCGGCGATGAGGGAGCGGTCGTCCTTGAGCCGCCGTCCCTCCCCGACGAGCGCCTCGGCCTCCGACGTGTTCTTCTTGAGCGGACCCTCGAAGTACCGGCACCAGTAGACCCCGCCGCTCCGCTTGAGCGCGGGCGGGAGATACTGGTCCACGAACTCGACGACCCGCTTCTGGTTCTGTCGGAACGAGTCGCCGCTGCGGGCGCGGATGCGGCCCCGCATCGCGTGGAGGAGCCCGGCCTTCAAGTCCGCGCTCGACGGAAGGGCCCGTCCGTCGAGGATTGCGATCGCGCTCGTGCGCTCGGCGACGTCGAGGAGGGTGCGGTTCGAGCCGACCTCGCCGATGTCCGGGTTCTCCTCGCTCATCCTCAGGCGCCACGCCTCGATCACGCGCACGGCCGCGTCGACTAGGATCTCCGGTACGTAGCCCTCGGTGTCGCCGGCGCGCCCGAGCTCCACGATCCGACGGTTGTCGGCGTGCCGGTCGTTGAACCCTACGTGGAGGCTCGTCAAACGATCGGAGAGCGGGTCGTTGATGTTGTCGAGGTCGGCGAGGTTGGAGGTCGCGACCGCGACGAACAGCGCGGGGAACGTCTCCCGCGACTTCGACGGGGTGACCGTCCCCTCCTGGAGCGCCTGGAGGAGGACGTTCTGCGTCCCGAGCGGGAGCTTCCCGATCTCGTCGACCAGCAGGAACCCGCGGTTCGCCTGGAGGAGCTTCCCCGGCTCGAGGACGAGCGGGCTCATCGGGTCGCCGACCTCCTCGAG
>JASHOP010000069.1 GCA_030041075.1 Thermoplasmata archaeon | reverse complement strand
GAGCCCCGGCCCCGAGACCGATCCGGCCGACGACCCCCTCGTGCGGTCGATCGGCGGGACCCCGCTGCTTCCGCTTGCGGCGGTCGGCCGGAGCGAGGATCCCCCGGTCGAGCTCTGGGGCAAGGCCGAGTTCCGCAACCCCACCGGTTCGGTCAAGGACCGGGCGGCGCTCGCGATCGTGCGCGCGGCGCTCGCCGCCCGACGGCTGGGGCCCGGACGGACGCTCGTGGACGCCTCGAGCGGGAACACCGGGGTGGCCTACGCGATGCTCGGAGCGCGGCTCGGGTTCGACGTGGAGCTCTACGTGCCCCGGAACGTCAACCCCGAGCGGCTCGCGCGCCTGCGGGTGTTCGGGGCACGCGTGACGCTCACCGACCCGGCCGAGGGGACCGACGGGGCCCAGCGCGAAGCGCGGAGCCGGGCCGAGGCGGATCCCGGTGGATGCTTCTACGCCGACCAGTACTCCAACCCCGCGAACCCGGCCGCGCACTACGCCACGACCGGCCCCGAGATCTGGCTCGCGCTCGGCGGTCGGGTCACGCACTTCGTCGCGGGCGTCGGAACGGGGGGAACGATCTCGGGCGTCGGACGCTTCCTCAAGGAGCAGGACTCCTCGATCCGCGTGGTCGGGGTCGAGCCGACCGGCCCGATCCACGGCCTCGAGGGCCTGAAGCACCTGCCGACGGCCGTCCGGCCGTCGAACTACGCCGCGGAGGTGGTCGACGAGACGGTGCGCGTCGAGACCGAGGAGGCCGAGCGGATGGTGGGGCGCCTGGCGCTCGAGGAGGGCATCGCGGTCGGTCCCTCGGCCGGAGCGGCGGTGGTCGCCGCGTTGAGCGTCGGTCGTCGCGTGCCGGGCTCGGTCGTCGTCTGCGTCCTCCCGGACTCCGGCAGCGGTCCCCGGGGAGACGACCCCCGATGACCGCGGTCACGATCGCGGAGGATCTCGTCGACGCCCTGCGCGGACTCGCCTCGGCCGCGTACCCCGAGGAGTGCTGCGGGTTCCTTCTCTCGCCGGCAGGGGATCGGTCGCGAGCGACCCCGCGACGGGTCGTGGCGATCGAGCCCGCCCCGAACGAGTCGGCGGAGGAGCGGCGGCGACGGTTCGTGATATCGCCCCGGGAGCTCGCGTCCGCCGAAGCGCTCGCCGGGCGCCGCGGCCACGAGGTGACCGGCTTCTACCACTCCCACCCGGACCATCCGGCGCGGCCGTCCGAGTTCGACCAGGACCACGCGTGGCCCTGGTACACCTACCTGATCCTGTCGATCCGCGAGGATCGGAGCCGAGGCGAGCTCGGCGCCTTCGAGCTGGAGCCGACTCGCCGGGAGTTCCGGGTCGTTCCGCTCGAGATCGTGCCCGCGACGGCCGAGGCGTCGCCCGCTCCCGCCTGAAGCGAGCGAGGTTCCCGCGTGGCGAAGGCGACCGTCCGGATCCCGACCCCCCTCCGCGGCTTCGCGGGGGGCCTGGCCGAGGTCGTCCTGGAGGGCGAGAACGTCGGGGCGATCGTGCGGGGACTCGCGGACGCGCATCCCGCGCTCCGGCCGCATCTGTACACCGCCGACGGGCACCTGAGGAGCTTCGTCTCGATCTTCCTCAACACGAGCGAGATCCGGACGCTCCAGCGCGAGGCGACGGTGGTCTCGGACGGCGACGTCATCTCGATCGTCCCGGCGATCGCCGGGGGCTCGCACGCATCGGCCGGGGGACCTAGGCCCGTCCCGATCGAGGCGACGGCCCCCGCGACGGCGTTGACTCCGGACGAGCTGAAGCGCTACAGCCGGCACCTCCTGCTGCCCGAGGTCGGGCTGCGGGGCCAGCGCGCGCTCCGTCGAGCGCGGGTGCTCCTCGTGGGGACGGGCGGGCTCGGTGCCCCGGCCGCGCTCTACCTCGCGGCCGCCGGAGTCGGCGAGCTCGGCCTCGTGGACTTCGACCGTGTCGAGCTGTCGAACCTGCAGCGCCAGGTCCTCTACGGCACCGACGACGTGGGACGCTCCAAGCTCGACGCCGCGAAGGCGCGGCTCGAGGGCCTCAACCCCGGCGTCCGCGTCGTCGCGCACGAGACCCGGCTGACGTCCTCGAACGCACTCGACCTCCTCCGCCCCTACGACCTCGTCCTGGACGGGTCCGACAACTTCCCGACCCGCTACCTCGTCAACGACGCGTGCGTCCTCCTGGGGAAGCCGAACGTCTACGGGTCGATCTACCGGTTCGAGGGCCAGGTGAGCGTCTTCGACGCGCGCCGCGGTCCCTGCTACCGCTGCCTCCACCCGGAGCCGCCTCCTGCCGACCTCGTTCCCTCGTGCGCCGAGGCGGGGGTGCTCGGGGTGCTCCCCGGCGTCGTCGGCGCCCTCCAGGCGACCGAGGCGCTGAAGCTCCTGCTCGGGGTCGGCGATCCGCTCGTCGGCCGCCTGCTCCTCTACGACGCGCTCGAGATGCGGTTCCGCGAGCTCACGCTCCGCAAGGACCCGGCGTGCGTCCTCTGCTCGCCGCACGCGACCCAGACCGGGCTCATCGACTATCCCGCGTTCTGCGGGGTCGCCGAGCCCGGCGCGACGGCCGACGATCTCCCCGAGGTGACCCCCGAGGAGCTGCGCGCGGCGCTCGCCTCCCCGGACCCGCCGATGCTCGTCGACGTCCGCGAACCGGAGGAGCGGGCGATCTCGAACATCGCCGGCTCGACCGGGATCCCGAAGGCGGAGCTCCCCGAGCGGGTCGACGAGCTGACCCGGGCCCGGTCGGTGGTCGTCTACTGCCGCTCGGGCGGCCGGTCGGCGGACGCGACGCGGACCCTTATCGGGCTCGGATTCACGAACGTCCGGAGCCTGAAGGGCGGCATCAACGCGTGGGCCGAAACGGTCGACCCGAGCCTGCCGACCTACTGAGCCGGCGCCCCCGGGTCGACGTCGACCGCGAGCGGGCCCGAGTACGAGCGCGCGCGCCGCGACAACTCCCGCGCGAACGCCTCAAGGCGAGCCGGCGAGATGTAGAGCGGCAGGGCTCCGGCGGTGACCAGAATCCCGCGGGCGGGGTCCGTGTAGACCGACTCGAACTCCCCGATCGACGGGCTCCACATCCGGCCGTGCCACCCCCACGACCCGACCCCGAACCAGCCGCCGGTCGGGGCGAGGGACCGGAGGGACGAGTACTCGAGACCCCGGACCTCGTCCAGGGCGACGCGGCATCCGCCGAGGAGCTTCCACGCGCGCAAGTACTCGTCGTCGATCGTGTACGTCACCGAGAGATAGCGCACGAGGAAGAACACGGTGAGCGCGACCAGGACGTACGAGACCCAGGCGTCCGAGGGCGCGATCCGCGGAACGAGGACCAGGACGATCACGAGGAGAAGGAGGGCGTAGGTCGCGATGATCGCCACCGAGAGCTGGCCCCGGGCCCGGTAGCGCATCTCCTCGTCGAGTCGGCGCTCCCGCGGCATCGGGCGGCGATCGGGGCTGGCGGGGATCCGGTCCGGCGGCGAGCGCGGGGGCGGGGCAGGGGAGGAGCGGCCCGCGGCCCCTCCCGGCGTCGGGGAGCCGACCGGTTCCGGTAGTGGGCTCGCGGCGCTCAGAGCTGCCTCGTCACGCACCCGGCAGGGAGCGAGGAGCGGCGACGGTCCCGCGCCTATTTGTCGGGTCCGGTCCCGGGCAAGCGCCTCCGCCCGGCCGGACCCCGGACCGCACGGCTCATCTCGGGACGTAGGTGACCGCGACGCTCTCCGGCGCTCCGTCGACGAGGACGCGCGGCGGCAGGTTGGAGTACGACCGGACGAATCCGGCGACGCCGCTCGCGCTGTAGGCGACGCTCCCGTTGGTGAGATACAGCACGATCGGGTCCGCCGACGACGAGCCGACCTCCCCTTCCGCCCGGACGCTCCACGAGTACGCCCCCGAGAGCCCCGACTCCGTGAACGTCACCGGGTAGGCGAACCGGACCTGCACCGTGACCGCCGGGACCAGGTCATGCGGAGGCAGCGTCGCGGCTCCGTTCTGGACCCCCCACGAACTCCCGACCTTGACCAGGAGGGTCGCGGTGCCGACCGGGGCGAGCGAGTAGGTGTAGTAGGCCGGCGTCAGGTTGCCGACCAGCACGACCGACGTCGACGAACAGAACGGCGCGCTGATCAGCACGCACCACGTCGAGCCCGGCGCGGCGCCGACCTCATGGACCCGGAGGACGAACGTCTCGCCGTGGGCGAACGTCACCGGGACCTCGACGTCGGACCCCGTATCCGGGATCGTTCCCGTCGCGGGGGACGCCTGCCATCCGTGCGGGCCCCGCACGACGTACGAGCTCGCCTCGGCCCCCAGCGCGAAGCTGATCGACCGACCGTTCGTGCTTCGCAGGCTCCCGTCGTAGGCGACCGACCACGAGTATCGGGCCGGTAGATACGGTGCGCCCTCGACGAACGTCACCGTCGCGCCGACCGCGACCGTCGCCGTGGCCTGGGCGTGAGCGCCCGAGCCGTCGGTGACGTTGAGGTAGACCGTGTACACACCCGCGCGCACCGGGGAGAACGTCTCGGCCGTCAGGTTCGCCGGCGACCCGCTCGCCTCGAGGGTCCAGGACACGGGGGCGAACCCACCGGCGACGCTCACCGCGTACTCCACCGAGGCACCGAGGGCGATCGAGGCGGACGCGGGCGAGAGGGCCACAACGAGCCCCGGCGCGAACGCGACCGGGACCGTAACCCCGGTCCCGCTCATGGTGACCGTGCCCCCCGTCGGCTCGAGCGCGTAGCCCGGACCGGTCGACGGCCGGACCTCGTAGCCCGGCGGGGGCGTCACGGAGAACGGGTAGGGCGACGAGCGGTTCTGAAGGTCGGCGAGGATCGACCCGGGCGCCGGGACCGTAGCCGCGGTCCCGGCGAGCGTCACGGACCAGGCCGTTCCCGCCGGCAGGCCGGACTCCGCGAACGACACGAGCTCGCCGCACGACAGCACCGACTGGGAGCCGGGGGCGAACGTCGAACTGCAGAGGCGATCGGTGTCGAGGAAGACGTTGGCGTTGAGCGTGACGTTGTCGTACCCCGTCGTCCAGTAGTCGGTCGCCTCGACGGTCGCGGTGGCGAGGAGCGGTCCGCCGCCCTGGCCCTGCGTCGGGCCCTGATCGCCCGTCGCCGAGGTGCCGATGAGGACGTTGTTCGCGACGTCGAACGTCTGGCCGGAGAGGACCATCGCCGGAGCCCCGGTGAGGGTGTCGTTGAACGAGTTGTTGTCGATGAAGCTCGTCGGGCCGTAGCCGGCCCCGGACCAGTCCATCTCGGTGAACAGGCCGTAGCCTCCGCTGTCGGTGATCGAATTGCCGGCGATCGTGATCGGGCCCGTGTCGTACGCGGTCGAGAACGTGAGGTCGGTCAGGAGGACGACGACCCCGATCGTGTTGTCGCGGATCGCGTTCCCCTCGACCGAGCACGCAGCGGCCGAGGAGGTGACGGGACACCCGACGAGGACCCCGACCGATTGCGTCCCTTCCCACCAGTCGTAGCCGGACCCGGATCCGGTCGCGTTGGTCGGTACGTCGCCTAGGACGGCGGAGAAGTCGGTCACGGTGTTGCCGGTGATCGCCACGGAGGCCCCGCCGGCGACGATCCCCGCGCCTCCGGCGAGCGGCGAGTCGGTCAGGTCCCCCGGGCCCGTGACGACGTTGTCCGCGATCACCACCGAGCCGGTATCGTCCCCGAGCGGCGCCTGGTTGCCGACCCAGATGCCCCAGACCGGCTCCTCGAGCGCCGCCGAGCCGTTCACGGTCGAGTGCTCGATGGTCGCGGCGTCGACGGTCGGGTTCACGTAGATGCCGACGACGAACCCGGAGACCTGGCACGAGTCGATCGTCACGGAGGTTGCGTTGAGGTCGACGCCGTCCTGGACGACTGCGGCGTCGGCGGCGGGGTTGGCGACGAACGAGTCGTCGACGAGCGAGTACGCCCCGCCGTCGGTCGGATACAACCCCGGTGCCGGCTGGAAGCCCGACACGTTGCCCAGCAGGGCCCCGCTCACGTTCGCCTCGGCCGTCAGCGAGTCGATCGCGATCGAGTACGAGGCCGCGGCGTCGTCCAACACCGATTCGAGCGAGACGTTGACGTTCGAGATCGAGCCGCCGCGGACCGTCACGTTGTCGTCGTAGATCAGGATCCCTACGTTGCTGTCCTGGATGGTGTTGTCCGAGGCGGTCGAGCTCCACGGCGTGTCCGTGCTGTAGATCGGGTATCCGACCCAGGCGGTCGACGCGTTGAGGTCGAAGACGATCCCGTAGTCGAACCCCTGCTCGATCGAGTTGGACGCGACCGTGGCGGACGCGGTGCCGCCGACGAAGACGCCGACATCGTTGCCGCGCAGGGAGTCGCCGGTCACCGAGAGCACGCTGCCGGCGTCGTAGACCAGGATCCCGGTCGCCACGGCCCCCGGCTCGAAGTAGTCACCGTCGGTGGGGACGGAGGGGCCAGTGTAGTGGTTGCCCGTTACGGTGTTGTTGGCCACCGTCGCGCTCGCCCCGAATCCGACCTGGATCCCGTTCTGGGCGATCAGCGGCGTCGGGCCGACCCCGGCGATCGTGTTGCCGGAGATCGTGCACGTCTCGCCCGGATCGTCGCACGTGATCCCGTTCTTGTCGTAGGCGGTGATCGTCGAGCTCGCGATCGTGACGGCAACGGCGGGCGAAGGAACGTCGTTCGTCAGGAAGTAGCCGTGGTAGGCGTAGACACCGGTGCCGGGCTGGCATCCGAACAGGTTAGTCGGAAGCTCGATGTTCGTCACCGTCGAGCCGGAGAGCGTTCCCGAGGAGTTCTGGAAGTCGACGCCGAAGAAGTCGACCCCGCAGCCGGTGAACGTGGCGGCCGCGTTCACGCCGTCGACCGCAAGGTTCTCGAGCGTCACATCGGTCGTGTTCTGAACGAGGACGATCGCGACCGCCGGGGTGAGGGCCGCGTAGGAGGCGGCGCTGTCAAAGTCGAACGTGTTGGTCGCCAGGGGAGCGTTCGGTTCGATGATCGTGCTGGCGTTTCCGGAGCCCACGATCGTGGTCCCCGGCGCCGCGATCGTCAGCTGCTCCGGGTAGACGCCCGGACCGACGCAGATGGTGCCGCCGGGATAGTCGTTGATCGCGCGCTGGAGAGCGTCGTTCTCGGGGTTCTCGCCGGCGACCGTCACGGAGCACGTGGGGGAGGGCTGTTCGCCGCCGGTCGGACCGGAGTCGGGTACGAGGCGGACCGAGGGCGTCGGCCCCGATCTCGCTCCAGCGGGAGCGACCGTGGCACCCAACATGACCAGCGATACGGCGATGGCTAGACCTACGGCCCGACGCCTCGACGGCACTGTTACCCCGGTAGCGAGCCTTGCGGCCCGCTGAACGCCCGCAGGGGCTCCTACTACAAGTTAGTTCTCAGTCGCACGAGGTAGGCGCCCCGTCCGGGGCCCCGGCGAGCGGCGACGGTACCCGAACCGCGGGTCGACCCCGGACCCCGGTGTGATGCCGGAACGCGGAGGAGGGTCCGCCGGCCCCGGCGGCACGCGACGCGGAAGCTCCGTCAAGCCGCTGCGGACGGGACGGACGGACAAGCCTACCTCCGCCGGGCGCGACCCCGGAGGAGTCGGTCGATTCCCCGTCTCCGCCGGGGGAGACACGAGTCCCGAGGGAGTCCTGGGACGTCCGGCCTGGGACGATACCGGCTTCGGGACGTGCGGGTAGCGCGGTCGTCGCCCCGAGGCGCGTCGGTCCGTCAGCCGGTGGGCTCGTAGTAGTACTCACCCTTCGCCCGTTGCTCGCGGTCGAGGACCGACCCCTCCCGGTTGATCCGGGGCCGGAGCGTCTCCGCGTCGCGCCGGAACGTGATGTCGACCGACCGCAGGAGCCGGTTCATCCCCTCGCGCATCCCGAACGGTCCCTCGCCCCGGCCGCTCGTACCGTTGGGCGATTCGGACCGGAACACCATCAGCGCGTCGCACGCGAGGTCGAGGAAGTAGACATCGTGGTCGACGATCAGCGCCGAGATCGCCTGGCGCTCGACCTGCCGGCGGACGAGGCGGGCCATCGCCATCCGCTCGTCGGCGTCGAGGTAGGCGGACGGCTCGTCGAGGAGGTAGAGCGTCGCGGGCCGGGCGAGCGTGAGGGCGACCGCGGCCCGCTGGAGCTCGCCCCCCGACAGGTCCGGGAGCGCGACGTCGAGGATCTCGTCCAGATGGAGGCCGGGGACGAGTTCGCGGTCGAACAGCCCCGCGTCGAACGTCGCGTCGGTGGCGAGGGCCTCGCGCCGCTCGCGCAGGCTCGCCTTCTGCGACGCCTTGAGGTACTGCGGCTTGTAGCTCACCGTGACCCCCGGGGGAGGGGCACCCCGGGTCGGGACCTCGACCCCGGCGAGCATCCGGACGAACGTCGTCTTGCCGGTCGCGTTCGGGCCCACCACCCCGACCGTCTCGCCCCGGGCGACCGACCCCGATGCGACCGCGAGCGAGAACTCCGGGAACTCCTTGACGAGCTCGGGGAACTCGACGAGCGGGTGCGGCCGGGAGGCGGGCCGGGGCGGGTGGGCGACGAACCGGACCGCGTCGGTGCGGAAGCGCACGTTCTCCTCCTTGAGATAGCCCGTGAGGTAGGTGTTGATCGCCGAGCGCATCGGGATCGGATGGCTGATCACCCCGAACGCCGCCGGCTCTCCGTAGAGGAGGTGGGCCTGGTCGGCGAGGTAGTCGAGGATCCCCAGGTCGTGCTCGACCACGACCACGCTCTTCGACCCGCCGAGCCGGCGCAGCAGCCGGGCGACCTTCAGGCGGTGGACGATGTCGAGGTAGCTCGACGGCTCGTCGATCAGGTAGAGGTCGGCCTCGGCGGCGAGGGTCCGGGCGATCGCCATCAGCTGGAGGTGGCCTCCCGACACCCGGGCGAGCTTCTGGTCGGCGACCGGTGCGAGACCGATCGCGTCGAGCACGCCCGCCGCGCCCGGCCGATCGCCGACCATCTCGCGCACGGTCACCGGCTCGTCGGCCAGGCGGTCGACGTACTGCGGCTTCACCGCGGTGACGAGCGAGCCGTTGACGAGGCGCTCGAAGTGGGCGCGGAGGGCGGTCCCGCGGAACCGCTCGAGCACCTTCGCCCAGTCGCCCGGGTGCCCGAAGTCGCCGAGGTTCGGGACCTCGGCGCCGGCGAGGAGCCGGAGCGCGGTCGACTTCCCGGTGCCGTTCGGCCCGAGGATGCCGGTGATCCCGTTCGTCGGGGGCAGGGGCATCCGGTACAGGCGGAAGCCGTTGTAGCCGTACCGGTGGACGATCTCGGACTCGTCCGCCTCGGGCGTGTTCAGGATCTTGATCGCGTCGAACGGACACTTGTGGACGCAGATGCCGCACCCGATGCACAGGGTCTCCGAGATCACGGGCTTTCCGAGCGGTCCCTCGACGATGCACTCCTGGCCCATCCGGACGGGCGGGCAGTACGCCTGGCACTCCCACTGGCACTCCTTCGGGTGGCAGCGGTCGCGGAGCAGGATCGCGATGCGCGCCATCGCTCAGCCGTCCGTCCGGTCGCTCGCGATGAGGCCGTCGCGCATGCCGAGGTGACGCGACGCCCGCGCGGCGACCTCGGGGTTGTGCGTCACGACCACCAACGTCGCGCCCCGGTCCGCGTGCACCCGGACGAGGAGGTCGAGGATCGACTCGGCGTTCCTCGAGTCGAGCTCGCCGGTCGGCTCGTCGGCGAGCAGGAGCCCCGGTCGGTTGGCGAGCGCCCGGGCGATCGCGACCCGCT
>JASHOP010000068.1 GCA_030041075.1 Thermoplasmata archaeon | reverse complement strand
CTCGGCGTACTGCTCGACGATGTCCCCGATGGCGAGGTCCCGCTCCTGGCGGGGATAGATCCCGATCCCGTCGACCAGATCGCCGGCGATCACGACCGAGTCGATCGACGCCGCGAGCCCGGGGTGCGGGCCCTCCTCGCGCAGGAAGCCGACGAGCGCTTCCCAGCTCTCCGCGAGGAACGCCTTGCTGCCGACGTGGAGGTCGGAGAGGAACATCGCCCGGCGCGACGCCGCGCCCCGGCCGATCGGTCGGCCGAGCGGGACGTCCGGGCGCTCGACGGCGAGGGCGAGCGGGATCCGGGTCCGATCCGCCGAGAGCCGCAGCTTGATCCCGACGACCTCGTCGAGGACGAACGGGACCCGGACCGCGGGGGAGTCCTTGAGGACGAGGACCTCGATCGAGCCCGTGTCGTCGTCCAGGGCAACGATCGTGTGGTGGCGCTTCGAGGTCTCGCGGACCTCCCGGACCATCCCGACGATCGAAGCGGTGCCGTTGAACGGCCTCAGGTCCCGGATCGAACGGGGGTTCTCGAGCGAGGGCCGGCCCCTCAGAAAATGGTGGAGCGCGCGGAACCGGGAGCGGAACAGCGCCTCGTAGGCGACGATCGGAGCGCCCGGCGGGGGAGGGCCGGCGTAGCCCTCGACGACCGACCGGAACGGCTCGGCCGGACCGGACGGGGACGGACCGAGCGGCTCCGACGCGACCGGTCGCGACGCCGGAGTCTCCCCGGTCGAGGTCGGCCGGCGCTCCGCGAGGACCGCCTCGACCATCTCGGTCGTCACGAACGACGACCCGAGGCCGGCTCGCTCGACGACCTCCCGGGAAACGAGGAGCGGCTGGTGGGTCCCGAGCAGAAGGCGGAGCGCCCCCGCCTCGACCAGCTTGTGCTGCTCTTCGAAGTAGGCGACGAGATGCTCCCGCAGGCCGGACGACACGATCCCCCCGACCGGCACGCCCTCGGAGCGCCACGACGCTCGGAACGGCGAGGTCGGAGAGGCGAAGACGATGCGGGTTATTTCAAACCCTCGGGCAGGAGTGGCCGAACGGCGGCTCAGGACGATGGCCGGACGCCGGTGGCGTGCCTGGGCATTGAGCGACGCGCCCGGCTCGCGAGGCGAGCTCAGCGGTACGATTCCTTGGCGTAGGAGGCGCCCTTCGGGTACTTCTCCTTGAGGTGAGCGACGAACGCCTCGGGGCTCCGCTCGAGATGGGCGGAGTACCACTGGACGACCACGTCCTTGAGCACCCGGTGGAGCTCGCGCACGTCGACGTCGTCCTCGGCCGCGTCGAACAGGACCGCCTGGCTCATCATCCGCATCCATCCGGAGTAGCGGTGGTAGCTCTCGCCATCGCACCACTCGAAGATCCCGCGTAGGCGCGACGTCCCCTCGGGCGTGCGGTAGTACCAGAATCGCATCATGAACCCGCCCCACCCCTGGGCCCGGTCGGCGAGCTCGATCGTCTTGACCGATCCGAAGTCGAAGTTCTCCTTGAACGTCCACTTGGTCGGGTACTCGGCGAACGTCGCGAACAGCGTCTGCGACGGGTCGATCGTCAGATGGACGCTGACCTCCTCGAACTGGTTGTGGACCTCCCACAGGTCCTGGAGGAGGCGGCGGTTGAGCTCCGCGCGGTGCGTCAGGTCCTCGCCGGTCCTCGCGCCGGCGACCGCCTGGGTCCTCGAGAGCTCGCGTCGAAGGCCGGAGACGAAGTCGTCGTCCGCGAGGGGCGGCTCGGGCGACGGGGTGCCGGGCTCCGGCACCGCGATCGCCTTCTTCGAAACTCGGCGCGCCATCGTCCGGGGCTCCGGGTCGGCGTAGGGGACCCGCTATAAAGCGTGTGTCGTCACCGCGGCGCGCAGTCCTCGCCGGTCGAGCCGGCGCGACGCCGCGCCCGTGCCCACCGTTAGCTCTAAATAACCCCTCTGGCTGCTCACGGACGGAAAGAAGACTTCCGGGGACGGAACTCGGGCGTGCTCCGACCGTCGCCGGTAGGACCGGAAACACGACTCATGCTCGCCCCTTGCTTCTGTCGCTGGCTCCGCGAACCCACCGGTAGCGTTCGGCGCCCCTAAGTTCGGCCCTCGTCGAGTCCCTCCCGTTCGGGAGGATTCCGATAGAGAGGAAACGAAACCCATGACCAGCGACCCCAACGCCGCAAAGTACCAGATCCGAGCCCGCATCACCGCCGACGGAGTCATCGACAAGCCCGACGTGGTCGGAGCCGTGTTCGGCCAGACCGAAGGGCTCCTCGGCGAGGAACTCGACCTGCGCGACCTCCAGAAGTCCGGTCGTATCGGCCGCATCGAGGTCGAGATCGACAGCCGCAAGGGCAAGACCGAGGGGGAGATCGTGATCCCGTCGTCGCTCGACCAGGTCGAGACGGCGATCCTCGCCTCGGGCCTCGAGACGGTCGACCGGATCGGCCCGTGCCGGGCGAAGATCGAGGTCGTCAGCGTCGAGGACATCCGCATCTCGAAGCGCCTCAAGGTCGTCGAGCGCGCGAAGACGATCCTCGGGAGGCTGCAGGACGAGTCGAAGGGGGTCGGGATGGACCTGACCGAGGCCGTCCGCAAGGCGGTCCAGGTCGAGGAGATCACGACCTACGGGCCCGAGCACCTTCCCGCGGGCCCGAACATCGACCAGGCGGACGCCCTCATCGTCGTGGAGGGACGCTCGGACGTGCTGACGCTGCTCCGCTGCGGGATCAAGAACTGCATCGCCGTCGAGGGAACCAGCGTGCCCCAGACGGTGAAGGACCTCTCGCGCGGCAAGACCGTCACGGTGTTCACGGACGGGGACCGGGCCGGCGAACTGATCCTGCGCGAGATGCTCCAGACGATGGACATCGACTTCGTCGCCCGCGCTCCGCGAGGCTCGGAGGTCGAGGAGCTCACGCAGAAGGCGCTCCTCAAGTGCCTTCGGAACAAGCTTCCGATCAACCAGTACCTCGAGATGAGCGGGTTCGAGTCGACCGGCGCTTCGCGCGAGCCGCGCGAGGAGCGGGGCGAGAACCCGCCGGGCCGGCAGGACCGACGGGACGACCGCGGCGGGGGCCGCGGGCCGGACCGCCGGGACGACCGGGACCGGGCTCCGCCGCCTCCCCGCGCGGTCCCCGTCCGTGAAGACG
>JASHOP010000067.1 GCA_030041075.1 Thermoplasmata archaeon | reverse complement strand
CGGAGCGGCGGGCGCCCCGCCCGGGGCGGTGGCCGCGGCGGCGCCGCGCCGGCGGACCTCGGGGGCGCCGACGACCTGGTAGGTCCGGACCCCCTGGATCGTCATCACGGTCACCTCGGGAGACCGGAAGACGTGCTCCTGGGTCTTCGTCCGGACGATCACCTCCTCGACCCCCGGCATCGGCTCGCTCGTCATGCCGAGCCGGCGCATCATCATCTCGACCTGGCGGGGGTTGCGCGCGCCGCCCGGGATCATCGTCCGCCCTCGTCGTCGTCCGACGCGCCGGAGACGGCCCGGAGCTTCGCCTCGAGGTCAGGGTCGGCGACGGATGTGTCGACCGGGCGCATCGAGCGGCGCCCCCGGCGGCCCCGCGCCCGCTCGGCCTCCCGGGTCCGCTGCACCTGGCCCGCGAGCTCGTCGAGGAGGCCCGAGACGCCGGCGAGGAGGTTCCAGCCGGTGTGGGAGGCGTAGAAGATCCCCGCGTCGGTGTGGAGCCGCGCCTCGACCGTGAGGTCGCTCGTCCGGTGCGTCGCGTGGGGGGCGAAATGGACGGTGAGCAGGCGGGGCCGGACGGAGCGGGTGATCCGCTTGAGCGCCCGCGCGACGAGGTGGTCGATGTCGCCGAGGAGCGCCGGGTCGCCCGAGCCGCGGAGCCCCGTGATCTCGACGTAGACGTCCTCGACCCGGGCCCGGCCCTCGGTCGGCCGTCCCCGAGCCACGATGAGGCCGAGCAGGTCGGCTTGCCCGAGGACCCGGACCGGGCGCCCGTCCTCCTCGACGATGACGCTCGACACCTTCTCCCGGCTCATCCGGCGCGCTGCCGTCGCGACGTCCGTACCGCTCGGGACCGTGACGGCGGGGGCGTGCATGATCGACTGGACCCGCACGTCGAGCGCGGTCGTGACCGCGCGGGGGTCCCGCTTGCCGCCCGCGATCGGCCGCCAGAGCACCGACGCGAGGTCCTTGAGGCCGACCGCTCCCACGAGGCGGCCGCGGCGGTCGACGACCGGCAGGGGATGCTCCTCGAGGAGGCGGAGCTGGAGGACCAGGTTTCGGCAGAGGTCGTCCTCGCGGACGAGCGTCGTCGCGGGGCTCGCCACGGCGTCGACCGTCGGGACGCCCGCGCGGGTGAACGGGGGGATGTCGGGCAGCGCGCGGACGAGGTCCGTGCGGCTCACCATCCCGACCAGCTCGCCGCGACGGCCGACGACCGGGGCCGCGCGCAGGCCGGCCGCGAGCAGCTCCTGGGCGATCTCGGGGTACGTGGTCGACGGCGTGATGAGCGGCGGCACGATCAGGAGGTGCTCGACCTTCGTGGCGAGCGCCCGGCTCGCGCGCCGGGCGATCGACTCGAACGTGACCAGCCCGATCAGCCGGCCGCGGCGGAGGACCGGGATCTCGTGGATGTCCCCCGAGCGCATCAGCCCGAGCGCGCGCGAGATCGGGGCCTCCGGCGGGAGGGTCACCGGGTGGGCGCTCATCAGCTCGCCGACGGTCGGCCACGATGCGGGCATCGCCCGGGGAGCCGAGCGGGAGGTCTTAGAGCCTGCGGAGGGGGGCTCAGATGTCGCGGGCCATGTGGTAGCCGTTCTCGCCGTCCGAGTAGTAGGTGCGCAGGAGGTCGATCACCGAGTACCGGTACTTCGTGTAGAACCGGATCGCGGTGGCGTTCGACACTCGCACCTCGAGGGTCACGCGCCGGAACCGGCGCGCGCGGCAGCGCTCGAAGAACGTGTCCATCAGGAGCGCCCCGATCCCCTGCGTGCGCCGGTTCCGCTCGACCGCGAACATCAGGACGCGCGCCTCCCCCTCGACCTGGTTCACCCCGAGGAGGAACCCGACCGGCTCGTCGTGCGCGTCGGCCGCGACCAGGAATCCGTCCGGCCACTCGGCGCTCAGCGACGCATACAGGGAGGGGTCGTAGCGCTCGTGGAGCGCGTCGGCGACGATCGTCGCGATGCTCGGAAGGTCGTTCTCCTGGAACCCCCGGAGCGAGACCGCCGGCCGGCTCGGAGGAAGCGGGGAGGCGCCGCGGGCGGGGGCGGTGTCAGCGATACATCTCACCCGGCCCTTCCGGGTCCGCCGCCTGCATGCTCGACATCGACTCCCGGGTCTGCTGGAGCGTCTTGCGGACCTCGCTCTCGATCTGCCGCGCCTTCTCGCGGAGCGGCCCCGTGTCGAGGACGAGGAGCGGGACGAGCGGGTTGACCGTCTCGATCACCTTCGCCGCGGCGCGCGCGTCCGGGTAGTCCTTGTGGGCCTGCGCCACCAGGCACAGGACCGGGGTGACGCGGCCGATCGCGCCGAGGAGGATCCCGCCCGCGAGACCCGTCACGACGCCGTTGGCCGCCTGGAAGGCGTACTTCTCGAGGAGCGGGGCGGCCGCGCGGTTCGCCATCGCGACGACCCGCGCGTCCCCCTGGACCTCGCGGTCGATCGGCTGGCCCTCGATCGCGACCACGAGCTGGATCCCCTTCGCCTCCGCCCAGTCGAGGAGGACGCGGCCGAGGAGGTTCAGCATCGGCGGGGGCGGCTGGATGTCGGCGATCACCACGACGAGCTGGTCGCACGACCGGTCGACGCCGCAGACGAGCTTGCTCGAGTAGAATCGGACGGGGGCGTTGACGACCCCCTCCTCCATGATGACCGTCGGAGGGAACTCCTCGCTGACCATGTAGGCGACGAGCGTCATGTCGAGCGAGTGGACGAGGTAGGAGGCGGCCACGGAGCCGACCAGCCCGTGCGTCGGGAACCCGACGACCATCATCGCCCCGCGCAGCGACTCCTCGCGCGTGTCGACGATACGGACCGGGCTCTCGTCCACGATGGTTCCCCCCTGCGCCGCGATTCAACACCGCCCGGGGAGATAAGCCCCATCGGTCGTCCGGTCGCGGCACGCCGGCGAGACCGGATCGGTCCGGCCCGACCCGTCCCGGGCGGGCCCCCGGCCGAACGACGGGCGACCGACCCACCCCCGCACGCTCCGGGCTCGTTCCGCCGCCGGGCGAACGATTAAGCCGCGCCGGGCCTTCCCCGACCATCCCGCGAAGCAAGACCCCGGCGCCTCCGCGCGTCGTCGAGGGAGGCATCCGATGAAGCGGCAGATGGTCGACATGCTCGGGGAGCTCGTGAAGATCCCGAGCGACCCGTTCGCCGACAAGCAGGAGGTCCTCGACTACGTCCAGTCGTTCACCGACCAGATCCACATGCGCAACACGCTGTTCGGCGACTCCCAGACGCCGGCGCTCCTCGCCGAGTTCGGCCAGGGGGGCGTCGTGCTCTCCGGGCACCTCGACACCCCGCCGATCGGCGACTACTGGAGCTTCTCGCAGAGCCAGCTCGCCTCCGGCCGCATGTACGGCCGGGGTGCCGCCGACATGAAGGGGACCGTGGTCGCGATGCTCGAGGCGGCCCAGGACCTCGTCGCGCGGAAGATCCCGGTCGTGCTCGCGTTCACGACCGACGAGGAGACGTCGATGGTCGGAGCGATGGCGCTCGCGAAGACGCTCCCCTTACGCCGAGCGAAGGCGGTGGTCGTTGGCGAGCCGACCGGGCTGCGCGTCGCCCACGCGGAGAAGGGGGTGCTCGACCTGGCGATCGAGACCCGGGGCAAGGCCGCCCACGGGGCGATGCCGCATCTCGGCGAGAACGCGGTGACGAAGATGATGCGGATCCTCCGGGGCCTCGAGTCGTTCAAGGGCCGCATCGCGCACCCCGAGCTCGGGTCGGTGACGGTCAACATCGGGACGTTCCACGGAGGGACCCGGCTCAACGTCGTGCCGAACAAGTGCACGAGCGAGGTCGACATCCGGTTCCCGCCGCCGTACTCCCCCGACCAGCTCTACCACGAGATCGAGGAGCACCTGCGACGGATCAAGACCCCGTTCACGCTCCGGCGGATCCTCACGATGCCGGCCGTCCAGATCGACCCGAACGCGGAGCACGTCCGGCTCTTGCGCGAGGTCGCCCAGGCCGAGACCGCGGTGCTCGTCCACGCCTCGGAGGCCGTCCACTACACGCAGGTCAACCCCCGCGTCGTGATCTTCGGGGCGGGCGAGGAGGAGCTCTCCCACCAGGCGAACGAGTACGTCAAGGTCGAGGCGGTCGCGCGCGCGACCGAGGTCTACAAGAAGTACGCTCAGCGCCTCGCGACGACCCGCCTTCCCTCGTGATCGCCCCGGCGATGACCTCGGCATCAAGTAACCGCGCGGCTACCCCGCGGCCGTGAAGGTCGCGCAGCTGACCACGCGGTATCCTCCGGGTCCGGGCGGCGTGGAGCGCCACGTGGCGGAGCTCGCCCCCCGGCTCGCCGCCCGGGGGCACGCGGTCGACGTGTTCACGAGCGACCTCTACACCGAGTTCCCGACGGAGCGGCTTACGCCCGGGGTGCCGCGCGAGGAGACGACGTCGTTCGGCGCGGTCCACCGGCTCCCCGTCTGGTCGCTGCCGGGCGATCTCCACTACCCGTTCTTCCGCCACCTCGGCCGGACGCTCGAGAACGCCCGGCCCGAGATCGTCCACGCCCACACCTACGGGACCCATCAGGTCGCGATCGCCCACCGTCACCACCGCCGGTTCGGGACCCCGTTCGTCGTCACCGCGCACTTCCATCCCCGGTGGTCGATGGAGGGCGGCGCGCTCCGCCGCGCCATCCGCGCCTACTACGACCGCCGGCTCGCCGGCCCGATCGTGGAGGACGCCGCCTACCTGATCGTGCAGAGCCGGGAGGAGGAGCGGCTGGTCCGCGCCCTCGGACTCGCGCTCCCTCCGGTACGGATCGTCCCGCCGGGGTACTCGCCGCTCCCCGACCCCCCGGCCGGATCGCCCTCGTTCCGGGAACGATACCGGATCGAGGGGCCGTTCCTCCTCTTCGTAGGCCGGCTCGCGTCCAACAAGGGCCTGCTCGACCTCGTCGACGCGTTCGCCCGCCTCGGGCGCGCCGACCCGGCCGCGCGGCTCGTCCTGATCGGCGAGGACGGCGGCGTCGGCGCGAGCGTCGACGCGCGGGCGCGCTCCCTCGGTATCTCGGAGCGCGTGCACCGGCTCGGGCACGTCGAGGACCCCGCGCTCGTCGCGGGCGCCTACCGCGAGGCCCGGGCCACCGTCCTCCCCAGCGAGTACGAGGCGTTCGGCCTCGTCCTCTTGGAGTCGCTCGCCCAGGGAACGCCGGTCATCGCCTCGCGCGTCGGCGGGATCCCCGAGGTCGTGGAGGACGGGCGCGCCGGGATCCTGGTCCCGCCCCGGGACCCCCGATCGCTCGGCGAGGCGCTCGAGCGCCTCTGGTCGGACCCCGAGCTCGGGAAACGGCTCGGGGAGTACGGGCGCACCCAGACCGTCCCCCGCTTCACGTGGGAGGGCACGGCGGACGGGGTCGACCGGATCTACCGGGAGCTTCGAGGGCCGTGAGGATCGTCCACGTCACCCTCCGGTTCGACGCCCCCGGGGGCGTGGAGACGAACGTCCGCGAGATCACGCGGCGGCTCCGCGGCGCCGGCGAGGACGTCCGGGTGTTCGCGAGCGACCTGTACGACGAGTCGGGATGGGATCGCCGGGACCAGTACGCCCCCGAGGTCGACGGGGTCCCCGTCCGCCGCTTCCCCGTCCGCAAGCGGTTGGTCCCGCACCTCACGCTCCCGCTGTTCGTGGGCCTCATCGACGCCCTGGCGGAGAGCGGGGCGGACGTGATCCACGCCCACTCCCACCGGTACGGCCACGTCCTCGAGTCGGCGGCCGTCGCCGAACGGTGCCGGATCCCGCTCGTCGTATCGACGCACTACCACCCGGCCGACCGGCGCGAGACCCCGTGGAAGCGCGGCCTCCTGCGGATCCAGGACGTCGGGTTCGGCGCGACGGCGTACCGGGTCGCGCGGGCGCTCGTCGTCGAGTCCGAGACGGAGGCTCGCCTCGTGCGCGAGTTCGCCCCGGCGGACCGGATCCGGGTGATACCCCCGGGGATCGACCTCGCGGAGTGGGCCTCCCCCGAGGAGGGTTCGGCGAACCCGCCGTCGGTCCCGCCCGAGTATTTCCTCTTCGTGGGCCGGGTCGCTCCCAACAAGGGGCTCCCCGACCTCGTGCGGGCGCTTGCGCTCCTGCCCGCCGCGGTCCGGCGCCCTCTCGTACTGATGGGGAAGGACTGGGGGGAGCGGGCGTCCCTGGTCGAGCTCGCCCGGCGCGAGGGGGTCGCCGACTCGCTCGTCTGGCTCGGCCACGTCCCCGATCGTCGGGACTACCGCACCGTCGTGCGGCGCGCCACGGCGCTGGTCCTCCCGTCGGAGTGGGAGGCGTACGGCCTCGTGCTGCTCGACGCCATGGCGGCGGGCACGCCGGTCGTCGCCACCGCGGTCGGGGCCGTCCCCGAGGTGCTGGAGGGTGGGGAGTCCGGCCTGCTCGTCCCGTACGGCGAACCCGCCCGGCTCGCGACGGCGCTCCGCGAGGTCGTCGAGGATCCGGTCGGCGCCCGGCGTCGCGTCGACCGCGCGACCGCGCGAGTGCGCTCGCTCGACTGGTCGGCGTCCGCCGATCGACTGCGGGCCCTCTACCGCGAGATCGCCGGCGGTTGACCGCGCCGCCGCTCGAGCCGGACCAGCTCGGATCCGACACGGTCGAGGTCCTCGCCCGACGCCCCGGGCGTGAGGCGGGCGACGGCCCGCAGCAGTCGTCCCAGCATCCCCGCGATCACGCTCCGGCCCCCTCGACCTCGCGGGCGTACTCCGCGAGGATCGAGATCCCGCGGCGCAGGTTCCGGCGCGACGCGGCGAACGAGAGGCGGAGGTGCGAGGCCCCCAGCGAGCCGAACGCGTCGCCCGGCGTCGTGATCACGCCCCGGCCGAGCAGCGCTCCCGCGACGTCCTGGCTCGACCGCTCCCAGGAGAACCGGGGGAACGCGTAGAACGCCCCACCGGGCCGGACGAGCGAGACCCCGGGGACCTTCGCAAGGAGCCGGGCTACGAGGTCGCGTCGCGCGCGGAACTCCCGCACCATGCGCTTCGTTGCGGCATCCGACTCGAGGCCCACCAGGACCGCGGCCTGGGCCGGCGTGGACGGACAGGCCATGATGTGGTAGTGCATCTTGAAGATCTCCACCGCGAGGGGCCGCGGCGCGAGCAGGTAGCCGATCCTCCAGCCCGTGGTCGCGAGCATCTTCGAGAACGAGTTCACGACGATCGCCCGGTCGCTCCGTCCCCAGAACGAGGTCGCGGGCCCGTCGTAGACGATCGGCTCGTAGACCTCGTCCGACACGATCGTGAGCTCGTGCCGGTCCGCGAACGCGACGATCCGGTCGACGACGGACTTGGGGAACACCGCCCCGGTCGGGTTCGACGGGCTGTTCACGACGATCGTCGACGTCCGCGGGGTCACGAGCCGCTCGAGCTCGGCGAGGTCGGGGAGGTAGCCGTCCGACGCGGAGAGGCTGTACGGGACCGGGACCGCGCCGGCGAGCCGGGCGTGGGGGCCGTAGAGCACGAACCCGGGGTTCGGCACGAGCACCTCGTCCCCCGGATCGTAGAGCGCGAGCGCCGTGGCCATGAGCCCCTCGGACCCGCTCCCCGTGACGATCACGTTCTCCCGGCCGGTGCCCGGCTCCCGGTCGACGTAGCGCTCCGCGATCCGGTCGCGGAGCGCCGGCAGGCCCGCGGACGGCCCGTAGTGGTTCTGCCCGCCGCGCACGGCCCGGCAGAACGCCTCGACCACCGCCGCCGGCGGGTCGAAATCCGGCTCGCCGAGGCCCAGGTTGATCGAATCCGGAGGGGCGCTCTCGAACATCTTCCGGATGCCCGAGATCTCGACCTCCCGAGTCCGCTGGGCGACCATGGGCCCGAGCACGACGGGTCCCCCTCTTTACCGTTGTCGCGACCGCGCGCGCCCGGACGTCGGGCGTCGGCCGCCGGTGGAGGGAAAAGGGCCATCTACCCCGGCCGCTCCCGCCGTCCGGGGGGAGTCCCACGACCGTCTGCGTGGAGGTCGGCGCGCAGTTCGGGGACGAGGGGAAGGGCAAGATCTTCGACTTCCTCTCCGCGGACGCGAAGTACGTGGTCCGGACCGGCGGGGGACCCAACGCCGGCCACACGATCCATCTCCCCCAGGGGGTCGTCGTGCTCCACCAGCTCTCGTGCGGGGTCCTGCGCCGGGGGGTCGTCGGCGTCAGCGGGCCCGGCATGGTCGTCCAGCCGTTCTCCATCGAGGAGGAGATCCGGGAGCTCGAGCGCCGGGGGCTCCTCCAGGGGGAGGTGGCGATCTCCGACCGGGCCCACGTGCTCCTTCCCGTGCACGAGATCGAGGACGCCTGGCAGGACGACCTGCGCGCCCGGCGGAACCCCGAGGGCGCGCTGGGGACGACCCGGCGCGGGATCGGCCCGGCGTACTCGGACCGGGCCGCGCGGTGGGGGATCCGGATCGCGGACCTCGACCGGCCGGCGGTCCTGCGCGAGAACCTCGAGCTGATGTACGCCGCGAAATCCCACCTTGCGAACCTACCGCCGATCGACGAGCTCGCCTCGCGCCTCGCCGAGGTCGGGGGCCGGCTCGCGCCGTACGTCCGCTCTATCGAGCCGATCCTATGGGACGCGCTCGCCCGGGGCGAGCGGGTCCTGCTCGAGGGAGCGCAGAGCGCGCTCCTCGACCTCGACTTCGGCACGTACCCGTTCGTCACGAGCTCGCACCCTACGAGCGCGGGCGCCCTCGTCGGGAGCGGGCTCCCTCCGACCGAGGTCGACTCGGTCCTCGGGATCGCCAAGGCGTACGCCACCCGCGTCGGCGGCGGCCCGTTCCCGACCGAGGAGACCGGGGAGGCTGGGGAGTTCCTCCGGCGCGTCGGCGGCGAGCGGGGCGCGACGACGGGCCGGGCCCGGCGATGCGGGTGGCTCGACCTCGTCTTGCTGCGGTACGCCGCGCGGCTCAACGGCCTGACGGCGCTCGCGATCACCAAGGTCGACGTCCTCGGGGGTCTCGAGGAGGTCCCGGTCTGCACGCAGTACGAGATGCCCGACGCCTCGACCGTTCGCGACGTGCTCCCGACCCACGCCGACGACCTCGCCCGGGCCCGCCCGGTGTACGAGCGGCTCCCCGGGTGGCCCGAGTTCCACGCGCGTCTGCGGGAGCGCCTCCGCCGGGAGGGCGCGAGCGCGCTGCCGGCGACGCTCCGGCGATTCCTGGACCGCATCGTCGAGGAGACCGGAGTGCCGGTCGAGCTCGTCGGCTACGGCCCCGCCCGGGACGAGACGCTGCGGCTGCCTCCCCCGGTGACGCGGCGGACCGGCGCCGGGCTCTCCGCGTGGTCCGGCTAGTGGAGTGCTACACTATTAGGCGATAGTATAAGTCTCTCCGCTCCCATGGGGGCGACATGCGGGTCGCCCCGGCGCTGCAGCTGACTCCGGAAGAGCGCGCCCAGCTCGAGACCTGGTCGCGTGGCCGTTCGACTCCCCAGCGCTTGGTCCTC
>JASHOP010000005.1 GCA_030041075.1 Thermoplasmata archaeon | reverse complement strand
CGGGCGAACTCCTCCGGCACCATCCCCGGCGGGGGGAGCAGGAGGCCGCGGCTCGCGCCCGGGGAGAGGAGGACGAGGAGGAGATCCGCCTCCTGGAGGCCCTCGGCGATCTCCCGCGCGGCCTCCACGACCGACGGCGCCGCCTCCGCCCCGCCCCAGCCGGGCGGCAGCTCGGCGGACCGGAACGGGACGGCCGGCGGGGCGGACACCGGGCCGGCGACGAACCCCTGGGTGAGCCGGTCCCCGAAGGCGTCGAGCGCCGCGAGCGCCATCGAGCCCGCGGCGTCGCCCACCGCGAGGAACGCGACCTCGCGGTAGCGGCCGTCGGGGACGAACCGGTTCCCGACGCGCAGCACGCCCCCGTCGCGCCGCAGCGCGATCCTCAGGTACCGGTAGGCGTCCGCGCCCGCGACGGCGCCCCGGTAGCAGATGGCGTGGATCGCATCCGGCCCTCTCGGGTCCGGTTCCTTCGCCGGGAACGGGTCCCACGGGAGCCGCCCGCTCACGCCGGTGGAGTCGGACCGGGGGTCAATACGGTGGCGGACGGAACGCGTCCGTCAGCCGAGCTGGAGCCGCTCGGCGGCGGGGGCCGTCCGGCCCGGGAGGAAGCGGGCCGGCGAGAACTCGGCCGGGTCGAGGTCGGACCGCTCGCCGAGGACCGCGGCCGCGACCCTCCGCGTCGCCGCGGGGGCGAGCATGAACCCGTGCCCGCCGAAGCCGTCGGCGTGGACGAAGCCGCGGAGGCGCGGATCGTCGCCGATCACCGGCAGTCCGTCCGGGGTGTCGTCGTAGTAGCCGGTCCACGCGCGCAGCACCCCGAGCCCGGCGAGGCGCGGGACGAGCCCGACGAGCGCCCGTGCCATCCCCGTCAGGAACCGCGGGGAGCTCGGCACCCCGCGCCCCGTGCCCGGGGCGTGGGGCACCGTGACGCCGCCGACCAGCTCCCCCCGCATCGTCTGGCTGAAGTAGAGCCCGTCCGAGGCGCGCACCACCATCGGGTCGAGGAACGGACGCACGGGCTCGGTCGCGAGGATCTCGTGCCGCGACGCGACGTTCGGCACGTCGAGGCCCGCGGCGCGCGAGAACTCTCCTGACCAGCCGCCGGCAGCGTTGACCACGGTGGGCGCCCGCACGGTCCCCGCGGACGTGACCACCGCCTGGAGGACCCCGTCGCGCGCGACCACCCCCCGGGCCTCGACGCCGAGCGCGACCTCCACGCCCAGCGACCGCGCGGCGTCGTAGACGCCCCAGACCGCGGGGAACGGGTAGAGCGTCCCGTCGGTCGCGAGGAACGAGCCCCCGACCGTCGCGCCGGGGGCGATCCCCGGCACCCGGCGGGCGACCCCGTCCTCGGAGAGCATCGTCGAACCGAGTCCCTCGGAGCGGACGACGTCGTGGACCCGTCGGAGCCGCTCGAGCTCCGCGCCGCTCTCGGCAAGGAACAGATACCCGCCCTGGCGGAACCAGACGTTGTAGCCGAACTCCGCCCCGAACCGCTTCCAGTCGGCGACCGCCTCGCGGGCGAGGCGGATCGTGGCGCGGGTCTCCCACTGCTGGCGCACGCCGCCGCCGTTGCGGCCGGAGCCCCCGCCGGAAAGGAACCCGCGGTCGACGACGAGGACCGGCCCGGCGCCCGCGCGCGCGAGGCGGTAGGCGGTGAACAGCCCGACGATCCCGGCGCCGACCACGACCGCCCGGTAGGTATCCCGACGCACGGCCGTCAGGCGACCGCCTCCTCCCCGAACTCGTTCGCCAGCGCCGCGAGGGCCGTTAGCGGGGTCGGGACGAGCGGCGGGCGCTGGGTGATGTAGCCGACCTCGTTCGCGGGCCGGCCCTCGAGGTGCGAGAGGAGGAGGAGCGCGTCGGGCAGGCAGTACCGTCCCTGGCAGAGACCGGTGCCCAGGCCCGTGTAGCGCTTCACCACCTCGATTCCGCGGAACCCGGCCCGGCTCGCCGCCTCGACCTCCTCAAGGAGGATGTCCTCGCACGGGCAGACGACCCACTTTCCCGTCCGCCGCTCCGCGAGGAGCTCCCGGTAGTACCCGTCGAGCTCCGACGGGGCCGCCGGCGGCACGGGGGCTCCGGGCTCGCGGGCGCCCTCCCCGGTGGCGGCCCCCCGCGCGGCGCGCTCGCCGCTCACCCGACGGTCGTCCTCGGCGAACCCGCCGGCGGACCCCGCGACGAAGAGCCCGGGCACGGACGTCGCGCCGTCCGGTCCGGTCTCGGGAAAGTAGGCGCCCGGCGGAGACCGCCAGGTCATCCGGGCCCCGGCCTGGAACAGGAGCGGCGAGTTCGGGAGTCGCCGGTGCGCGAGGACGATCGCGTCGCATCGGACCGAGTAGCGGGTCGTCCGGCCGCGGGCGCGCAGATCGGCCGACCGGACCCGCGACCGTCCCCGGGCGCGGACGAGGAGCGAGCGGGGATAGAGCGGGACCCCGAGCTCCGAGGCGCGTCGGACGACGTCGGGACCGATATCGCCCGGCGCGGCGAGCGCGGCGACCGACGGGCCGAGGCGGTCGAGCACCGCGCGAGCCCGGGATCCGCCGCCGAAGACCAGCGCCCGGGCGAACGGCAGCTGCTCTCCGTCCGGCGCGAGCCGAAAGGCGAGGTCGGCGGCGATCACCCCCGGGCGGTCGCTCCCCTCGAACACGAGCGACGCGTCGTAGCCTCCCGTCGCGAGGACGACCGCCCGGGCGCGGATCGACACGCCGCGACCGGACTCCTCGAAGCCGAGGAGCACGAACGGCCGGGGGCCGTCCGGCCGCGGCGGCGGGAGGAACGTGACGGTCGTCCGGGAGACCACGTCCGCGCCCGCCAGGTCCACGGGCCCCAGCGACCGGTCAACGACGAGCGGCCGCACGCCGTGTCCGACGAGGCTCGCCGCCGCCGCCCGGCCCGACGCGCCCGCGCCGACGACCACGACGTCCGTCGCCTCGCCACGGGGGGCGGGGCCGGGGACCGCGCCCGCGACCGGGTCCGGGGCCGCGCCGTAGCCGGCGAGCCGGCGGACCACGCGGTGGTAGGTCCGGGTCGCCCACGCGGGCCGGCGGAAACCGTGGAGGGTGTCGAGTCCCCGGGGGAACAGGAGGTCGAGGGCGCCGAGCAGGTCGAACCGCGGACCCGGCCACGCGTTCTCCGTCCGGACGCGGTCCCCCGCCTCGACCAGGTGGCGGCAGGCGCGGGCGTTCGGCCGTCCGTTCAACCGGACGAGGCAGCCCGCGCAGTGGCCGAGCCCGCAGAACGGTCCCCGCGGCCGGTGGTAGCGCACCGAGCGGACGACGTTCGGGAACCCGCGGCGGGCCAGCGACTGAAGGAGCGTCTCCGCCGCGGCCGGACCCCCGGGGCCGGTGCCGGAACCGAGCGGAGAGCGGGCGGGAGGGTCGACCATCGCGCGCGAGGTCCGGGACCCCCGCCGCGCGTATTTACGCTCCCGCGTGCCGAGGGCGAGGCGGGAAGCGCGCCGCGGACGGGCGCCCGCCGACCGAGGCTATATAGAGACCGGAGGGTCCCACCGGGCACACCTCATGCGCAGCAGCGGGGGGTTCCACGGGCGCCGGATCCAGAAGACCGGAGGCTCGACGTTCATCATCTCGCTGCCGAAGAACTGGGTGCTCGCCCGGGGGCTCGGAGCCGGCGACGTGCTGTTCTTCACCCCCCGCGCCGACGGGTCGCTCACGGTCTTCGCCGAGTCGGGGACGCCGTCCGAGTCGGAGCGGCGCGTGGTCGAGGTGTCGAACGACGCCGACAAGGACCATCTCTTTCGCCGGCTGATCGCCGAGTACATCGCCGGCTACCCCCTGCTCGAGATCCGGACCCGGGGACGGATGAGCGCCCGGACGCGCGAGGTCGTGCGGAACTTCGCGCAGCAGATGATCGGCCCCGAGATCCTCGAGGAGACCGCCGAGTCGGTGATCCTCCAGGACGTCGTCGGCGCGAACCCGTTGCCGATCCCGTCGATCATCCGCCGGATGCACCAGATGGTGCGCGCGATGCACTCCGACGCGATGGCCGCGCTCCGGGCCCGCGACCTCGCGATCGCCCGGGACGTCGAGGAGCGCGACTGGGAGGTCGACCGCCTCCACTGGTTCCTCGAGAAGCAGGTGACGAGCGCGCTGCGGGACGCGCGGATCCTCGCGACGATCGACCTGACGCTCCCCGAGTGCTCGACGTACCTCCTGGCCTCGCGCGTGCTCGAGCGGATCGCCGACCACGCCGTGCGGATCGCCGGGGCGGTGACGATCCTCGGCCGGGAGCCGCTCCCCGAGCGGATCGTCGGCGAGCTCGAGCGGATGGCCTCCCAGGCCGCCGGAGGCCTCGTCGACGCGCTCGACAGCCTCGACTCCCGGGACATCGGGAAGGCGAACGCGGTGATCGACGCCGCGCACGAGCTGACCCGCCAGCGCGACCACATCCTCCACGAGCTCACGCTCAAGCGGGGACGGCTCGCGGTCGGGCTCGCGTACGTCCTCGAGAGCCTCGAGCGCGCGGCGTTCTACGCGAGCGACCTCGCCGAGATCGCGATCAACCGCGCCGTCGAGACCCCGACGCGGACCGAGCCGCTCGCGCTCCGGCCGCCGCCGGTCGCCGTCCCGACGCGGGCGTAGGGCCCGTCGCCGGCTAGACCGGGTCGCCGGCGACGGCGTCGACCAGACGCCCGGCGTCGCCCGGATCGGGGACCCTCGGGTTCGCGAGGACGGCGGGGGACCGGAGGAGATGGGCGACGATCCCGTCGCGGTCGGATCGGATCCGCTCGGGCGGGACTCCCGCGGCCCCGAGCGTGGCGGGCACCCCGAGGCCGTCGAACAGCCGCCGGAGGCGGACGACGAACGCGGTACGGCCGGCGTCGTCCGCCGTCGCCGTGGCCGCCGCGAGCGACTCGAGCCGGTCGCGCGCCGCCGGCCGGTCGAACTCGAGGACGTGGGGGAGCGCGATCCCGATCAGACGCCCGTACGGAAGGCCGGTCGGGCGGACGAGCGCCCGCGCGAGCGCGTGGGCGACCCCCCGCTGGGCGTTCGACGCCGCGAGGCCCGCGGCGGTCGCCGCGTAGTGGAGGAGCGTCCTCGCGTCCGGGTCGTCGCTCCAGCGCACGGCGTGGGAGACCCGCTGGACGACCGTCGCGATCGCGTAGAGGGCGAGCGCGTCGGAGAACGGGTTCGCCCAGGCGGAGAGGTACGCCTCGGTCGCGATCGCCGCGGTCTCGAGCGCTCCCGAGACGACCTCCGCCGGCGGGAGGGTGAGCGCGAACGCCGCGTCCACGATCGCCCACCGGGGGACGAGCGCGCGGTCGGCCAGCTCCACGGGCGCGCCGTCGGCGCCGTACAGGTCCGCCGTCCAGCTCACCTCCGCTCCGCTCCCGCTCGTCGTCGGGACCGCCACGAGCCGCGAGCGGGGCTCCTCCGGCAGGCCGAGGAGCGCGGGCGGCGTCTCGAGCGAGACGTCCGGGCGCTCGAACGCCGCCCGGGCCGCCTTCGCGAGGTCGATCGTACGGCCTCCCCCGACCGCGACGATCCAGTCCGGCTCGAACGCGGCGATCCGGTCGCGCAGGCGTTGAGCCGACGCCGCCTCGTCCGGCGCGTCGACGTCGGAGGCGATCTCCACCGTGACCTCCCCCTTCCGCAGCTCCTCGAGCACCCGGCGGTGGCCGTCGCGTCGCTCGACCTCGCCGTCGACCACGACGAACGCGCGCCGGGCGCCCAGCCCGCTCAGCTGCTCGACCGCGCCCGGCCCCCACGCGATCGAGGGTGCGGTGAAGAACGCCGTCATCCCGGGCGCGCGCTCACGGGGCGTCCGGGCCCTCGCGGCATCGACGGCAGGCCCCGGCGAGCGAGAACGCGATCCGGTCGACGCTCCAGCCGTCCGGGCGCAGGCCGGCGAGCTCGGTGAGCAGGTGCCGGTCGAGGTCGGAGAGCTCGACCGTCTGGATCCGTCCGCACGCGTGACAGACGATGTGGGAGTGCGGGTCCTCGGTCGTCTCGACGGGTCCGGGGTTGCGGCGCGGGGGGACCGCCCGCGGGGGTGCGGGGGGAGCGCTCCGGGGAGTCCGTCGGCGCGAGGGACGGGGCGCCGGGCGCCGGGCGGACGCCATCGGCCGTCCGACCGCACTTGGCTATTTACGTTGGGCGAGGGCGGACCCACCCTCGAGACAGCTCCCGGCCGTCCCCGGGCCGGGCGCGGCCGGCCCGGGGACGGCGTACCGGCCCGGGCGAGACCGCCCGGCGGTCGGCCGGTCCCAGGTCAGCAGCTCCCCTGCGAGGATGGCAGGGAACGGGAGCTCGCCGGACGCCCCGCGGTCGGGACTCCCTGCTCGTCTCCCTCGCTACCCGGCCGGTCGCCGACAGGGCCGGCGCGGTGGACGGGGACAAATACACCCGAGGGATGGGCCGGCTGGCTGTGGGGTCAGCCTCCGAGCGTCTTCGACGGTCGGAAACCGCAGCGCGCTGCCGATGACCCCTGCTGGGCAGGCGCCGTGACCGAAAACCGACCGGGACGACCCGGGGAGAGCGACGACTCGGAGCCCGTCCGGCTGACGATGCCGGCGGACATCCGTCGATACGTGGGGAGCTGGTTCGATCTCCGGGCCGGGGGAGAGGACGTCTTCTGGACGTGGCTCCGGACCGTGCTGCCCCTGCTACCGGCCCCGGCGGCTCCCGGCGCGGGAGCCCGGTCGTCGGAGCGGTCGTCGTCCGAGCGGGTCCCCGAGCTGGCCCGGGACCTGGTCGAATGCGCGGGGGAACGCGCCCGGCTCACGATCGCGGCCGACCTCTACTACCGGGACAACCAGGTCCTGGCCCGTCGGCTCAAGGCGCTCGAGGCCACGTTGGGGACGCTCCGGAGCCTCGGGCGCGCCGACGCCGACACCCTCGCGGAGGACGACCGGGCCACCGACTCGGCGAACCGGTACCTCCCCCGCCGGTGAGGGGCCTCCGATGAACGCCCATCCCCCGCGTCCGGCCGTCGGTCCGGTGCGCCGCATCGTCGTCGCCTACGACGGGTCGGAGTCGTCGGTGCGGGCCGCCCGGTTCGCGCTCGACGCGCTGACGGGGGAGGTGTGGATCGTCCACGCGACCGACCAGCCGCGCGCCGTCGCCGAGCCACGGACCGAGGAGGAGCAGGGGTCGGAGACCGGCGCGATCGAGCAGGGCCTCCGGGCGCTCCAGCGGGCCGAGGACCCGTCCGGCCACCGGATGCACGTCTGGATCCGCGACGGGAAGCCCCCGAAGGTGATCCTGGCGGCCGCGGCCGAGGTCGACGCCGACCTGATCGTCGTCGGGACCCGCGGGCTCCGCGGAGCCAGCCGGCTGCTGCTCGGCTCCGTCTCCGCCGAGATCGTCTCCCGCTCCGGGCGGCCCGTGACCGTCGTCCCCTAGTCCCGACCGGGGGCGCCCCTACGCGGCCGACGCGACGTAGATCACGACCACGAGCGTCACGATCAGGATGTAGGCGAGGTAGCGTCCGAGCCGCCCCGGCATCACCCCGGTCTTGAGGACCGACGCGACGCCCTCGCCGAACCGGATGAGGCCGTCGTAGAACACCTTGAACACGTCGAGCACCTCGAGGTCGACGTTGTACGAGACCGGGGTCGCGAGCTCCGCGCGGGTCACGGAGCCGACCTGCGCCCGCACCTCCCGCGTCTGGAGGAGCGAGCCCATCATGATCCGGATCCCGGTGCTGTAGCCGAACGAGGTGTACGTTTCCCGCTCGAGGCCGGGGACGCTGCCGGCCATCCACGGCGCGACGCGTCGGGCGCCCCGGCGGCGTCCGAGGGCGTAGTAGCCGACGGCGACGAGCGCCCCCGCCGCGAGGGCGATCGGGATCACGGGCGGGGAGATGATCCCGAACGGCGACCCCGAGACGATCGACCAGCCGTCGGGGACGGAGAGGAGGCCCCCGACCGGCGCGACGACCGGGGCGCCCGCGAACGCCGCGACGGTCGGGGTCAGGAACTTGAGGATCCACGGCGCGGCCACGCCGACGCCGACGATCGCGGCCCCGGCGGCGGCGATCGGGGCTCCGAGCCCGGGGGCCCGGGGATCCGCCGCGGTCGCCCGGGGTCTCCACAGGAGCGAGAACCCCATGAACTTCACCATCGCCACCAGGATGAGGCCGGCGGCGAGGGCGACGGCGGCGCCCGAGAGGAGCCCCTCGAACTGGACCCACTCGGGGTGGAACCGGTACGACTGGAACAGCGCCTCGAGGACCATCCACTCGCTGACGAACCCGGCGAGCGGCGGGGTGGCGGCGAGGCTCAGCGTCGCCGCGAGCGTCCCCAGGTACGCCGTGCGGTCGGAGCCCCGGGTCCGCCCGCCGAGCGAGTTCAGGTCGAACGTGCCGGCCGCGTGCTCGAGGTAGCCCGCGCTGAGGAACAGCGCGGTCTTGGCGACGGCGTGAGCGAGCGCCTGGTAGAACGCCGCGAACAGGGCGAACACGTAGAGGCCGGGGAGGCCGTCGGTCCGGGCGATGAGGGCGATCCCCAGCGCGACGAGGATGAGGCCGTTGTTCTCGATCGTGCTGTAGGCGGGGAGCCCCTTCGTGTGCTCGCTCACGGTCGCGAACAGCGCGCCGAGGAGGACCGAGACGGCCCCGATGCCGAGCATCACCGCGCCCCACCACAGGGGCGGCGACGGTAGGAGGCTCAGGAGCCGGAACAGCCCGTACGCCCCGGCGAGCGTCAGCGTCGAGCTGAGCACCGCCGAGGCGTTCGAGGGGGCCGACGAGTGCGCGATCGGGAGCCACTCGCTCATGTGGAACGGGGCGACGCCCATCTTGAGCCCGAAGCCGATGAGCCCCGCGACGAAGACGACGGTCGCCAGCGACCCGGCCGCGGCCGGGACCTCGGCGAACGTCCCCGTCATGACCCTAAGCCCCGCGACCGCGACGAAGACGAGGAGCGTGCTCGCCTCGCCGAACGCGAGGAAGACGAACGACGCCGAGAACACCCGGCCGGACCGGCCGTGGGCCTGGAGGATCATCCCGTACGACGCGAGGGTCATCGTCTCCCAGCCGACGAGGAACAGGACGAGGCTGGAGGAGGAGACGAGGAGCGCGATCGACCCGAGGGTGAGGGAGTAGCAGATCGCCAGGAGCGGCGACGGCCGGTCGTCGTAGGCGAGGGAGTAGAACGACGTGGCGATCCAGACGGTCGACGCCGCGAGCGCGAAGAACGCGGAGAGCCCGTCCAGCCGGAGCGACTCCGGGTCCCCGAGCGGCCCGCTCCAGCCGAGCCCCTGTACGGGGCCGGCGACGAGGGCGACGATCGCGACCGCGAACAGGAGGCCCGAGGCGACGGTGGCCGTGGCGTAGCCGGCCCGGCGGTGGAGGAGCGACATCGGCGCTCCCGCGAACAGGCCGGCGACCGCCGCCGACAGGACGATCCCGGCCGCGTCCATGCTCACGTCCCCCCCGGCCGGCGGTCCCGTCCCGTGAGCGTGAGGAGCCCGTCGAGGACGTTCACGGGGGTGGGGGGACAGCCGGGAACGAAGACGTCCACGGGAACGAGCTCAGCGAGAGAGCCCTTGAGGCCCGGTCCCCCGGCGAACACGCCGCCGCCGATCGGGCACGCCCCCACGGCGACGACCGCCTTCGGCTCGGGGAGGGCCTCGTACGCCCGGCGGAGCGGCTCGACCATCGCGTCGGTCGGGACCCCGACGACGAGGAGGACGTCGGCGTGCCGGGGCGAGTTCGTGAAGAAGATTCCCAGCCGCTGCGAGTCGTAGAACGGGTTGGCCAGCGCGAGCACCTCGAGGTTGCACGCGTTGCAGCTCCCGACGTCGATCAGGAAGACGTGGAGCGAGCGTTTCAGGCTCGCCAGCGGCGGCGGCGTGCCGTCCCGGCGCGCGGACGGCTCGACCAGGTCCCCGCGCGATCGGGTCGCGGACTCCACGCTCCCGGCGAACTCGAGCCCGTGCGTCCGGCACCGCGCGCAGCGGATGCAGATCCCCTGGTCGATCGCGGCCTCGGAGATCGCCCCGACGGGGCACGACCGGACCGCGGCGGCGAGCGTCGCGGGTCCCCCGACGGGAACGGGAGGGCGGCCCGTCGCCGGTACCTCCGCGTCGGTCGCCGGTTCCCGGGGATACCGCGTCGTGAGGATCCCGCGGGCGATCGACTGCCCGACCCAGCTCGGCACGACGCTCACCCGTCCGTTTCGGCGAACACGAGCCCGAAGCTCTCGAACGCGAAGTGGAAGTCGGTGAACACCGCACCCTGCATGCCGTGGGCGAACAGCGGCCAGTTCGCCTGGCTCGGCGACCGGAAGCCGAGGGCCGCGACCCGGTCCTCCGCGACCCTAACGTCGTAGACGAGGTCGCCGCTCGGGGCCTCCACGCGCCCGATCCCCCGGCCCGGCCCGACGGGAGCAGCCGGCGCGACGGTCTTCGTCGCCGACCGGGGCCACCGGTCGAGGATCTGCTCCAAAAGGAGAAAGCTCGCCCGGATCTCGGCCGCCCGGACCGCCACGCGGGCGAGCGCGTCGCCGCCGGTCTCGCGCGGCAGCGCCACGAACAGGTCGGTGTACGGGTGCGCGGGCACCCTAAGCCGATCGTCCCAGTCGACGCCGCAGGCGCGCAGCGTCGGTCCCACCGCCCCCCAGCGGATCGCCTCCGCGCGGTCGATCGAGCCGGTCGCCTGGATCCGGTCGACGAACGTCCGGGACTCGAGGAACAGCTCCCACAGCGCTTCGAACTCGTCCGAGAGCCGGTCGAGCTCGCGCGAGGTCCGGCTCCGGTCGGGAGCGTCGAGGCGGCGCGCCGGGCCGTTCGGCAGCAGGGCGCCGAACAGCCACCGGTGGCCGAACACGGCGCCCTGGACGCGGAGGATCTCCTCCGCGAGCGCGTGCGTCTGGGCGAGGCCGACGTTCTGGGAGGCCGCCTCGGCGACGCGGGCGATGACGTGGAGGTGGTTGTACACGCGCTGGAGCTCCTGGGCGAGGCCCCGCGTCCACAGCTCCACCTCGGGGACCTCGCGGCCGAGCGCGCTGTCGGCCGCGGCGAGGAAGGCGGCGACGTGGGACGCGGAGAAGTTGCCCGCCATCCGCTCGATTCGGAGGGCGGCGTCCTCGACGGGCTGGCCGACGACCGAGGTCCCGATCCCCCGGGACTTGAACCCGCCGAGCGGCTCGAGGCTCAGGACCCGCTCCCCGTACGTCCGGACGGCGAACTTCCCGGCCTCGGGCACGCCCATCGATACCGGGCCGTACGGGAACGTGAACACCCCGTACCCCTCGACGACCGGAGTCGGGCCCAGCGGTCGGTGGGCCCCCGCGGCGGCCCCGCCCCGCCACGTGAGGGCCGGCTCCTCCGTCGGCGGGATCCGGGGATCGCGCTCCAGGACGGAGGCCTTCGCGCGGTAGTCGTTGTAGAGCGCGAAGGCGCCGTCGGCCGCGACGTAGGCGAGCGCGCGCTCGGCGTCGCGGGTCGGGAGGACCGTCGCCCCGGCCGTCTCCTCGGCGCTCGGCGTCACGGCGGCGTGCCTCCCAGCAGCGTCGCCGCGGCGCGCAGTCCGGAGCTGAAGTACGGCAGCGCGACGATCCCGATCGCGAGGGCGAAGGCGAGGTTCAGATACGCATAGCCCCAGCCGGCGTCCAGCTGACGGTCCGACGGCCGGGTCCCCGGCAGCCGCTCGCCGAACACCATCCGGCCGATCTGGGAGTTGACGCCGAGGAACGCGACGAGGATCGCGACGACGACGACGCCCGCGACCCAGACGAGGCCGACCTCGAGCGCCCCGACCACGATGAGCAGCTCGCCGAGGAACGTCCCGAACGGCGGGGCCCCCGTGACCGCCGCCCCGGAGACGACCCACGCGCCGCCGGTGCGGGGCAGGCTCCCCTGGAGGTCCCGCACCTCGTCGATCCGGTTCGTCCCGGTCGCCCGAAGCACGGTGCCGGAGCAGTAGAACGCGGCGGACTTCGCGAAGGCGTGGGCCACGATCAGGACCAACGCGCCGTAGAGCGCGATCCCCCCGAGGGCGATCCCGATCACCGCGAGGCCCATCACCTCCATGCTGGAGTAGGCGAACAGCCGCTTGAACGACCGTTGCCGCTGGAGCAGGAACGCCGCGGCCAGCGCGGTGCCGATCCCGAACGCGAGGAGGAGATCCCGGATCATCGCGGGCGTCGGCTCGGGCAGGACCTGGTAGACCCGCAGGAACGCGTAGAGGGCCGTCGGGAGCAGGACCCCCGAGAACATCGCCGAGACCGGCGACGGCGCCTCGGAGTGGGCGTCGGGCAGCCAGGTGTGCATCGGGAACAGCCCGACCTTGGTGCCGTAGCCGACCAGGGCGAGGGCGACCGCCATCTCGATGGGCAGGGTCGCCGCCGGCGGGTTCGCCGCGAGCCGGTACCCGTCGAGGGTCCCGGTCGCCGTGTAGAGGAGCAGGAGGGCGAACAGCGCGATCGTGAGCCCCGCCGACGCGATCAGCGTGTAGCGCCACGCCGCCTCGACGCTAGCGGGCTTCCGTTCCAGCACGATCAGCAGCGCGCTCGCCACGGTGGTCGCCTCGACCCCGATCCACATCAGCCCGAGGTCGGTGACGACGAGGACGGAGATCATCGCGAACGCGAAGGCGCTCACGAGGGCGTAGTAGACCTGGGGGGTCAGGAACGGCCGGTGGAGGCCCTGGAGGTACCCGCGGGAGTACCAGATCGACGTCGCGTAGATCGCGGTGACCATGAACAGGAAGACGTCGCTGAGCGCGTCGAGGCCCAGGTACGGCCCCCAGCGACCCGCGGCCCCGTCAACGAGGAGCGCGACCGCGGCGGCGAACGCGACCAGCGCGCCGGCGCGAGCGACCGCCTGGCTCGCCCGGGCGTCCGGGATCAGCGAGAGGATCGCGGCGGCCGAGGGGGCGAGGAGCAAGGCGAACAGCCCGAGCCGGGGGTCCAGCGCGATCATCCCGCCAGCTCCTCCAGCACGGTCTGCTCCGGCGTTCCGGTGACGTCGCGCTGGATCGACAGGATGACCCCGACCAGCACGACGCCCAGCACGTCCAGGAAGACGACGACCTCGACGAACAACGGGAAGCTCTGGGCGAAGAGCGCCCCGGCGTAGACGACCGCGTTCTCCTCCTCAAGGTAGCCGATCACCTGGACGATCGTGTTCGACCGCGTCGCGAGCATCAGGAGCCCCTCGACGAGCAGGATGAACGGGAGCGCGGCGCCCGGCTCGGGGAAGATCGAGGCGAGGGTCTGCTGGAAGATGAACCACGCCACGATCGCGAGCGCGACGGCCGCCAGCGCGTGGCCGGTGACCCGGTGCGCCGCGTGGATCTCCCGGACCCGCCAGCGGAACGCCCGGATCTGCCGGCGGAGCACGTACGGGATGAACACCGCCCGGACCCCGACGGCGAGCCCCGCGAGGACGGCGAGGTCGACGCTGCCCCGGGACCACGCGAGCCATCCCAGGAGGACCGTGAGCAGGAGCGACTGGAGCGCGATCCCCCGGATCAGCGGGTCGACGAACGACTCCGACTGGAGGTAGAGCGCGGTCAGGAGGATCCCGACGCCCACGAGCGCGATCACCTCGGCCGACTCGTTCACCTACGGCACCCCCAGCACGGCGTAGGCGAACACGGCGAGCACGGCGAGGGAGAACGAGAGCGCGAGGAAGTCGCGGATCTTGAACAGGCGGACCTTGGCGACGGTCGCCTCGACGAACACGATCACGGCGACGACGATCAGGAGCTTCCCGACCAGGAGGGCGATGTTGTCGAGCGCTCCGAGGACGGTCGGAGCGGCCACCATCCCCCACGGCAGGGCGAAGACGTTGACGAACACCGCGTAGAGGAGGAACTGCTTCATCCAGCCGTTCCACCGGTTGATCCCGAGCAGCCGGCCCGAGTGCTCGAAGACGCGCCCGTCCTCGAGCATGCCGAACTCCATCAGCCCCGCGCTCTCGACCGGCAGCTTCCCCGTCTCGGCGAGAAGGAGCAGGAAGAACGCGGCCGTGACGAGGAGGTGGGTCGGGGAGAGGTACGCCGACGTCGACGAGGCGACCAGGTTGTTCGTGACGTACGGGCTGTTGGTCCCGGTGATGACCGCAACCGCGAAGAACACGATGATCAGCGTCGGCTCGGCGAACGCGGCGAACGAGACGGTCCGGCTCGCCCCCAGCGCGGCGTAGTTGCTCCCCGAGTCGAGCGCGGCGAGGAGCGTGACCGTCCCGGCGAGGCCGAACAGGAGCCCCCCGCCGAGGAAATCGACCGTGGAGGCGAACGGGATCGGGTACGGCGTGATGATCGGGACGACGACCGCGATGACGAGGTAGGCCCCGAACGCGACGAACGGCGCGACGAAGAACGCCCGGGACGAATTCTCGGGCAGCAGCGTCTCCTTGCGGAGGTACTTCGCGAGGTCGTAGTACGGCTGGAGGATCGACGGCCCCCGTCGCGACTCCGTCCACGCCTTGGCCCGGTAGGCGATCCCCGCGAGGAGCGGGGCCAAGAGGAGGACCGTCGCGGCCTGCAGTACGCCGACGACCTGCGTTGCCCAGTCCATGTCACCTACTCCGTTTTGCAGGAGCAGGCGTCATTGTCCCTGAGGGCGGTTCGCCGCAAGCGGCTGGCGGACGCCTCCGCCGTGCTGCGTTGAACGGGAGGCCTACTTAGCCGTAGCGCCGGATGGGCTACCGAGAGTACGCTTCATGTGGGCTGGGCGGCCGACCTTGGTCGAGAGTCGCGCACGAGGATTGTCGCTCGCTCGGCGTCGGCGCGGGCCGGAACCGGTGCTGCGCCGCGGAACGCAAGGTCGTAGGGGGTCGCAGGTGTCGTCATGATCACGCCGCTCTCGCGTATAGATGGCTGCGCCCAACGCCGCGGCGGCTCGGCCCGTCGCAGTTGCTGTAGCCATTTGGACGAACGCGTTTGAGATGTAGGTGTGGATAAGTCCGAGCCCGACACCTATCGCTCCCAGGAAAACTGCCAAGTCTTCGAGTAGGGGAGCACGACCAATCAAACTCGACATTTCGTAGCAGTTCATGATTCCAGTACTTGGTCATTAGTCAGGGGCGAGCTTGGCAGTCTCTTCGATGGCGTTACGCGCTTCTCCTTGAGCGGGGCCTCCGAGCAGTGTTCCGTGCGGTCGGAACTGGGCATTCACGGCCCCCATATCGAAGGCCGCGGGGTCAAACTCATTCTAACTTTGGTACGCGAGGAACGGGCTCGACCCATCACGATCGAGTGCCAGAATCGTGAGCTGCTACGATAGGACAAGCCTTCAACACCGCGAACCCGAGCATCCCGTGGAAGCGCGTCGCGAGCTGAGGCGGACGGGCGCATCCGTACGACACGGGAGTGGATCCGGTACGCGCCGAACAGGCCTGGCGGTTCGCCCGGGACGATGTCCCGGTGCTGGGCCGCAAGCTCCGGCGCCCAGCGTTCCCGAAGGAGGTCAAGAGCTGACCTTTCCTTCGGATTGATCGTTCCCACCCCCCTCCGGGGCGTGTCTCGGTATTGCGCACCCATGGGAGATGGCCAGGCCCGAGCCCGAGGGGCTCGAACCGCCGGCGGGTCCAGATTCCCAGTGCGGGGAGAGGGATTTGAACCCACGAACCCCTACGGGACCAGACCCTGAATCTGGCGCCTTTGACCAAGCTGGGCGATCCCCGCGCGACCGTGCACAACGACGCGGCCCATAATCCCCTTTGCGCTGAACTAGTACGGTCTTCGCGGACGGGACCCACGACGCTGGACTCTCCCGGTTTGAAGCGCCCGCGACGGGGTGCAACGACTTGGGACCGTCCCCAGGACCTGATTTACGACCCCTCCTTCCTCGAGGCGAGTTCGAGCGTCCGAGCACGTTTCCCATTCCACCCCCCCCTCCACGGTTTACAGTGCCGGATCCCCGATCCAATTCGCATGCCTCTAGTTCCATACCGTCGTCGTTCCTTACGTCCCTCCTCCGAACCGGCTCCGGTCTCTCCTCGATGTCCGCTCGGCCGTGAACCGGATGCTGCCCGACTGGCACGCTCACCCCGAAGAGTCCCGGTTCGACGCGACGAACCGGTGGTGTCCACGGCTCCGAGTCTTGCCGTCCTACGGGGAGCGGCTCCTCCCGAGGACGCGCACCGCGCTGCTGGAGGCGGCGGCGTAGCGTTCCGGGTCGGCCACGACCTCGAGTCCAGCGTCCGAGCCCGGTAAGGGAGACGACGCGAACGAGCGCTGAATCGCACGATTCAACGGGGAGAGGAGTGTCCGGAGGATGCCGCTACGCCCGGAGCGTCGGAGCGGTCGGCGTACGGCCCTCGGGGCGCTCGAGGAGCTTCATCGCCCCGGCGACGGTCGCTTGGTCGTGGACGATCGTCCGAAGCGCCCTCAGCATCGCGACCGGGTGGTCCGACTGCCAGATGTTGCGACCCATGTCGATCCCCCGGGCCCCCTTCGCGATCGCGCTGTGTGCGAGCTCGAGGGCCGACCGGTCGCTGTCGAGCTTCGGCCCGCCAGCGACGACCAGGGGCACCGGGCATCCCTCCACGACCTTCTCGAACCCGTCGCAGTAGTACGTCTTCACGAGATGCGCTCCCAGCTCGGCGGAGACGCGGCAGGCGAGCGCGAGGTACCGGGCATCCCGCTTCTCGAGCTCCTTGCCGACCGCCGTGATCGCCATCACCGGGATGCCGGCTTCCTCCCCTTCGTCGACGAGCCTCGAGAGGTTGACGAGCGACTCGTGCTCGTGCGGCGCGCCCACGAACACGGAGAGCGCGACCGCGCTCACGTTGAGCCGCGCCGCATCCCGCATCGCCGTGGTGATCGTCTCGTGCGACAGGTCGTCCTTGAGGACCGTCGCGCCGCCCGAGACGCGGAGCACGACGGGGGTGGTGGACGAGGGCGGCACCGACGTCCGCAGGATCCCCCGCGTCAGGGCGATCGCGTCCGCGTGCGGCAGCAGCGGGGCGAGGGTCGCGCGCGCGTCCTCGAGCCGGTGCGTCGGACCCATGAAGTAGCCGTGGTCGACGGCGAGCATGACGGTGTTGCCGTCGTCCCCGCCGGGGAACATCCGCGCCAGCCGGTTGCGCATCCCCCAGTCCACGATCGACCTCCCGGGCGTCACGACCCGGCCCGGGTTCTTAGCGGTTGGGGACCGCGGCGCCGGGCCGAGCTCACTCGGGCTCGGGGCGATCCGTTCCCCGAAGGACGATCGGCACCCGCCGGTCCTCCTTCACCCGGTTCAGGACGACCCGCGTGTTCGAGCGCTCGACGTGCGGGTCCTGGAGCGCGTGCTTCACGAACCGGTCGAGGTCCCGTCGGTCGCGGAACCGTCCGATGAGGAGGGCGTCGTCGTCGCCGGTGACGTCGTAGATGGCGTAGACCCGCGGGTCCTTCGCGAGGTGCTCCTCGACCTCGCGCAGCCGGCCCTTCGAGATCCGGATCCCGACCGCCGCCCAGAGGTCCCACCCGAGCTGCTCGTCATCGAGGAGCGGGATGTAGCCCCGGATGACCCCCTGCCCCTCCATCCTCTCGATGCGGGAGCTAACGGTGGTCGGGGAGACCTTGAGCCGGTGCCCGATCTCGCGATGGCTCCGGCGCGCGTCGACGTTGAGCTCCTCCAGGATCGACCGGTCGAGACCGTCCAGGGTGGACGTTCGCCGCATGATTCTTGAATCGTGCGTTCGAAAATAAGCTCCACTATCCAGGATATGGACATTCGTCCAAAAATCGCGAGTGAGGGTTGATGTAGCGGGAAACGGTCGGGCGGTCGGGGGCGGACGCGGTGGCGCAACGGGGGAAAGGATCGAACGACGGCGAAGCGGTGGTCGCCCAGCTCGCGGCGGACAAGGTGCGCTGGGTGCAGCTGTTCTACACGGACGTCCTCGGCGGGCTCAACCAGCTCGACATCCCGCGCGGGGCGCTCGAGGCCGAGATGTTCCGCTCGGGGGTCCCCAAGCTCGATGGCTCGTCCGTCCGGGGGTTCCGCGAGATCTTCGAGTCCGACATGCTCCTCGTCCCGGACGCTCGGACGATCGCAACGATCCCGTGGTCCCCGGAGACCGGGCGCACGGTCCGGTTCATCTGCGACGTCCGGCTCGGGGGGTCGGACGATCCGTACGACCACGATCCCCGCGGGGTCGCGCGGAAGGCGGAACGGGTCCTCGCGGAGGCGGGGTTCGACCGCTCGTACTGGGGCCCCGAGATCGAGTTCTTCGTCTTCGACCAGGTCCAGCTCGTGCCGTCGTACGACGGCGTCCGCGACGCCTGGGCGGGCGCGGGGTACCTGATCGGCCAGGCCGAGGCGCCGTGGCAGGCCGCCAGCGCGCAGCCGACGATCCGGTTCAAGGAAGGCTACCACCGCACGCCTCCGACCGACTCCCTCCACGCGCTCCGCGCCGAGATGTGCAACATCCTCGCCGACGATTTCCACATCACGATGGACGCGCACCACCACGAGGTCGCGACGGCGAGCCAGTCCGAGCTCAACGTCCGCTTCGACGAGCTCGTGCCGATGGCGGACCACGTCCAGGACCTTCGCTACGTGATCCGGAACGTGGCCCGCCGCCACGGGAAGGTCGCGTGCCTGATGCCGAAGCCGATCTACGGCGACAACGGGATCGGCATGCACACGAACCAGTCGCTGTGGAGCCGGGGGAAGAACGCGTTCTACGACCCCGACGACCGGTACGCGGAGGTGAGCCAGACGTGCCGGTACTACGTCGGCGGGCTCCTCGAGCACGCCCGGGCGCTCTGCGCGATCACGAACCCGATCACGAACTCGTACCGTCGCCTGGTCCCGGGGTACGAGGCGCCCGTGTTCATCGCGTGGAGCAAGGCGAACCGCTCGGCGAACGTCCGGATCCCGTTCTACCACCGGGGCCGGGCGGCGGCGAAGCGGATCGAGTACCGGACCCCCGACCCCGCGGCGAACATCTACCTGACGGAAGCGGCGCTCGCGATGGCCGGCCTCGACGGGATACGGCGGAAGATCGAGCCCCCCCCGCCGGTCGACGAGAACATCTACAAGCTCGCCCCCGCGAAGCGAAGGCAGCTCAAGATCCGCGAGCTCCCGGGGTCGCTCGGCGAGTCGCTCGACTGCCTTGCCTCCGACCGCGACTTCCTGAAGCCGGTGTTCGCCTCGTCGCTCCTCGATGCGTACGTGGAGATGAAGCGCGAGGAGCAGCTCGAGCTCAACCTGAGGCCGCACCCGTACGAGTTCTACCGCTACCTCGACGTGTAGGCGGCCGGGGGACGGCGTTATCGCCCCACCCTCGACTCCCCCGACGGCGCGATGGCGGAGGCGTGTCTCTGGTCGGGGGGCCGGGTGTTCACCGGCCGACGCTACGCCGAGGCGATCCTGCTCGAGGATGGACGGGTCGCCTTCGTGGGAGATCGGCGCGCGGCCCGACGCGCGGCGTCGACGGGCGTAGAGCGCCGCGACCTCGCAGGACGCCTCATCGTCCCGGGCCTCGTCGACGCCCACCTCCACCTCGCCGACCTGACGCGGGTGCGCGAGGGGTTCGACCTGTTGCCGGTCCGCTCGCTCGCCGGCCTCAAGGACGCGCTCCGCGCCTGGGCCTCCGAGCACGCGAACGGGGCGATCGTGGGCCGCGGGTGGGACCCGGAGCGGTGGCCGGACCGGCGGTGGCCGACCGTCCGGGACATCGACCCGATCGTCCCGGATCGGCCCGTGGTCCTCCACCACGCGAGCGGCCACGCGGCGCTGCTCAACTCGACTGCGCTCGCGGCGAGCGGGGCGCTGGCGGACGGCGCGGTCGCCCACCCGGCGGAGGTGGGCCGGTTCCCGGACGGGTCCCCGAACGGCCTCCTATTCGAGGACGCGCTACGCCGCGCGGCCGCCTCGGATCGTGCGGCGGTCGGAACGGAGGCCCTCGAGCGGACCGTTCGGTCCCTGGCCGCGCACGGCCTCACCGCGATCGGGGCGATGAGCGCGAGCCCGGAGGAGGTGCGGGCGCTCCGCGCCCTCGACGCCTCGGATCGTCTGCCGCTCACGGTCCGCGCCTTCGTCCGCCTCGGGGAGCTACCCGAGTTCTCGCGCGACGAACTCCGGGGACGCGGCGAACGGTTCGCGGTGGTAGGCGCGAAGGCGTACCTCGACGGAGCGTTCGGGACCCGCACGGCGTCGCTGAGGGCGCCGTACGCGGACGATCCCACGATCTCCGGGATGCGGGTGGGCGACGACCGCGACCTCGGGGCGCGGCTCGCCGACGTCCGAGCTCGGGGCCTCGTGCCGGCGCTCCATGCGATCGGTGACGAAGCCGTCGCTCGGGCGTGCCGACTGCTCGCCGCGGACGCGCCGGATCGTCGGGACCCCGGGCGCATCGAGCACGCGTCGCTAACGCCTCCTGACCTCATCGATCGCCTGGGCGAGGCCGGTCCGACGCTCGTGGTCCAGCCCGGGTTCCTCTGGAGCGACGGCTGGCTGCCGGACCGGTTGGGTCCCGAGCGCTGCCGGTGGGCGTACGCCTTCCGCTCCCTGATCGACCGCGGACTTCGCGTCGCCGGGTCGAGCGATGCCCCGTACGACCCGGTCGACCCCTGGCGCGGGATCGCGGCCGCGGTGTCGCGGCGCGACGCCGACGGTCGGTCCGCGAACCCGGACGCCCGCGAAGCGCTCTCGGCCGAGGAGGCACTCGGGCTGTACACCGACCGCGCCGCCTCGTCGCTGGGATTGGCCGGCTCCGGGCGGCTCGAGCCGGGCGATCCGGCCGACCTGGTCGTTCTCGCGACCGTCGACCTCTCGGACGCCGTCCGCTCGGCACGCTCCCGGGTCCGCGAGACCTGGGTCGCCGGACGAAGGGTCTACGGCGGAACGGCGGCCCGCGGAGAGTAATCCTCTAAGGTCCGCTCCCCCTTCTCGGACCGTGCCGACGCCCCCGGAGGTCCCCGCGATGCGCGAGTTCTCTCCGACGATGCGGGTCGACGTGCTGATCTCGGACTGGAAGGCGTCGCTCCCGCCGGAGTCGTCGGAAGAGGACCGCGAGCGCGAGCTGTACGGGAGGGCCTGGGCGGCGTACCAGGACGGCGACTTCGGCTTCGGCCTCTGGTGCTGGCACGAGGTCGACCGGCTCACGAACAACCTCAAGGGGAGCATCCGCGAGGTGACCCGGATCGTCGGGCCCGGGCGCTACTTCGGCTTCTCCCACCGACGCGCGGTCGCGATCGAGGTCCCGATCGAGCGGATCTACCGGCCGCGCAAGGGCGACATGAGCACCCCCCGGACGGACGCGTTCGTCCTCCCCCACTACCAGGTCCTCTGCGTCTACCTCGCGAAGGCCGCCGGCGGGGACCCGAAGGCGAAGGCCCTCCTCGAGATCGCCCTCGGCGAGCTCGAGGACCGACGACGCGCCGACCCGTTCCTCCCCCACTTCGAGACGTTCCGGCAGCTCATCGAGAGGACGGGTGCCGTGGGAGCGGCATCCGCCGCCCGTCCGGCCGGCGCGGCCCCCGTTCCGGCGAGGTCGGACCGGCGTCGGAAGTAACGGATCCGGGCGGCCCGCGCCGTGCGGAAGCCCCGAAGCCGCCTTTAGCGCATCCGGCTCGCGTCGGCGGGAGCCCGATGCGCGCGGTCGTCCTCGGTGGAGGGGGGCTCACGGGCCGGTGCACCGTGCGCGACCTGGCCCGGGGCGGGCTCTTCGACTCCGTGGTCGCGGCCGACCTCGACCCCTCGCTCGCGGAGGAGGCCGCCCGTATCGCCGGCGGCGTGGCGACGTCCGCGACCGTCGACGTGCGGGACCGGTCGGCGGTCGCCCGGTTGCTCCGGGGGGCGTCGGTCGCCGTCAACGCCGTCCAGTACTCCTTCAACCTCGAGGTGATGGAGGCCGCGCGCGAGGCGCGCGTCCCGTACCTCGACTTCGGGGGCCTGTTCCACATGACCCGGCGCCAGCTCGCCCGGGACGCGGCGTTCCGGAGCGACGGGGCGCTCGCCGTCGTCGGGCTCGGCCAGGTGCCAGGGATCTCCAACGTTCTCGCGATGGCGGCGACCGCCGACCTCGACCGGGTCGACTCGATCGTCCTTCGGGACGGGTGGCGGGACCTCACGGTCGACGGGCCCGAGGTATCGTTCGCCTGGTCGCCGAGCACGTTCCTCGACGAGATGGTGCTTCCCGCGGTGGTGTTCGAGGACGGCGGATACCACGACTGCCCGCCGATGAGCGGCGCGGAGGAGTTCGACTTCGGGGCGCCCGTGGGGCGGACGACCGTCTATCGGACGCTCCACTCCGAGCCGGCGACGCTCCCCGAGAGCCTGCGGGAAAAGGGGCTCCGGCGATGCGAATGGAAGGAAGGCGGGACGGGGATCGAGGTCCTGCGGACGATGGCCGCTCTCGGGCTCGCCTCGGACCGACCGCTCGAGGTGGCGGGGGCGAGCGTGGTCCCCCGCGAGTTCACCCTCGCCCTCCTCAAGCGCGGGGGCCTGCTCGGGGTCCCGCCGGGGACCGTGGTGAACGACTGGGAGGCGCTCGACATCGAGGTGATCGGGTCGTCGGCCGGCCGGCCGGTCGCCCGGCACGCCGTGGCGCGGTTTCCGCCGCGGCCGGATTGGCATCTCTCGGCGACCCAGTACGCGGTCGGAGTCGCCGGGGCGATCGGGGCCGAGATGATCGCCTCCGGGACGATCCGGGGTGCGGGGGTCCTGCCACCGGAACGCTGCGTCCCCGCCGAACCGTTCCGCAAGGCGCTCGGCGCGCGGGGGATCGATACCGCGCTGGTCCCTCCGGAGCCTCCGCTCGCCCGACTGCGCTCCCTACGTCCGGAGACGGGCTAAAACCAGTATTGGACACTCAAATTGGCGGTCCAAGCGACATGAATATTGGGTTGGATGCGTGGAACGCGTTGCAAACTCAGTGTTAGTAATGGTCTCATACGGTATTTCTTCGGTTCCGACCCCCGGGCATCTATATATACGCACTCACGGCTCGTGACGGCCGCAGAAATGCGTTCTCTATGGCGGACTCCGAACCCGCCCCGATCGTCCCGGTGCCGGACCGTCCGGCCGCCGGGCCGGGGCCCGGTCCGGCGTTTCGCCGCCTGAGCGCCGAGGGCACCGCGGTCCCGCCGCCGGGGCCCCCGCCTTCCCGGGGGGGCGACGAGGCCCTGCGGGACCCGAAGAAGGAAGCCGTCGCCGAGCCGGCGACCGCGCCGGACGCGGAGGCGGTCCCGCTGCCGGTCCCGATCGCGCGGCTCGTTCCGAAGCTCAAGAAGAGCCTCAAGCTGTTCGAGGAAGGCAAGAAGCACGTCCCGAACGCGTCGAGCTCCCTCATCCGGGTCGCGTCGTACGACCCGTGTCCCCCGTTCGTCGCGCGCGGGAAGGGCGCGCGGATTTGGGACGAGGACGGCAACGAGTACCTCGACTTCAACCTCGGCTACGGGGTCCTGATCAACGGCCACGCCCCCGAGGCCCAGGTCAAGGCGATCCAGGAGCAGGTCGAGCTGGGGCTCCACTTCGCCTCCCCGACGGTCCTGGAGATCGAGGTCGCGAAGCTGTTCCAGCGGCTCGTCCCGAACGCCGAGCGCGTGGCGTTCTGCTCGAACGGGTCGGACGCCACGATGAACGCCATCCGGATCGCCCGCGCGGTCACGGGGAAGGACGCGATCCTGAAGTTCGAGGGGCACTACCACGGGCAGCACGACCTCGCCCTCATCAGCGCCGAGGCGCCCCCGGTGGTCGCCGGCCTCGACGAGTTCCCGCGCCCGCTCCCGAACTCGGCCGGGATCCCGCCGGGCGTCACGGACTACGTCATGGTCGCACCGTTCAACTCGATCACGGCGTTCGAGCGGATGGTGCGGCGCTACCGCGACCGCCTCGCCGCGGTGATCCTCGAGCCCGTGATGGCGAACGCGGG
>JASHOP010000066.1 GCA_030041075.1 Thermoplasmata archaeon | reverse complement strand
CCGCGATCGACCTTGCCGGCCTGGAACGCGACGCGGTCGCCGGTCGCGAGCCCCGCGGCGGCGAGGATGCGCACCCGGCTCCCGTCCGGACCGTCGACCTCCGCGACCGGCGCGCTGCGGCCGGGCGCGGGGACGATCGCCACGACCTTCCCCTCGCCGACCAGCGTCGGCGGGGGGTGCTGAATCGCGCCGTGGTGGCGGTGGCTCGGCGAGACGTAGGCCCCCGTGCCGGCGCCGCGCCGTCGCGAACCGATCCGCTTCCCCATCAGAACACCCCGGCCCGGCTTCCGATGTCCTCCGCCGAGTACTCCTTCGCGAACCGGACGGTCGCGATCTTTCCCTCGCGGACCGTCTTCACGTTCACCTTCGCGACCTTGCACTGGTACGTCGACTCGACCGCGGCCTTGATCTCCGCGCGGCTCGTCCGGGTGTCGACGACGAACTCGAGCTTGTTCTGCCGCTCCATCTCGTCCATCGACTTCTCCGTGACGTAAGCGTGGAGGATGATCCGGTGGCGCAGGGCGGTCATGGGGTTCCCTCGTGGAGCCGGGCGCGCAGCGACTCGACCGCCGGGCGCGAGAACAGGGTGAGACGCCCCGCGACCCCGCCGGGCGCGAGGTCTTCCGTCGCGAGGCGGGGGACCGGGACGACGTCGACCCCGGAGAGGTTCCGGAACCCCGCGGCCTTCCCGGGCGCGCTGGTGACGACGAGGACGCTCCGCGGGGTCCGCCGGACCCGGCCCCGCCGCCGGGCCCGGCCCGAGGCCCGCAGGTGGGTCCCCGCGCGGGAGCGCTCGACGTCGTCCCAGAGCTTGAGCCGACGCAGGAGGTCCCGGGCGTCGGACGCGGTGCGGATCTCCTCGAACGCGTCGTCGAAGACGAACGGGAGGGCGACCTCGCCGGGAAGTTCGTGTCCCCGGGCGGCGGCGAGCGGGGCGACCCGCGTCGCCGCGAGCGCCGAGGCGAACGCGAGCCGGCGCTCCTTGCGGTTGATCTTCTTCGCCCACCGGCGATCGGGGCGCGGCGGATGGGCTCCCCCGCCCCCGACGGTGTTCGGCGCCTGGGCGCCGCGCATCGAGTCCATGAGCCGGGGCGTCCGCGCGACCCCCTTGCCTTTGCCCGACCACTCGACCGAGTGGCGGCGGCCGGCCGTCGAGCTGGTCCCGTACGGCTGGCGGCGGTGCGACTGGGCGGCGACGACCGCGCGCCGGATGAGATCCGGCCGGAGCGGCTCGGAGAACGCGAGCGGGAGCGGCACGACCGACCGCGGCTTGCCCTCGAGGTCGAGGACGTGGGCCCGATGGTGCGGGATGCGGTGCTCCGCGGGCGGGGACGGTGCGGCGGGCGGCTCCGGCGTCATGCGCCCTGCTTCGAGGCGGTGCTGAGGTAGCGGATGTCGACCTTCTCGACGGTCGCGACCCGGCTGCGGATCGGCGGGCGGAAGCGCAGCAGGCGCTTCGCCGGCCCGGGCAGCGAGCCGTGCAGGATCACGCACGAGGTGCGGACCTCGCCGTAGTGGGGGAAGCCCCCGACGGGGGTGATCGGGTCCGCGCGCGGGTCCTTCACGATCCGCAGCACCCTGAGGTTCAGCTGGGTCCGCCGGTGGTAGCCCTGCTGGCCGGCCTGGGGGATCCGGTAGGAGACGAAACTCGGGTTGTGGGGGCCGAGGGTCCCGATCATGCGCCGGTGCTTCGAGTTCTTGCGGGGCTGGAGCTTCACGCCCCACCGCTGGGTGTGACCCTGGAAGCCGAACCCCTTCGTGACCCCGAGCACGTCGACGAACTCTCCCTCCTTCGTGAGGTCCTGGATCGGCACCTCCTGGCCGAGCCGCTGGACCGCGAACGCGCGGCGCTCCTCGAACTTCTCGCCGGAGATCCGCACCTCGAACACCGTCGGCGTCTTCGACGGGATCCCGGTGACGAGCTTGGGCTGGGTGTGCGCGATCAGGCGGACCTCGTCCCCCGCGACCGATCCGAACCGCGCGAGCGCCTCCGCCGAGCTCGCGGGATGCGTCGGGATCCGCCGGCCGAGCTCCTCCGGGAGCCCGCCGGCCCAGACCTCGGCGAGGACCCGCGATCCGTACGGTCCCCGAGCGTAGATCCGGGCGCCGGCGACGCGCAGGGGCGGTACCTCGACGACGGTCACGGGGATGGCGACCTCCTGACCGGCGGTCGTCGACCGCTTGCGGTAGTCGACGATGAACGCGTGGGTCATGCCGACCTTGAACCCGGCGAACCCCTCGATCGCGGGCGCTTTCGGGCCGTCGCCCCAGGTGCGGACGCGGGGGAGCGGCCGGGCGGCCCGGGATCGCGGTGAGAAGCCGAGAGATCCCCGTCGGGGACGGTGCCGCGCCATCGGTCGATAGAGGGTCCCCTCCGTGGTGGGGACGGGGGAGCAGGGTACCCTATATAACGGCTCGCGCGAATTTCGGTTTTGCTCGAGAGAAACCGGCGTTCCTGCCGCCGGAGAATCCGGGCGCGGCGCCCGGTTCCCCGAACGCGCGCGTAGACGCCTCGCCGGCGCCGGGCGGTCCCTAGATCAGCCGGAGCTCCCGGCCCGCCTTGCGGAACGTCGCGATCGCGAACTCGAGGTCGTCGTCGGTCAGCGCCGCGTTCATGATCGTGCGGAGCCGCGCCTTGTCCTTCGCGACCATCGGGAAGACGATCGGCAGGGCGAACACCCCGAGCTCGAAGATCCGGTCGCTCAGCTTCCGCGCGGTCGCGCTGTCGCCGACGATCACGGGCGTGATCGGGGTCGCGCTCGACCCGAGGTCGAATCCGAGGTCCGCCATCGCGCGCTTGAACCGCCGCGTGAGCTCCCAGAGCCGCGCGACGTGCTTCGGCTCGCTCTCCAGCACGTCGATCGCGGCGATGCACGCCGCGACGACCGCGGGGGGATGCGACCCGCTCAGGAGCCAGGTCCGGGACTTGTTGTAGGCGAACCGGACGAGGTCGGACGATCCGGAGATGTGCCCGCCGACGACCCCGAACGCCTTCGAGAACGTCCCCATCTCGACGTGGACCCGGTCCCGCGGCAGGTGGTAGTGGGAGACGATCCCCCGTCCGCCCTCCCCGAGCACGCCCTCGCCGTGGGCGTCGTCGACGTAGACCATCGCGCCGTGGTCGGCCGCCACCGCGGCGATCCGGTCGAGCGGGGCGATGTCCCCGTCCATCGAGAAGACGCCGTCCGTGATCACGAGGATCCGGCCCGGCGCGGGCGCGCGACCCTCCGCCTCGCGCAGGACGCGCTCGAGGTCGTCGGTGTCGCCGTGCCGATAGACCGCGCGCTCCGAGCGTGCGAGCCGGACGCCGTCGATGATGCTCCCGTGGTTCAGCTCGTCGCTGACGATGAGGTCGCCCTCGCCGACGAGCTGCGGGATGAGGCCCGCGTTCGCGGCGAAGCCGGTCTGGAAGACGAGCGACGCCTCCGCGCCCTTGAACCGGGCGAGGCGCTTCTCGAGCTCGACGTGGAGGTCCATGTTCCCCGCGATCGGCCGGACCGAGCCGGAACCGACCCCGCGGGTCCGGACGGCCTCGATCGCGGCCTCCTTCAACCTCGGGTGGTTCGAGAGGCCGAGGTAGTTGTTGGAGCAGAGCATCAGGACCGGGTGGCCGTCGATCGTGCACCGCGGGGCGCTCGGCCCCTCGAGCTGCCGGAGCTTCCAGTCGAGGTCCGCGGCCGCGAGCTGGCGGTACTCCTCGCCCAGGAATCCGGTCGGGTCGCGCATCGAGCTCACCACCGGGCGACGAGCGACACCTTCGCGGCCTGCATCGACTCGATCAGCTCCATCGCCCGGGCGACCTCGGGGATCGGGACGCGGTGCGTGATGATCGACGCGACCTTCTCGCGGAACGCGGGCCGGGCGAGCAGGGCCCGCACCTGGTACCAGGTCTCGAACATCCGGCGGCCGAAGATCCCTTGGATCCGGGCCGCCTTCGTGACGATCGCGGAGTCGACGTCGATCGCGACGGGGCGGTCGAACAGTCCGAGCAGCGACACCCGGCCCCCGGGGGTGAGCGCGCCGAAGACGGTGGCGAGCGAGCTCGGGTGGCCGGACATCTCGAGCGCGACGTCGGCGCCGTGACCTGCGGTCGCCGCCCGGATCTCGGGGATCAGCCGGTCGCCCAGGGCGACGGGGTCGAGCACCGCGTCCGCGCCCATCGACCTCGCGAGGTCGGCGCGGATCCGGTTGACCTCGGTCGCGACGACCGAGCTCACCCCGAGGGTCTTCGCGACGGCGATCGCGAGGAGGCCGATCGGCCCGCAGCCCGTGATCAGGACGTTCTTCCCCGCGAGGTCCTCGACGTTCGCCTCGGGCAGGAGCGAGTGGACCGCGTTGCCGAGCGGCTCCTGGATCGACGCGATCGCGGGGTCGAGATGCGGGTCGTTCTTCCAGGCGTTCATCTCGGGAAGGACGACGTACTCCGCGAACACCCCGTCGCGGTCGACCCCCAGGACCTGGACGTTCTCGCAGATGTTCATCTTGCCGGTCCGGCACGGGTAGCAGGTCCCGTCCGCGATGTGGGTCTCGGCCGAGACGTGGTCGCCCACGGCCAGGGCCCGCACGGAGCGGCCCACCGCCACGATCTCGCCGCTCAGCTCGTGGCCCATCGTCATCGGGACGCGCTTCACGCGGCTCTGCGCCCACGCGTTCCACGTCCAGAGGTGGACGTCCGTGCCGCAGACCGAGGAGGCCCGCACGCGCACGAGCACCTCGTCGTCCCGCGGCACGGGGTCCGGGACCGTCGCCACTTCTCCGCCCGCCGCGCGACGGGGCTTGACGACCGCCTGCACTTCGACCGGCGCGGGGAGAGGGGGCACGACCTTAACGGTTGGTCCTCCGGGCGACCGGGTCCGGGCGGCGGCGCGGGGGGCGCCGCCCCCTCCGACCCGGCGCGGTCGCTCGGTAACCCCGGGCCCAACGCGGGCGTAAATAGGCCTCGGGGCATGGTACGGCAGGCGCCGGGATGAGCCGCGAACGACGCGAGGTCGATCCATCGAGCCCCTCGCCCCCCCGGTTGTGGACCGTCGAGGAGGCGAACGGACGGATCGGCGCGCTCAGCGACCTTCTGCCTCAGCTCAAGAGCTGGGCGGTCCGCCTCGCCGAGGTCCACGGCGAGCTGCGTCGCCTCGCCCAGTTCTGGGGGCGCGACGTCGACGCGCCCGACACCCCCGACCGCGAGCTCAAGTCCCGGCTCGAGGCGGAGTGGATGAACCTCTCGCACCGGCTGGAGCAGGCGGTCGCCGCGCTCCGGGCGGAGGGGATGGAGGTGAAGGAGCTCGAGACGGGCCTCGTCGACTTCTACGCCATGCGAGACGGCGAGCTGGTCCAGCTGTGCTGGCAGCGGGGCGAGTCGGAGGTCGCCTACTACCACACCCTCGAGGGAGGATTCCGGGGCCGTCGCCCCCTCTCCGACAGCGCCGCGTCGCCCGCGTCGCGGCCCCGGAGCCGGGGCTAGCCGGCGCGGACGGGAACCCCCAGCCGGGCGAGCTCGAGCGCGCCCACGGCCACCACGAACGCCCCGGCCGCCCCCGCGATCGCGGACGCGAGCGCGATCGAGGGGAAGACGCCGGTCAGGGAGAGAAGGTAGAGCGCGAGCGGGGCCGCGGCCCCCCCGCCGCCGCCGACGACGACGAGCGCGCCCCGGTCGTTCCGGAAGCCGGCCACCGTGGCACCCGCGGCGACCACGGCGATCAGCCCGAGGAGGACCGCCCCCGCGCCGATCGACGCGACGAACGTCTCGAGGTCCGGGAACGGGGAGAGGACGTACGTCGTCCCGTTGTCGGCCGAGCCGGGCTCGAGCTGGATGCCGAAGCCGGTCGTTCCGGCGTTGTAGACCGGCGAGGCGAACGTGTCGATCGTGACCGGGGCGTAGCCCGCGAGGGTCACGTTGATCGAGATCCCGCCCGCCGGAACGTTCGCGAATTCGAACGACGCGCTCGCGAAGCCGATCGTCGTGCTCAGCTCGTGGCCGTCGTTCTCGGTCAGGACCACCGTCGCGCCGGTCGCGGCCTGCCCGGACGGCTTCACGACGTCGCCGCTCACCTCGTACGAGGCGGGCGAGCCGGCCCCCACCCCGTACGCCACGAGCAGCGCCGTCAGGACCGCCGAGACGATCACGACGGTCCCGAGGGCGATCGTCACGAGCGTCCGCGGGCGCCAGCGCGAGGCCCTCGGCCGGGGCAGGGCGGGGTAAAGCCCCGGCAGGACCTCCCAGGCGTAGAGCGGGGGCGGGTCGCGCGGGACGACGACGGGCACCGGCGTGCGGCAATGGGGGCACGGGAACCACTGGGTCGACGGGAACGGCGCGAGCACCGCGGCCAGCGGCGTCCGGCACCGGGGGCAGACGATCCGGACCGTCGGCGGGCACATCGGCGGACAAGGACCGCCCGCAAGGTCTTAGCGTTGCGGCGCGCGCTGGGGAAGTCGCACCCGAGGGTCGTCGGCATCGACGACGGCGCGTTCGACCGACGGGACCGCTACGCCCCGCTGGCCGGCGTCGTCCTCGCCCTACCGGACCGGCTCGAGGCGGTGCACGTGACCCGCGTCCGGGTCGACGGCCGGGACGGGACCGCGCGGGTGGTCGCCCTCTGCGCCGCGATCGGCTCGCCCGAGGGGGTCCGCGCGATCCTCCTGGACGGGGCGGTGGTCGGTGGCTTCAACGTCCTCGACCTCGATGCGATCCACCGCGCCACGGCCCTCCCGGTCGTCGCCGTCACCCGCCGGCGGCCGGATTTCGCCCGCATCCGGGCGGCGCTCGAGCGATGGTTCCCCCGGACCGCCCGCGCGCGGCTCCGCCTCCTGAAGCGCCACCGGCTCTTCCGGGTCCCGACCGGGGCGAATCCGATCTGGGCGACGGCCTCCGGCTGCACCGCCGCGGACGCCGCCTGGCTGATCCGGCGGTCGACGGTCGTCGGCTACTGGCCCGAACCGCTCCGGGTCGCGCACCTGGTCGCGTCCGGCGCCGCGTCCGACCGGGGCCGTCGGAGCCCAACATTTAAGCGGCGGCGCCGCCGTGAGACCGGCGGGCCTGTAGCTTAGCTTGGACAAAGTACTGGCCTTCTAAGCCAGCATACTCGGGTTCAAAGGCCGCGGGGGCCGCCCCGGGGCGGAAAATCCCGACAGGCCCGTCCCCCGGCTCACCGGAGCCCGACCTTGGCCGCGCAGTCGTCGCAGAGGAACGCGCTCGACCCCGCCGCGATCGGCGTGCCGCAGAGCGGGCACGCCGCCCGGGCGTCCGCGGCATCGATCAGCTCCTTGACGCTCATGTGCAGCTCGGCATCGCCGACCCCTCCGCGGCTCTCCTCCTCGGCGGCCTTCCCCTCGGCGGGCAAGAACTCCTCGAGCCGGGCCCGGTAGATCCCGCTCCGGTGGTCGAACGTCGCGAGCCGCTGCTGGACGAGCCCCTGGACCGCAGAGTTGGCGAGCTCCCGGACCCCGCCGAACACGTGGGCGAGCTCGACGCTCGTAAGGCCGTTCGACTCGACGAGGACCTCGAGACAGCGGGTCGCGAGCAGCGAGAGGTGACCGCGGCCGAGCTTGCGGTCGAGCCCCCAGGCGATCCTCGACGTGCGCACGACCCGGCGCGACGACGCGAGCCGGCCCGCGCGGGGGTCGGCGAGCAGGCTCGCATGGACCAGGTCGAGCTCGAGGCGGCTGCGCTCCTCCGCGAAGTAGAGGAGCAGCGCGACCTCGAACGGAAGGACGGGGACCGACCGGCAGATCGCCACGCCCTGCTCGAGGGTGCCGAAGAGCCGGGGGAGCGGGGCGGCCGCGGAGCCCGCCGAGGCGCGCTCCTCCTCCTCCCGGCTGCGCGGAAGGAAGTGCTCGCGCAGGAGGACGCGCGCGATCGCGCGTCGTGGCGATCCCCCGCGCCGGGCGTACAGGTCGGCCGACCCGTCGGCCCGGAAGGCGATGCGCTCGAACGGAGCGACGAACTCCCACGCCGGGCCGGCGGGGGCCGACGGGACGAGCCGGAGCTCCGCCGTCCGGAACCGGGTACCGGGATCGGCGAGCGCCGCGTAGAACGTAGGGAACTCGCGGCCGTCGGCGCCGATCGAGAGCGCGCCCAGCTCGGAGCGGCGCCGGGCGGCGAACTCCTCGTACGCCCGTCCGAGCGCGTGCGCGGCGTAGTCGTCGAACCGGCCCGGGGCGAGGCCCCGGGCGATCGACTCGATCTCAGGCCGCGAAACGGTCGCCACGAGACGGCCTCTCCTCGCTCACCATCCGGTAAAGGGAGATAAAGCGCTGGGCCACCGACTCGAGCGACGCGTGGTCCCGAACCCACGCGGAGGCGTGCGCGCCGATCCGCCGCCGGTCCGCCGGACGCTCGATGAGCCCGACGAGCGCGGTCGCGAGGTCCGCCGCCGCCACGACGTTCGCCCGCACGCCCGTGACCCCGTCGTCCACGACCTCGGAGGCGCCGCCGGTGGCGGGCGCGACGACCGGCGTGCCGCACGCCATCGCCTCGAGGAGCGCCACGCTCGACGTGTCGCTCGTCGACGGGAGGACGAAGACGTCGGTCTGACCGAGGAGCGCCGTCTTCTCGACCTCGGCGATCGGGCCGACGTACCGGACGCGCGCCCGGAGCCGCGGGTCGTCGGCGAGCCGCGACCGCACCGACGCCTCCTCGGGTCCGGTGCCCCCGACGATCCCGACGACGTCGGTCGTCCGGGCAGCGAGCCCGACCGCGTCCAGGAACCGGTGGATCCCCTTGTCGACGGTCAGCCGGCCAAGGTAGGTGACGAGGGCGCCGGACGGGAGCCCGCACCGGGCCCTCCAGTCGGGGACCGCCACCCCGGGACGGAACCGCCGGACGTCGACCCCGTTCCCGATCACCTCGATCGGACGGCGGAACGGCTTGCGGGCGCACCGGACGAGTTCGTCCCGGGCCGCCTCGCTCGGGGCGGTGGTGACGTCGCACCGCCAGTACGTCCCGAGGTTGTACCACCACGCGATCCGGAAGAACAGCGGGACGAGGAGCTTTCTCGGAACGCTCGATCCCATCTCGTGGAGGTTCGTGTGGAACGTCCCGACGAGCGGGCGCCGGTACCCGCGCGCGAGGAGGAACCCCATGCTCCCCACCGCGCCGGGCGAGTGGAGGTGGATCACGTCGGCGTTCCGGGCTTCGCGCGCCCCGTGCGCGAGCCCGAACGGAAACACCGGCCAGCGGTACTGGGGGTAGAGCGGCACCGGGACCGACCGGATCCTCCGGACCCGCACGCCCGCCTCGACGTCGTCGCGGGACGGGGCGCCGACGCGTGTATCCGGCGCGTAGACCCGGACGCCGTGGCCGAGGGCCACGAGGGCGCGCGCGAGTCCGCCTGTGACCGACGCGACGCCGTCGTGCATCGGCTCGTACGAGTCGGTGAAGAACGCGATCTCCATCTCCGTCCGGAACCGGATTCCCTCGTGGGGGTTCGTATCGTTGGCGGTCGATAGCGCTAATCCAACCTACCGATAATCGTTGAGGGCTCGCTCGCCGCTCCTTGCCGGTGGCACTCAGGGGATTTTCCGACGAGGATTCCGGATCGAGAGTACATAACCTTCGGCCCTCCGGCCCGTTGCCCCGGGGGGCCACGCATCAGGGCTCCGATCAATGGCTCCAGCTGACCCGAGTGGTCCACGGACGTTGTACCGGTCCGGGGGGTGTAAGGTTGGACCGACCCTTCGCGCGCAGTTTGCCCGTAACTTCTAATTGTCTCGCCACCCTCACCCGAGGAAGGGCCACCATGCGACCAGTCGTCAAAGGCAGTCGACCGCGGTGGCGCGGCAGCTGCCTTAGCTTAGTTTCAGCGGGGGTCTTGATTCTTTTAGTCTGCGAAGGTATGATTGGAACCCTCAACGCGAGGGATCCGGATTTAGCCAGTCAACCACTCTCGGGTCCGTTCGTCGCACTCTCGTCAACTGTCGTTCCTACCGGGTCCTCGTATGGCTCGATGGAGGTCCCCAGCTCCGGTGTGCCCGCGTACGCGACCGATGTCGCGGATCTAGATGAGCATCCTTCGCCGGGTGCGATCGACCCTGAAAACAACTACCTATACGTTCTAGACTCGGACTCCAACTTTGTGTATGTCATCAACGCCACCTCGTATACCAACGTTGCGAATGTTTCCGTCGGGACCAATCCCTACGGCCTATCGGTAGACACCACCAATGGTTATGTTTACGTTCCGAACTCGGGCGAAGCAAACCTGAGCGTTCTAAGCCCTACGACGAACTCCGTAGTCGCGACGGTAAATGTGGGCAACAATCCGTACGCCTCTGCATACGACCCTTCTGATGGATACGTGTACGTCGCTAACAGGAACGGCAATGGACCAGGCAACATCAGTGTGATATCAACCTCCAACCAGTCGACTGTGGGCTGGATTCCCGTAGGCGCGGGACCCGATGCGCTTGCTGTGGACCCGTTGGATGGCGAGCTCTTCGTCTCGAATTATGCCTCCTGTAGTATCAGTGTAGTCAACACCACCTTTAGCACGGTCGTCACAACAATCCCCATCGCCTGTAACCCCGGGGCGAATAGTCTGCTATTCGACCCAGCTAACGACGAGATTTATGCTGCCGCCTTTGACGGCAACGCGGTCGTGGCCATCGGGGGAAACAATCGCTCCGTCGTTGCCACGATCCCAGTCGGAGCGAACCCGGATGCTCCAGCTCTCGATCCGTTAACCGGCGAAGTCTACGTTTCCAACTCTGGGTCGGGCAACGTGAGTGTGATTTCTCAGACCAATGACAAGGTTGTTACTTCTGTAACGGTAGGAGCCGGACCCGGGTCAATTGCCTTCGACCCCCTCGACGATGACCTCTACGTTCTCAACGGGGGCTCGGACAACGTTAGCGTAATCGACGGCTCGACGAACGAGGTGGTTGCCTCGGTGCCGTGTGAACTCGGTGCCGTGTCCATCCATGTAGATGACCACTCAGGTAACATTTTCGTGGTGAACTATGACGCGGACGATGTAACCGTAGTGAACTGGACGACCAATGAGGCGGTGGCGACCATCCCCGCTGGCCACGTGTATCATGTCGTTCTGGTCGATGCACCTACGAACACCGTATACGTCGCCAATACCGCCTCGGACTCAGTCGCGGTTGTCAACGCGACTTACGGGAATGTTTCCAGTACAGTGCATGTGGGAGTGGCGCCGGATGCCCTCGCTCTGGATCCCTCGTCCAATGACATTTACGTCTCGAACTTTGATTCGGCCAATGTCTCGGTAATCGCGGGAGCCACCAATACAGTTGCCACTACCATCGCCGTCGGCCAGCTCCCGTGGGACATCATTTACAACCCGACCCAGGGAACAGTCATGTCTGCTAACTTTGGCTCCGATAATGTCAGTGTAATCTCCACCGCGAACAACACCGTCGTATCGACCATCCCGGTAGGAAACGGGCCGCGTTCACTAGTCTTTGATTCAATGAACGATGATGTCTATGTAACGAACTACTTTTCCTCAACGGTTACAGTCCTTTCCCCTTCAGGGGACTCGGTGCTCACTACCATAGACCTGCACGGAAGCGGGCCGAGATCTCTCGTGTTCGACCCCGTGAATGGATACGTCTACGTTGCGGATTACGACTCCGACAGCATGGACGTAATCAACGGTTCCTCGAACTCCGTTGAGACTTCGTTCGCCATAGGTGCGGGACCCGGGAACGTTCCGAACGCCATCGGGTACGACAGCGCGGACGGAGACATTTTTGTTGCGAACTGGGGGTCGGGGAATGTAAGCATTGTGAACGCGAGTAGCAACTCGGTAATCGCGACGGTGGCAGCGGGTGGCTGGCCGTACAGTATCGCAATCGACAACCTTACCGACCTTGTGTACGTGTCGAATCAGGTCAATGACACCGTCACGGTGATCTCCGGGGACCCGGGGATCGCGTCGTATGTAGATGTGGGGAGTCGCTCCTCCACCTTGGGCTTTGACGATGCGTCGGGTAATGTCTACGCCGTAAGCGGCGCTTCGAACAGTGTCACCGTGCTGCGCCCTGCTGCGTCTGGACTCTATAACGGAACCTTCACCGAGAGTGGTGTACCGACCAAAACGCTCTCTAAGGACGGTTGGACGGTGGTCCTGGACGGGACTGCGGAGCACAGTACGGGGCCGAACATCGTGTTCGGCGGGCTGACGAACGGGACGTATCCGGCGCTGGTCACGGGGCCGTCCGGTTTTGAGATGACGGGGAGTGGATTGGTCACGGTCCGGGGGCCTACGGCGGTCGGTGTGATGGCGACGCGCGGGAAGACTGTGACCCTTACGTTTTCGGAGAAGGGACTACCTAAGACCGCGGGCGTCGTGCAAGGGTGGTGCGTGGCGGTCGATGACGCACCGGTCTGCTCGACGACCGGCAGCGCCAAACTCCGGAACCTTACGGAAGGGACGTATAGCTACAGCGTGCAGTCGCCACTCTTGGGGCAGAACATCACGCAGAAGATCGGCGCCACGGTGACGTACGGCGCGAGCGGTACCGTCACGTTAACGAAGAGCGCATCGGTGCACCTGACGTTCGCGTACCGGTATGCGGTGACGTTCACGGAGAGCGGGCTGACGGGCGGTAGTTGGTCGGTCACGGTCCGCGGCGTGACCGTAACGAAGCCGTACGACGAGGCGATCGTCCTCAGTGAGACGAATGGTACCTACGGCTACAAGGTAGGCGCCATCTCGGGCTACACAAAGTCGGGGTCCCCGACGAAGGCGATGGTCGACGGGACTGGAGTGACGGTCGCGGTGGCCTTCATCGTGAGGAAGTAAAAATTCGGAACTCCGCATGTGTGAGCGGGTTCCCCCAGATCGGGCTGCCGGTTCACCGGGCCGGCAGGGGGTTGGAGGGCGACTTGAGCCATCTAGGTTGGGTTGGGTACGGTCACAGTTGCACTGCACTTCATAGCGTCACAAACCCGACGCCCTCCAAGCGAGATACGCATTGATGTGAGCTCGAGGTCCCTATGCGATGATGCAGGGGACCTAGTCCTCGCTGCCGAAAGTTCCTGCGGGGTCCCGGTCCGGAATCATTCGGCGAGGAACTTGCCCCCGGAACCGCTCAAGGACTTCCGGCAAGTGGACTAGAGGACCCGAGGGAAGGCTCGCTCCAGCCGGCTCGCGTCCTTCACGTCGAGCGAGCGGGTGTCGAACGAGACGACCAGCGACGACCCCGTCGCCTGGACCTGGCCGACGAGCCAGTGCGCGAACCGCACGGTCGTCTCGGCGCCCTCCTCGTTCAGGAAGTACTCGAGGCTGTCGACGTAGACGAGCGCGCCGCCGTTCGCCTCCGTCGGCTCCCGCAGCCGCCCGCCGAGCTCCGAGAGCCTGAGCCGGTCGCTGCCGCCCTCCGGCGGGACGTCCGCGCGCGGCGCGATCTCCACGCGCCGCCCCGGCGCGAGGTCCGGGACGGCGGGCGGGTGGAGCGAGACG
>JASHOP010000065.1 GCA_030041075.1 Thermoplasmata archaeon | reverse complement strand
GGCCGGAGCCGGGGGAATGGAGCCGGGGCCGGGGGTCGCCGGCGGAAGCCCGGCCGCGGTGGGCGAGGCCGACGGGGCCCGGACCAGCGACGGGTCCTCGCTCTTCGAGACCGGGACGACCGCCGACGAGCCGTCCGGAGCCGGCGCGGCGGGAGCTCGCAGCCACGCGGGCAGGCCCGGCGCGGCGCTCGCGGGAGGCGAGTCCGTCACCGATACGCTCGCCGGAGCCGTCGCCTCGACCGGGGCCGCGGGCGTCGGGACCGGCTCGGATCCCGGCACAAGGATCGGGCTCTCGCCCGGCTTCGCCTCGAGGTAGGCGCTCGCCCGCTTCGCGGTCTCGCCCGAGACCGGGATCGTCCGCCCCCGGGGCTTGCTCAGGAGCAGCGCCGCGGTCTCCATCGCGGTCCCGATCCGCCACATCTCCTTGCGGTGCTCCAGGCCGGTCTGGTGCTCGGCGTCCCCGAGGCCCGTGCCGAGGCGGGCGAACTCCACCCGGTCGACGCGACGGGCGACCTCGAGGCTCCTCGCCGTGTCGCTGTCGCGGACGTACTGGAGCACGAGCGGGAGCGAGTCGCGCGCCTTCGTCGGCGCGGCGGGGCGCGTCAGGTCGCGGAGGGTCACCGGTTGGTCGGTCCAGCTCGCGATCCGCTTCTCGTGGCGCGCCCCCGCCGCCTCCGACCGCGGGACGCGCATCACCGCGAGGGCGAGCGGAAGCTGCTCCGCGAACTCGTTCATGTCGACCTTGGGCGCCGGCAGGAAGTACGGGAACACGAGGAACGCTCCCAGCGCGACCAGCGACGACGGCATCGCGGCGAGGACCTCGAGGACCGCCGCGCAGACCGACTCCCACTGGTCGCTCGCGACGACGACGACCGGCTCGGTCGACCCGCGGTGGAACAGGAACCCCTCGCCGACCGTCTGGTAGATCGACGGGTCGGTGGGGGCGGCCGGCCGGCGCACCGAGGCGCGGCCGTCCATGCTCGACTGGGCGTGGAGGATCGCCCCGCCGAAGTCCTCGGTCTCGAACAGTTCGGCCGTCGCGTAGACGAGGGTCTTCATCCCGAGGCGGGGCCGGTCCTCGGTCGACAGGAACATCCGCCCGACGCACGTGTAGCGGCCCCCGGCCGCCGGATAGAGGAACAGGTTCGGGTAGAACGAGAGCGACTGCGTCGGCGCGGGGTCCCAGTAGTCGTGGGTGTCGGCGATGTTGATCGTCAGGTTCCCGACGATGCGGATCGTGTCGAGCGTCTCGCGCCGGCCGGGGAACTCGTCCGGGATCGCGGTGTAGCCGGGGCTCTCGGCCTCGTTGTCGACCTGCCGGCACCAGACCGAGGCGACCGGCGCGACCTTTCGGGCGACGCCGACGTCGGCGGGAGGCATCAACCTCCCTCGGTCGCCCGCTTCGAGAAGATCCGCTCGCACGCGCGCGCGAGCGGCAGGGTGGTGTTGACCATGATCGGGACCCCGAGGGTCGGCGTCCCGACGTCGGACGCGGGCTGCCCGCTCTCGCCGACGAACATCGGGTGGCCCTCGCCCGTCGACACCGCGCTCGAGATCAGGAAGACGTCCTCCTTGGTGGAGATCCCGCGTCCCTCCTGGGCGACGAGGATCGTTCCCATCCCGGCGCCGTCGCGGCGGAGGAGGAAGTCGACCGCGTCGAACCGGCTGCGGTAGTCGCGCTCGCGCACCGACTGGTCGATCTCGGCGTAGAACTCCTTGAGCTTGTCCGCCTTCGAGATCGCGATCACGAGCGGGATCTTCTTCTGCCGGACGAACCGGAACACCCCGCGGGCGAGGTTGACCTGCTGGGCCTGGTCCCGCAGCGAGGCGAGCGCGGGGGAGAGGAGGAGGATGATCGCGTCCGCGCCGTAGACGAACCGGCCGAGGAGCGTGAGCCCGCGCCGCCAGAGGTCCTGACGGTCGGGCCGCCAGGTGTCGAAGTGGGGGATCACCCGGCAGGACTTCTCGCTGACCTCGCCCTGGGGGCCCTCCAGCCAGAGCCGGTCGTAGGTGAAGTAGTCGGCGATGATCCCGCCTGCCTCGTCGATCGTCTCCAGGTCGAGGGGGCGGGAGCCGCTCGCGTCCTCCGGCGCGCCGTAGCGGAACCGAAGGCGCATGTCGACGAACTGGTTGAACTTCGTCGGCAGCGGGTACTTCGTCAGTACCCCCTGGTCCTCGCGCCCCGCAGAGAGCTCGACCCAGAGCTTGCGCCGGTCCTCCATCGGGCGGTTGACGTAGTAGCGGGTCGTCGTCTCGAGGCTCCCCTCGGGGTCGGTCGGGTCGGTCGTCTCGTACGTCGTCTCCTCGAGCGCGACGTCGTTGTCGAGGTCGCCGTAGATCGGCAGCGTCCCCCCGTCCTCCCGGGGCGGCACGAACAGGATCGGCAGGTTGAGGCCGAAGTGGCCCGAGAGGAACCGGAAGTACGTCGTCTTTCCCGACGCGGGGATCCCGACGACCGCGATGCGCGCCGACTCGCCGGTCGGGGCCCTCGGCTCGTGGCGGGTCCCCGCGGGACGGCGGGTCCGGGTCGTGACCTTCACGTCGGGCATCCGGTCCTCCCTACCGCATCTCCGCGAGGCATATTTCAATGAAGTCGAGCGCCCCCTCGATCGCCGCGTCGGCTGAGGCGAACTCCAGCCGGGCATCCTGGAGCC
>JASHOP010000064.1 GCA_030041075.1 Thermoplasmata archaeon | reverse complement strand
CGGTGTCGAGCGAGATCGTCGCCTCGTCGGGGGCCTGCTCGAACGCCGCGTAGCCGGGGCTGTAGGCCGAGAACGCCGCGAGCGAGACGGTGCCCTCGAAGCTGGTGGTGTTGTAGACGTAGGCACCCGACGACGAGCGTCCGAAGTCCGCGAGCCCCATCGGAGCCGGCGTGGTGGCGTATCCGGGGACGACCGGGCCGGACGTCGACGGGCCCGAGTGAACGAGGGCGCTCGGGTAGAGCACATCCTGAGCCTTCAGCAGCCCCGCGGCGATCAACCGTTCGATCTTGGCGTCCGCCGTATTGGGAGCGGGGGACGACGGGGACCGGTCGGGCCCTACGGAGGATCGGAGCGAATCGCCGCCGCCCGGCGTGGCGGCGACGGAGCCTCCCGGTAGGGCGGGGTGGCCCGACGCCGTCACCGACGGGGCGATCGCGCTGGCGGAGCGACGGGCGGGGTGCGGGGCCGGCGTCCCCGAGAGGGGAACAAGCGCGGAGAGGACGAGCGTGACCAGGACGAACGCCACTGCGACGCCCGTCGCTCGGGGACCCAGCATCGTGAAGCGGGCTCAGTTCCCGCGCGCTATATACTCCTTTTCCGAGGCGGACCGGGATGGCGGAGGGACTCCGGCGCCCGGGCGCGCGGTCCGGGGTCGTCGGCCGCGACCGGGAGGGTCGCCGACCGGCGCGACGCACGCTCCCGGAGGAACCCCCGGGTCTTCTCCCGATGGCATTCGCGACAGACCGCCTGGAGGTTCGAGTATTCGAGCGCCGCGCCGCCCCGGCCGATCTCGACGATGTGATCGACCTCCAAGAGCCGGGCCGGGACGCGTCGCCGGCAGATCCGGCACGTGTAGCGGTCGCGGGCGAGGACGAACGTGCGCGCCGAGTCCCAGAAGTAGTGGCCGTGAAAGCCCCACCGGCATCGACGCGAGCAGTACGGCGAGCGGCGCGAACCGAGCTCCGCTCCGCACTCCACGCACCGGCGCGCCCGGCGGGCCTCGGCCCGGCGCCGCGCCCCGTCAGTGAACCAAGCGGCCGAGAGCGCGAGGATGCGCCCGCTCGCATCCACCCGGACCGACGGGGGGCGTTCCTCCATCGGGGACCCTCGGGGGGCCTCTCGGGCTTGAACGTTCGGTTCGACGCGCGGCGGGGCCCGACCCGATGAGGTTCCCGCTCGCCGACTGGATCGACGCGCACCGCGACTGCCGCCACAATCTCGGCTCGAGCGGCATGATCGGGTCGGTCCGACGGCCTAGCCTCCCCGCCCGTTCCCGTGCGGGTGGGGGCGCGGAGGAGCTGACCGAGTCGTTGGCCCGTTCGGTCGGCGTCGACCGGTCGCGGCTGTTCCTGACGCACGGCGCGACCGAGGCCAACGCCTGGGTGACGTTCTACGCGTTCCGGGCGCGACGGACCTCGAGCCGGGCCTGCCGCGTGCGGTTCCCCGAGTACCCTTCCCTCTTCGACGTGGCGCGCGAGGCGGGGTTCGTGGTCCGGGAGGACGACCGCCCCGCCGGCCTTGCCGTCGTCTCCCAGCCTCGGAATCCCGAGGGCGACCTCTGGACCGTAGAGACCGTCACCGCCTGGGCCGACGGCGCGACGCACCTCCTGATCGACGAGACGTTCCGCGAGTTCGCCCGCACCCCCTCGTTCGCCAACGCGTCCCGGGCCCGGCTCTGGACGACCGGTTCGTTCACGAAGTTCTTCGGCGCGGACGACCTGCGCGTCGGATTCGTCGTCGCGCCTCCGGAGGAGGCCGAGAGGTTCGGCCGCTTCGTCGGCCTCGTCGCCGACGGCGTTCCGGATCGGTCGGTCGCGGGAGCGCTCGACCTGCTGGATCGGCGGAAGGAGATGTTCTCTCAGGTCGAGCGGATCCTGGCTCCCAACCGGGCCGCGCTGCGCCGCGCGCTCCCGAAGGTGACCCCGCCGCTCGGACCGGTCGGTTTCGACCGGGTCGGCCCGGAGGACGGAGACCGCCTGGCGCGCCGATGTCTCGACGCCTCCGTCCTCGTCTGCCCCGGCTCGTACTTCGGCGACCGGGCCGGCGTGCGGATCGGGCTCACGCGCCGGAGCTTCCCCGAGGACCTCGCGGCCTACCTGCGCGTCCGTGACGACGGCGCGCGACGACCTACGGTCCGCGCCCGAACCGGCCGCGGTCGATAGCTCCTCGATTCGATCCCCCGAGCGACGCGTACGATGCGGGGACCGGCCCCGAGGGCGAGACGAGCTCGGGCAGGTCGGCCTCGACCCGCTCCCGAAGGAACGTCGCGGCGAATCGCGCCGCGCGCTTCGGGTCGATGTCCCTCACGAGCAGGAAACCCCGGGCGAGCTCGGTGAGGACGGCCCGGGCCGGAATGACGTCGTGGACGGGGGGGGCCGGGGCCGATTCGGGCGAAGCGGGCCGGGCGGCCGACGGGGGCGGGTCCATGCCGGACGCGGACCCGCGGACGGCCCTCAAAAAGGCGCCGTTCGACAGGCGGGCGCGTCGGTCGGCTTCGACGGAGAATACTTTACCCACCCGGCGGCTCCCGGGGCCGGGTCGATCATGAGCCAGAGCACCCCCACGCCGATCCGCGCCGCGCCCGAGCCGAAGGACGGCCCGAAGCGGGGCGTCGTCCTCCGCACTCCGATCCCCGGCCCGAACGCGCGTCGGATCATCGAGCGGGACCGCAAGTTCCTGATGACCAGCACGAAGACCGCACCGATCGTGGGGGCCTCGGGCGAAGGCGTCTGGGTCACGGACGTCGACGGCAACCGGCTCCTGGACTTCGCGTCCGGTGTCGGCGTCGCCGCGGTCGGGTACTCCCATCCCGAGGTCGTGCGCGCGATCCGAGACCAGGCGGGCCGCCTCACCCACTTCGCGGGGACGGACTACTACTACGAGAACCAGACCCTGCTCGCCGAGCGCCTGACCCGCCTCACCCCCGGCGACTTCGAGAAGAAGGTGTTCTTCACGAACAGCGGGACCGAGAGCGTCGAGGCGGCGCTCAAGCTGGCTCGCTGGAACCGCCGCCGCCCGATCGTCCTCGGCCTGCTCGGCGGATTCCACGGCCGCTCGATGGGGGCGCTGTCGCTGACCTCGTCGAAACCGGTCCAGCGGGCGCGGTACGCGCCGTTCGTCGGCGGGGGGCACCACATCCCCGCGCCGTACTGCTACCGCTGCCCCTACAAGCTCGAGTACCCGAGCTGCGACCTGTACTGCGCCAAGATCCTGAAGGAGCTCTACTTCACGACCTCGATCCCGGCCGACGACGTCGCCGCGTTCATCGCGGAGCCGGTCCTCGGCGAGGGCGGCTACGTCGTCCCCCCGCCGCGCTGGTTCGCGACGCTGAAGTCGATCCTCGACGAGCACGGCATCCTGCTGATCGACGACGAGGTCCAGGCCGGGTTCGGGCGGACCGGCACGTGGTTCGGCATCGAGCACCACGGCGTCGTGCCGTCGATCGTGACGATGGCGAAGGCGCTCGGCGGCGGCCTCCCGCTCGGCGCGGTGTCGTTCCCGGCCGAGCTCGACTTCTCGGTCGCCGGCTCCCACTCCAACACGTTCGGCGGCAACCTCGCGGCGGTCGCCGCGTCGATGGCGACCCTCGACGTGATCGAGAAAGAGAGGCTCCTCGACAACGCGCGCGGGCAGGGCGACTACCTGCTCGGCCGGCTCCGCGACCTTCGGGCGCTCCACGAGGAAATCGGCGACGTCCGGGGGATCGGCCTGATGACGGCGACCGAGTTCGTCCGCGACCGCACGACCAAGGAGCCGAACCCCGCGTTCCGCGACCGGGTGCTCGAGGAGTCGTACCGTCGGGGCCTCATCCTCCTCCCGTGCGGGAAGTCGTCGATGCGCTACATCCCGCCGCTGACCGTCCACCGCGAGGAGATCGACGAGGCGATGGAGATCCTCGACTCCGGGATCCGGGCCGCCCGCGCCCACGCATGAAGTTCGGCCGGCTCGCCGGCCCGGGATCCGTTCGGCTCGACGACGCCCCCGAGCCGGCACCCCGGGACGGCGAGGTCACGGTCCGCCTCGCGGCGTGCGGGGTGTGCGGTACGGACCTGGAGAAGCTCCGCGGCAACTACCGGTCCGCGGGGATCCTCGGCCACGAGCCGGTCGGGCGGATCGCGGCGGTCGGCGCCGGCGTCCCCGGCCTCTCCGAGGGCGACCGGGTGTTCGCCCACCACCACGTACCGTGCCTCGCCTGCGAGGTCTGCGCCCGGGGCGACGTCACGTTCTGTCCGACGTACGCCTCGACCAACCTCGACCCCGGGGGGTTTGCGGAGGTGTTCCGCGTCCCGGCGGCCAACGTCCGGGGCGGGGCGGTCCTTCGGCTCGACGACCGCGTCGACTGGCCGACGGGCGCTCTCCTGGAGCCCGCCGCGTGCGCGCTCACGGCGATCCGACGGGTCGGACTGCCGGACCGGGCGAGCGTCCTCATCCTCGGGCTCGGGCCGGTCGGGCTGCTCTACGCCCGGCTCGCCCGAGCCGGGGGGGCCGGCTGGGTGGGCGGAACGGAGATCGCCCCGCTCCGCCGCGCGGCGGCGCTCCGCGGGGGGGCCGACGTCGTCGTCGACCCGCGCGAGCCCGACGCGGTCCGGACCGCCGTCGACCGGGCCACCGACGGCCGGGGCGTCGATCTCGCCGTCGTCGCGACCGGCCAGCCGGACGTCGCGCGGACCGCCTTCGAGGCCGTCCGCCGGGGCGGGACGGTGAACCTGTTCGGACTGCCCGAGGCGGGCAGCCGGCTCGACGTCGACCTGCAGCAGCTCTACCTCCGCGGGGTGCGGGTCGTCCCGTCGTACGCGACCACCGAGCCGGACCTGGCGGAGGTCCACCGGCTCGTCGTCGACGGGAAGCTGGCGGTCGCGGACCTCGTGACCCACCGCGTGCCGCTCGCCCGGATCGACGAGGCGTTCCGGCTCGCCGGCCGTCCCGACGAGGCCGTGAAGGTGATCGTCACCGGGGCAGCGTTCTAGCGCGTCGTCCCGGGCGCGCCGTCGGCCAGGACCGCGCTCTCCACGCGGGAGCCCGCGGCGACGCGGACCCCGGGTCCCACGAGGCTTCCGACCACGTGCGCCCCGCGCTCCACGACGGCCCCGTCCATCACGACGGAGTCCTCCACCCTCGCGCCGGGCTCGACGCGGGCGCGGGGGCCGAGCGTGACGTACTTCCCGAACGAGGCGCCGGCGGCGGAGGAGCCCTCCATCGCCGCGACCGGACCGTCGCCCGTGGACCCGGCCGGGAGCCGGCCGTCCCCGCCGCGACCGCCGTCGAACAGGAGGCGCTGGGCGCGGAGAAGGCGCTCGCGGGTGCCGGCGTCGTCCCAGTATCCCGCGAGCCGGAACCCGAACACCCCTTCGGCGAGGAGGCCCGGAACGATCTCGCGCTCGAAGCTCACGGCGCGCGACGGGGGTATCCGGTCGAGCACGGAGCGACCCCAGATCGACAGGCCGGCGTTGATCCAGTGCGACGGTGCGTCGCTCGGCTCCGGCTTCTCGACGAACGCGGTGATCCGGTCCCCGTCGCCGAGCGCGGCGACGCCGTAGGGACGGGTATCGTCGACCCGCGCCAGGGCCATCGTCCCGACCCCGCCGCTCGCCCGATGGCGTCGGGCCATCGAACCCAGGTCCGCGGCGGCGATCACGTCCGAGTTGAGCAGGTAGAACGGATCCGACATCCCGGCGGCGGCGTTCTTCATCCCTCCGCCCGTGCCGAGCGGCTCCGACTCGCGGACGGTCCGGATCGGCCAGCGGGGCGGGTGCGACCGCACGTAGCCATCGATCGCGTCGGCCATGTAACCGGTCGCGAGGACGACCTCCTCCACGTCGTCGGGCAGGAGGTCGAGCACGTGGTAGAGCATCGGCTTCCCGGCGAGGGGGATCAGCTGCTTCGGCACGACGTACGTGACGGGGCGCAGCCGAGTCCCGAACCCTCCGATCAGGGCGAGCGCCTTCATCGTTCCTACGAGACCGCCGCGGCGGCTACCGCCGCGGGGTTCATAGGAGAGTCGACGGCTGCCCCCTCTCGACCGACCGCGCGTACTCGCGCTGGACGGCCCGCTTGAGGAGCGCCGCCGGGCTGCCCCAGACCGTCACGTGCCGGATCGCCGCCGCCCCCCGACCGAGCCCGAGGGCGACCGCGACGCCGCGCTCCCGGTAGACGAACGGCACCGGCGGGTCGCCCCGCGACCGCGCGATGACGTTCCGGGCCGCGACGCGGGCCTCGGCCAGCGCCGCCTGGGCGGTCGCGGGGACGAGCATCCCCGTCGACGGGTCGCGCACCTCGGCGACGTCCCCCACCGCGAACACCCCCGGCCGGCCCGGGACCTCGAGGGTCGGGTCGACCGCGAGGCGGCCCCCCTTGCCGTGGGGCGCCCCGAGCGCGCGCACGAGGGGAGGCGCCTCCAGGCCGGCGCACCAGACGACGAGGTCCGCGGCGAGCACCGACCCGTCCTCGAGGTGGACCCGGCCGGCCTCCACGCGGGTGACGTTCAATCCGGGGACGAGGGCGACGCCGGCGCTCCGGAGGAGGAGCCTCGCGTGCCGGACGAGCGACGGCGGCAACCCGTCGAGGAACGGCAGCGCCCCGGCCAACAGGAAGACGTCCGGAGGGCGCGCCGGGCCGCCGGTGACCTGGGACCAGTCGGAGGTAGCGATCTCCGCCGCGAGCTCCGTGCCGGTCGACCCTCCGCCGACGACCACGACGCGCGGCCGTCGTTCTCCGGGCAGCGTCGAGGACCCGGCCTCGACCTCGCGGAGCGCCCCGGCAAGGCGTATCGCGCCGGAGAGCCGGTAGACCTGGTGGGTGAGCTCGCTCGCCCCCGGCACCCCGTAGTAGGCGGCGACGCTGCCCAGGCAGACCGCGAGCGAGCCGTAGCGGATCGTCCCGTCCCCGAGGCGCACCGAGCGCGCGTCGAGGTCGATCGCCTCGACGGTCCCCTCGCGGCATTCGACGGACGAGCGCTCGAAGACGCGGGCGAGCGGGACCGTCCACGAGTCGGGCGACCCGGCCGCCGCCAGCCGCCCGACCTCGTAGAGCTGCGTCCGGAGCACGTGGACCGGGTGCCGGTCGACGAGGACGATCGGCACCGAGCCGCGCGCGAGGCGATCGACCTGCTGCGCGACCGTCAGGCCCGCGTAGCCGGCCCCGAGGACGAGCAGGGGGCCCGGCGGAGCCGGCGTCTCCATGGCGGGTCCCGTGAGACGCGAGCTCCCTAAGGGCTTGCCCGACCGGGGAGACGTCCCGAGGGTCCGCGGCGCCCTAGGGCGCGCGGGGCCGGTCGGCAAGCCAGCCGAGCCGATCGAGCTCTCGCACGATGTGATCGGCCGACTCGGCCGGGGACATCCGGACGGCGTCGACCACGATGTCGGGGCTTTCCGGGGGCTCGTACGGGTCGTCCACGCCGGTCATCTCGTGGATCTCGCCGGCGCGCGCCCGGCGGTAGAGCCCCTTCACGTCCCGCGCCTCGCAGACCGCGAGGGGGGTGTCGATGTACACCTCGACGAACCGCCCGATCTCGGCGCGCGCCTTCGCGCGCGAGGTGCGGTACGGCGAGATCAGGGCGACGATCGGGATCGCGCCGTTGCGCGCGAGGACCTTCGCGACGTACGCGACCCGCCCGGCGTGGACCTCGCGCGAGGCGCGGTCGTATCCCAGGTCGGCGCTCAGTCCGCGGCGGATCTCGTCGCCGTCCAGCAGCTCGGCGAACCAGCCCCGCTGGGCGAGCCGGTCGGCGAGCGCGCGGCCGACGGTCGTCTTTCCCGAGCTCGGGAGCCCGGTCATCCAGACGCAGAATCCGGGGGGACCGCGCGGCACGTTCGTAGCCTCCTACGACGTCAGCACGACGCCCGGACGTCCCAGGACCTCCGCCACCTCCGGGCGGAGGATCTCCGCGGGGAGCTTCTCCCCGCTCGCGAGGGCCTCGCGGATCCGCGTCTGGCTCACCTGGGCGCGGGATTCGGGGGGATGGGGACACGTCTTCTCGCTCGCCATCCAGCCGCACCGGCGGCAGAAGAACGACTCCTCGTACCGGAGCGGCAGGATCCCGAGGTCGTACTCGTCGAAGATCCGGTGGCACGCGTACGGCTCGTAGAACCGGCCGACGCCCGCCTGGTCCCGGCCGACGATGTAGGCACCGCACCCGAAGTTCTTGCGCACGATCGCGAGGAACAGCGCCGCCTTCGGACCCCCGTAGCGCATCGCGATCCCGAGCGGGCGCATCAGGACCCGGGTGGCGGGGTAGTAGTGCCGGACCAGCGCGTCGTACGCGTCGAGGATCACGTCCGGTCGGTAGTCGCCCTTCTTCAGGCGGCCGACCACCGGGTGGATGAACAGCCCGTCGATCTCCTCGCGCTCGAGCGTGAGACGCTGGATGTACTCGTGCGCCGTGTGCGGCGGGTTGCGGCACTGGTAGGCCGCCACGGTCTTCCAGCCCCGCCGGAGGAACTCGGCCCGGGTCTCCGCCGGGCTCGGCTCCGGGCGACCCCCCGGGGGATCGAGACGCCGCAGCAGCGTCACCTTGCCGGACCACGCCGTCTCCCCTCCGGCGAGGAGGTCCGCGACGTTCGGATGCTGCGCGTCGTCCGTCCCGTAGGTCGCCCGCGCGATGCCGCGCCGGTCGAGCCGGAACCGCTCCTCGACCGCCAGGAGCGCGACCAGCCGGTCCGATCGGTCGACGATCCCGACCTCGTCTCCGGGGCCCACGGCGCGGGCGTCCGCCGCGCCGTCGTTCGACCGGACCGGGAAGAGGATCGGGATCGTCCACGGGAGTCCGCCCGGGAGCCGCCCGGTCCTCGAGACCGATTCGAGCTCGGACGGACCCATGAACCCCTCGAGGGGGCTGTAGGCGCCGATGCCGATCTTCTCGGCGTCGTAGAGCTGGTCGACCTCGGCGCGCACCGTCGTCAGGTCCGCCCGCTCCGCGTCGCGTCGCTCGCGGACGCTGGCCGATGCGACGCGGTCGACGAGGCGACCGCCGTGAGGCTCGGGGATCATGCGTCCTTGCCGTCCTCCGGGCCGACGGCCGCCGAAGCGGACGCCATCCCCGTGCGTTGCATCGCGGAACTTCCCGGAGGGCGATGCCGGCGCTCGGCCCGCCCTCGACCGGCCGGCCCACGATGCCGGCACGCCCTTAGCTCTTTGCCCGTTGCTGGCCCCCGCGCCGCGCCCGGGGGCGAGCCGCCCGCCGGCGGCCGATCGGACCGATGCGCGCCGCCGCCGAGGTCACTCGTACGATACGTCCGAGCGCATGTACGACCGTATGGCGAGGAACAGGACGACCGCGGTCTCGGCCGCGAGGAGGAGCATCTGGTAGACCTCGGTCGCGGTCAGGTGTCCGTCGTACGCCCCGCGGACGGCGTCGGCGACGTAGGTCAGGGGGTTCACCTCGTAGAGCGCGCGGAGGACGACGGGGAGGCCGCTCGAGAGCGGGTAGAACACCGTGCTGGCGAAGTTCACCACGAAGATGAGGAGGATCTGGATGCTGTTGTAGGCGTTGTTCGACTTGACGAGCGAGGCGAGGAGCAGCATCAGGGCGCCGAAGAAGATCGACCCGACCGTGATGCACGCGAAGATCTCCCCGAGCGCGAGCAGGTGCGTCGGCGTCGTGCCCAAGAGCCCGTAGGCGACGGCGAGCATGACGCCGGCGCCGCCGAGCCCGAAGACGAGCGAGGTGAACATGATGCCGAGGAGGTACTCGAGCCGCGAGAACGGGCCCGAGAGCAGCTGGGAGAGCATCCCGTAGCGACGGTCGGCCCAGAGCATGCTGCCCCCGACCGTCCCGGCCATCACGACCTGGAACGAGA
>JASHOP010000063.1 GCA_030041075.1 Thermoplasmata archaeon | reverse complement strand
TAGATCAGCGGAAGATCGCTACCTTGGCAAGGTAGAGGTCGCGAGTTCAAACGGCGGCGGGCGCGCGTCCGCCCTCGGAAACTCTCGCCCGGTCCACTCGGGCCCGGGCGGCCCCATCGGCAGATGTCGATAGCATGCAACGACAGGAACCGAGACGATTTATAGCGCGCCCGCGTCGCAACCGTACGTGGAGGCCGAGATTCGCGAGAAGATCGCGGGCGAGGTCGTCCTCTCGCCCCACCCGGGCCGGACGCTGCGCAAGTGGCGCGAGGACTTCCGCATCTCGCAGCGCGACCTCGCGAAGCAGCTCGAGACCGTCCCGTCCGTGATCAGCGACTACGAGTCCGAGCGCCGGGCGAGCCCGGGCGCCGGGTTCATCCGCCGGTACGTCGACGGGCTGGTCGCGCTCGACGCGAACCACGGCGGCCGGATCGGCCTCCGCGGCGGGATCCCCGCCCACTCCGAGGGGATCCTGGGCATGCGCGAGTTCACCGTCGCGATGCCCCTCAAGACCGTCGCCGACCGCCTCGAGGCTCGCCCGGTGAGCCGGATCGACCTCCATCGGGACATCCACGGGTTCACGGTGCTCGACGCCCCCCGGGCGATCCTCTCGATCGACGCGAGCCGGTTCGTCGAGGTCTACGGGTGGACGACCCAGCGCGCCCTCATCTTCTCCAACGTGCGCTACGGGCGCTCGCCGATGGTCGCGATCCGCGCGCACCCGTTGAAACCGGCGGCCGTGTTCCTGGCCAACCCGGGCCGCATCGACTCCCTCGCGATCCGCCTCTCCGAAGTGGAGAACATCCCCCTCCTGACGACCGCGCTCCACGCGCCGGCCGTTCTCGAGCGGCTCGAGGAGCTCTGAGCGGGATCGATCGCATGAAGGCGGGCATCGTGAGCTACGGGGCGTACGTCCCCCGGTACCGGATCACGCCGGCGGAGATCGGACGGGTCTGGGGTTCGGACGGCGAGAGCATGGGCGAGGGCCTCAACGTCCGGCGCAAGAGCGTCCCCGCGCCGGACGAGGACACGATCACGATCTCGACGGAAGCGCTCCGGATCGCGCTCGTCCGGGGCGCGATCGACCCGCAGCAGGTCGGGGCGGTGTACGTCGGCTCCGAGTCGCACCCGTATGCCGTCAAGCCGACGGCGACCGTCGTCGCCCAGGCGGTCGGCGCGACCCCGTTCCTCACCGCGGCCGACTTCGAGTTCGCGTGCAAGGCGGGCACCGCGGCGATCCAGACGTGCCTCGGGCTCGTCGGCGCGGAGATGATCCGCTACGGCGTCGCGATCGGCACGGACACCTCCCAGGGGGCCCCCGGCGACGCGCTCGAGTACTCGGCCAGCGCGGGCGGGGCGGCGTTCGTGATCGGCCAGGAGCGGGTGATCTGCCAGGTCCGCCGGACGCTCTCCTACACCACCGACACCCCCGACTTCTGGCGGCGCGAGGGGCAGAAGTATCCGAGCCACAGCGGCCGGTTCACCGGCGAGCCGGCGTACTTCCGGCACGTCACCGAGTGCGCCCGCCGGATGATGGAGACCGAGGGGACGACGCCCGCCGACTACGCCCACGTCGTCTTCCACCAGCCGAACGGGAAGTTCCCGCAACGGGTCGGCAAGCAGCTCGGCTTCTCCGACGCGCAGATGCGCTACGGCCTCGTGACGCCGGACATCGGCAACACCTACTCCGCGGCGGCGCTGATCGGGCTCGCGAACGTCCTCGACCGGGCCGCCCCCCACGAGCGGATCCTCGTGGTCGGGTACGGTTCGGGGGCTGGGTCGGACGCGTTCGACCTCGAGACGACCGACGAGATCGCCTCGTTCGACCGGTCGCACGGACGCCCCGTCCAGTGGTATCTCGACAGCGGCACGGAGATCCCGTACGCGGTCTACGCGAAGTTCCGGGGCAAGATCCACATGGGGGAGCACTAGGCGATGCGGGAGGTCGCGGTCCTCGGTGTCGGCCAGACGAGGTTCGGCGAGCTCTGGAACCGCTCGTTCCGGGAGATCGGGATCGAGTCGGGGCTCCAGGCGCTGGTCGACGCGAAGCTAGCCTCCGCCGACCTCGGTGGCCTGTTCCTCGGCAACATGGCGTCGGGCAGCCTCATCGCGCAGGAGCACATCGCCCCTCTGATCCTCGATTACGCCGGCCTCGCGGGGCGCCACCTCCCGGCGGTCCGCGTCGAGGGGGGCGGCGCGTCGGGGGGGCTGGCCCTGCACCAGGGCTATCTCGCGGTCGCGAGCGGCCTGTACGACTACGTCGTGGTCGGGGGCGCGGAGAAGCTCACCGACGTCCCCGACACGGTCGGCGCCGAGATCGCGAACGCGACCGCGGACCACGAGTGGGAGGTCGTCTTCGGCGCGACCCTGCCGGCGCTCTGGGCGCTCGTCGCGCGGCGGCACATGTACCTCTACGGCACGACGCGGGAGGACCTCGCCCGGGTCGCGGTCCACGCCCACGAGATGGGCTCGAAGAACCCGAACGCCCACTACCGGAACAAGCTCACGCTCGAGCAGGTCGTCGGCGCGGGGCCGGTCGCCGAGCCGCTCGGGGTCTTCGACTGCGCCCCGCTCTCCGACGGGGCCGCCGCCGTCGTCCTCGGTCCCCTCGAGACCGCACGCCGGCACACCGACACGCCGATCCGCATCGCGGCGAGCCAGGTCGCGTGCGACACGATGGCCCTCCAGCACCGGGCGGACCCGACGACCGTCGGATCGACCGTCGCCGCCGCGCGGAACGCGTTCCGCCAGGCGCGCCGCGCCCCCGCCGACGTCCGCGTCGCGGAGGTCCACGACGGCTACACGATCGCGGCGCTCGTCTCCCTCGAGGACCTCGGGTTCGTCGAGAAGGGCCGCGCGGGGACGGAGTTCGCGAGCGGCCGGTTCGCCGTCGGGGGGTCCACGGCGGTCAACACCTCGGGCGGACTCAAGGCCCAGGGGCGGCCGTTCGGGGCGGTCGGCGTCGCCCAGGTCGTCGAGGTCGTGCGCCAGCTGCGGGGGGAGGCGACGGGCCGGCAGGTCGCCGACGCGACCCTCGGACTGACCCACGATCTGGGGGGGACCGGCGCGACGTCGGTCGTCCACCTGCTCGAGCGGACGAACTAGGGGCACCATGTCAATCGCACGGTTCTGGCGCGAAACGCCCCGGCGGTACAACCTCGGCGGGTCGAAATGCACGACCTGCGGGACGACCTACTTCCCGCCCCGGGCGGTCTGCCCGGTCTGCCCCGTCCACCGCCAGTCGATCGAGAAGATGATCCCGTTCCAGCTGTCGGGCGAGGGGGAGGTCCTGTCGTTCACGATCGTCCACGAGGCGGCCGAGGGGTTCGAGCTCCAGGTACCGTACGTCCTCGCGCTCGTCAAGACCGTCGAGGGCCCGGTCCTCACGGGCCAGATCGTCGACGCGGCCCCGGAGGCAGTCGCGATCGGGCTCAAGGTCCGGGCGACGTTCCGCAAGCTGCGCGAGGAGGGGAAGGCCGGCGTGATCCACTACGGCTACAAGTTCACGCCCGCCGACGACCCGTCGTTCGCGACCTCCGCGCGGGGCCCTCCCGTCCCGGCCCCCGCTGAGAACCCGCCCCGGGACCGGGCCCGGGCGTGACCGCTCCGGACCCCGCGGCCGATCCGGAGGTCCCCGAGGAGAACGGCCCGACGGACGAGGAGTATGCCCGCGCGTACGCCGCGGGGTTCGAGGAGGGGATCCGCAGCGCCCTCCGCGAGGTCCTGCTCCACTCGTCCCGGGGCCACACCGCCCAGGAGCTGAGGATGCTCGCGGAGAGCCGGCTCGCCCGGCTCTCGGAGGAGGTCGACCTCAAGCGGAAGAGCCTCCTCGCCCCGCCGCGACGGCCGGCGTGGGGGGCGCTGCTGCGGCCCCCGCCGTCGGGGGCCGCGCGGGCCGGGGCGGTCCCCGGGGAGCCGACCGGGCCCCGCCTGGCGGCGGGCGCGAG
>JASHOP010000062.1 GCA_030041075.1 Thermoplasmata archaeon | reverse complement strand
GACCGGGTGAAGGGAGTCCCGGCGGACGAGATGCGCCGGAGGCTCGGCCTTTGAGCCTCTATCGCTTGGAATACCATCCCCGAACCGAATCGGAACTCCGGCGCCTCCCGTTGCGTTTGCGCCGCCGGATCGACTGGCAGCTCGAATTTCTGCGTGCCGCGCCGTTTCGGTCCCACCCGGGCGTCCAAGTCAAAGCGACTCGAAAGGTCCACGGAGTCTGGCACTTTCACGCCTCAAAGGAGGTCCGCGTCTTCTACATGACGCACGGTGAGGTCCTGTGGGTGGTGAAGATCGACCGAAGCAAGGGTGTGAAACCCAGCTTGCTCCGGGAACTCCGGCAGCGACTCTAAGGGCGGGCGCCGGCCCCGGGACCGGACGCCCCCGGAGGAGTTGCGAGGCAGTACGCAGGTTCGTTAGCGTGATTGACGTTCCCAGTCGTTGGCCCGGCGCCGGACCCTCCCGATGTTCGGTGCCGGATTCGAGTCCCGGCGGGCCCGATACTCTTTCTTGATCCGCTCTCGGACCGCGAGGTGCAACCGACGACTCACCACCACCGTCAAGAGGAACTCCACCAGCTCGAGCGTGAAGCGGTCGTAGAAGCTCGCGTAGCTGTCGAGAGGCTTGGGAGTCTTCGGGTTGTGGACGAACCGCAACGGCTCGAGGGATCGTTGGAGGTAGACCCCCGCTTCGAGAGTGACGGCCCAGAAGAAGGCGGCGGGGTCGACCGTACGATGACGACGGACGAACCCGGTCTCCTTGGTGACTCGCACGAGGAGATGGGAGCGGAACAGCTCGAGGAAGGTGTGCTGGAGCAGAGTGGCCGGCGGTCCACGAGCGGGCCGGGGTACGCGGTCGGGAGTACGACGCAGTCGAGAGTCTCGTTCGCCCCGGTATCAAACATGTGGCTTCTATGGGACGCCCCTCGCGAGCGCGATGGTCCGGAAGAGCCCGGAGCCCGAGAAGCTGATCGACCCAGCCTCGATGGACACGGACCCCCTCGATGACGTGGCACGGGGGCTCTGCTGCGGTATCCGGAAGCACGTCCGGTTCCCGCTGACCGGTACGGTGGTCGGCGGACTCGTGTCGGTCATCGGGGTGGAAGAGGGCCAAGGGGTGGACGTCGTAGCGATCTGTGAGCGGAACGGACGCACGTATCGTGTTCGACTCGATGACATCACGATCAAGGCTCACTCGATAGTCATCGAATGGATCGATCTCTATCGCTACTTCAAGAGCTACGGCGAGTGAGCGTCGACGCGTCAACCGGTAATCGGCCGCTTAGCCGATACCACCGGAAGGGCTACTTCACCACCCGGTATCGTAGGTGGGTCACGCCGTCCGACGCCACCACCTGAAGCCATTCCAGTTCGACACGAGGCCCGGCGAGGTCTGGGAAGAACCGAACTCCCCCACCCAGGATCGTTGGCACTAAGTTCACTTGGACTTCGTCGAGCAATCCGGCCCTCAGATACTGTTTGGCCACATCTGCCGAACCGATCGCGATGTTCCGTCCGAGGGCCACCTCACGGGCCTGGGCCAACGCGCTCTCGATACCATCCGTCACGGCCACTCCATCCGTCCCAGGGCCGACCCACTTGTCGGGCATCCGATGGGTCAGGACAAAGAACGGCCCGCCCGGGTGATGGCCTCCCCACCCTTGCGCGATGTCGAAGGTTCGCCGCCCGACGATGACCGCACCGCAGGCGAGCATCTTGCGAACAAACGGCGCGCTTCGGTCCGGAGGTTTGAACCGGTCATCGGGTCCCACCCGTCGATTGCCGGCGATCCACCACTCGAACAGCTTTCTCCCGCCATCCCCCAGCGGGTTGTTGGGGCCATCGTGAGGACCCGCGACGTACCCATCGAGCGACATCGAAAGGTTGACCAGAAGCTTTCCTGAACCCCGAACCAGTCGCGAGGGCTTCTTGCTCGCCGTGCCGCACCGGGGGCTTCCTCGCTGAGACCTCCGGACCAACATTCCGCCCGCACCGAGCCCGATGGCCTACTTGAGCGGGAGACGGCTGCGATGCAAGAACCTCGTGCCCGCCTTCTAGGCCCGGTTCTCTGATGGAGGACGGACCCGGCGTGGCGAGTTCGAAGGGCTGGCTCCGGCCCGGGAGACCTCGCGGACCGCGCGTTCGAGCTTGCTCAGACAGTTCTCCCAACCCGGGACGAGCCGGGCGTGGACGTGGGGAGCCCCTGCGCGGAGCGCTGCCAACCTCTCGTGGACGACGGTGATCTGCGTCTGCCCATCGCCCCACGCGCGCAGCCGGATCCGGACCAGCGTGTCGAAGTACTCCCCCTTCTCCGGCTCCGTGCCGACGAACGCCCAACGGTAGACAAGCTCCCGCGGCGGATCGATCCTGACGAAGCGCCCTTCGAACTTCCCGGTACTTACGCCCTGGCGGGAGTGCCATACCTCGATTCGCCCATCGACGCGAGCGTCCACGGTGAGCCGGTCGAGGTCGAGATCGTCCGGGGTGATCCACTGACGCATCAGGTCGGGGTCGAGAAACGCGCGGAAGACGCGGTCGGGAGGGGCGTGGAGGATCCGCTCGATCCGGACCGCACCCTCCGGCTCGTGGGCCCGGCTCATGGCTTCCTCCGCGCTCTCGGCCGTGGCTCCCGCCGGAGGGCCTCGTCCATCCGGCTCAGGCCATCCTGCCAGAAGCGCTCGTAGTAGGAGAGCCATTCGGACGCCTCCCGGAGCGACCGTCCCCGGATCGAGTACAGGTGGTGGCGGCCCGCCGCGCGGAGGGTCACGATCCCCGACTCCCGGAGCATGCGGAGCTGCTTCGAAACAGACGGCTGGGACATGCGGGTGCGGTCGACCAGATCGGTGACCGACCGCTCCCCGTCACGGAGCGCGTCGAGAAGGTGCCTCCGCGACGGCTCCGCCAGCATCTGAAAGACGTCGGCCATGGACTATACATGCCCAAATGGATATATGTCCATTTACGTATGCGAGTGCGGCCGCGGCGCCCTGCGGGGACCGCGAAGCTTCGAAGGATCGAGGAGGCGACACGATGCGCAGGATCACGGCGAACGTGTACATGACGTTGGACGGCCGCGGCGAGTTCCCGAAGTATCCGGGGTCCGATCGGCCGTCGAAGGGAGTCAGCGCCCTGTTCCGCCATATGTGGTACGATCGGTTCGACGACGTCACGACCGTCATCATGGGCCGACGGTCGTTCCTCGGCCATCAGCGGACCTGGAGCGAGAAGGCGCGAAAGCCCGGCGAGCCGAAATGGCTCCTCGAATACCGGCGCTATCTGGACCGCGTGGAGAAGGTCTGCCTCTCGCACCGCATCAAGTCCACCGACTGGGAGAACGCGAGGATCCTGAAGGGAGATCTCGCTCGGGTCCTCGCGAAGCTGAGGCGCGAGCCCGGCGGGAACATCCTGCTCGAGGGGGGTCCCGCGGTGGTTCGCGAGTGCCTTCGCCGCGACCTCGCTGACGACTACTGGTTCTTCGTCATGCCCGTCGTATACGGCAAGGGTCCTCGGTACTGGGGGCCGATGGGGACCCAGTGTACGCTCAAGCTCGTCGAGACGAAGCCCGGCGAGGACCGGGAGATCCTGCTCCATTACGAGGCCGTCCGATAGAACGGGTCCCTGGGACAATCCCTCCACCGCCTCCCGGCCGATCCACTCCCGCTGCGGCCCATCCACCGCTTGAACGGACGGCCGAAAGCTCCCCCGATCTCGCGGCGTCGATGCAGGGAGGAGAAGGCACGGCGGCCGACCTCTTCGGAGCCGTGGCCCGGGTTCGACTGCGCGGATCATCGAGCCCGAGCGGGCCGGCACCCGAGGCCCGCACCGGGACCCGAAATCCTACCGGGGGAGATCCGGGAGTCCCGGGGGTCGTCCGCTCCGGCCGGCGCGCGACGGATCGAACCCGACCCAGGCAATAAGTCAATATACTTGACTGTCTATGGTTTTGACCAATGAAGCCGTCCCGAGGGATGCGGAGCCGATACGACGACGCGCCGCTGCCGGCCCTGCTGTACGCGACCCGGGGCACGTACACCGACGCGATCCGCCGGGCTCAGGCTAGGATCGGGTGCGACGACGTCCCGGCGTCGGGCGAGTTCATTCTCAACGCGATGGAATGGAGCGGGGCCTCGCTCGAGACGGTCGTCCGGTTCCTGGGCGTCACCAAGCAGGCGGTGAGCCAGTCGGTCGAGATGCTCGTCGACCGTGGTTACCTGGAGCGAGGCCGCGACCCGGCCGATCGTCGGCGCGTGGTCCTCGCGCTGACCGAACGAGGGCACGCCGCCGGGAGGGCCGGTCGGACCGCCATCGCGCAGGTCGACCGCGAGCTCCGGGCCCGGGCGGGTCCGGAGAGCATCGCGCACACCCGCTCGACCCTGATCGCCCTCCTCGAGATCAAGCGGAACGGACGGGGTTTGAGACCGCGGAGGGGCTCATGAGCGGACCGCCGCTGGCCCGGCTCGCGGGGCGGGAGGAGGACTACGCCCGGCTCGGTCTCCACCGCGGCGCGGTCGAGCCGTGGGAGGACGGCATGCGCACCTCGGGCGGTCCGGGCAGCTACGAGTGGTGGTACTTCGACTCGCACCTCGAGGATGGCTCCTCGCTCGTCATCACGTTCTACACGAAGTGGCTCTTGAACCCGAAGGGTCGGGAGGCGCCGATGATCCAGATCGACCTGGATCGGCCGGGCCGACCGGCGCGACAGCAGTTCGTCCATGCGACCCCCGAGGAGTTCAGCGCGAGCACCGAGCGTTGTGACGTGCGCATGAACGGTTGCTACTTCCGCGGGGATCTGCGCACCTACCAGATCAAGGTCGTTGCCGACGGCCTCGCGGTCGAGGCGGAGCTGGTGGGCGAGGTCCCTTCCTGGCGGCCGGCGACCGGGGTGACGTACTTTGGCGCCCACGACGAGCACACGTTCGCGTGGCTGCCGTCGGTGCCCCAGGGGAGGGTGACCGTGACGATCACGGAGGGCGGCCAGCCACCCCGGACGCTCCGCGGGGTCGGCTACCACGATCACAACTGGGGGGACGTCGCGATGTCGAAGCTCCTCAACCACTGGTACTGGGGCCGCGCCCAGGCCGGACCGTACTCGGTCATCGCCGCCTACCTCTACGCCGAGAAGGAGTACGGCCGCACCGAGCTGCCCCAGATCCTGATCGCGAAGGACGGAAAGGTCGTCGCCGACGAGGCGGCCCGGGCTCGCCTCGTCCTCGAGGACGTCTTCGTCGACGAGCACAGCCGAAAGCCGGTGGCGAACCGGGTGATCTACGACTACACCCAGGACGAGCGGACTCGCTACCGGGTGATCTTCCAGCGGAGCCAGACCCTCCTCGACCAGCGGTTCGCCGACACGGTGACGGGGTTCAAGCACGCCCTCGCCGTGATCGCGCACGTGGACGGAGCGTACCTACGGTTCAGCGGAACCGTGACCGTCGAGAGGTACGAAGGCGGAACGCGGGTCGATACGGCGAGCGACTCGGGAATATGGGAGCTGATGTACCTGGGCCATGTCGAGTGAGGAGGGAGGCGGGACGACCGGAGCCCCGAACGCCGAGCGAGCGACGCCGCCCCGAGAGGGATCCGCATGACCCCGGCCACGCGGGGAACGACCCCTGAACCGGCGGGCGACGACCTCCCCCGACAGCTCGCGCGTCTGCTCGCGGGAACCGGCGTGGCCCCGGCCGACACGGGGGGCACGATCTCCTTCGCCGGCGAGGATCCGATATTCCCCAGCGCGATCCGGCTCGGCTCGGTGTTCTCCCTCTCCGCGATGGCCGGGGCCGTGGGGGCCGCGACGATCTGGAGGATGCGGACGGGCGAGGCCCAGGACCTGTCGATCGACCTTCGCACGGCGTCGCACGGGATCGATCCGGAGCTCACGTTCGGCCCGACCGTCAACGGATGGCCGTACCCGAACCCGATCGGCAACGACCACCCGTTCTCCGTGTTCCCGTTCGAGACGCGGGACGGGCGCTGGGTCTACCCGTCGGCCGTCTATCCGAAGCAGCAGTTCGCGTGGACGAACTTCTTCGAGTGCGGCGCCAGCCACCGCTCGGTCGCCGCGGCGATCCGCCGGTGGGACGCGGTCGAGCTCGAGAACGCGGCCAACCGCGCCGGCCACACGCTGTGCATCGCCCGGACCGCCGAAGAGTGGGCCCGACACCCGCAGGGCCAGTATCTCGCGGACGAGCCGGTGATCGCCGTGCGGAGGATCGCCGATGGCGATCCGCAGCCGTTCGGGCCCGCGGACCGCCCCCTCGGCGACATCCGGGTCCTCTCGGCCACCCACGCGGTCGCGGGTCCGGTCGTAGGCCGAACCCTCGCCGAACAGGGGGCCCAGGTGCTCCAGTTCAACCGGGTGGACGACTTCGAGCACCCGTGGGTCTACGACGACGCGAACGTGGGGTTCCGGTCCACCTACCTCGACCTCCGACGACCGGAGTGCGTCGCGAACGGGCTCGCGCTCGCCCGCCAGGCCGACGTGTTCGTGGACAACTTCCGGGGGCGCAAGCTCGCGGACTTCGGGTTCGGCCCGGAACAGCTCGCCGCCGGCCACCGGGGCCTCGTCGTCGTCAGCGTCCGGTGCTACGGTTGGGGTGGGCCGTGGTCGGACCGGGGCGGTTTCGACATGCTCGGGTCGGCCGCCTCGGGGGTCGCGATGGCCGAAGGGGAGAACGGCAAGCCGTCGATGCCGCCGACCGCCCTGATCAACGACTACGTGACGGGGTACCTGGGCGCGGCCGGGGCCACGGCCGCGCTCATCCGTCGGGCGAAGGAGGGCGGGAGCTACCACGTCACCGTGAGCCTCACGCGCAACGCGATGTGGTATCTGTCGCTCGGGTTGGTCCCTCCCGAGGAGCGCGCGTTCGCCGAGAACCCGTTCCGCCGCTTCGACTCGCTCGTGCAGAAGCCGGGGGAGCTCGTGCCGATCGTGGCGAAGCTGCGCCAGCGCCTCCGACCGCCCGAGACGATCGAGTGCGACACGGCGCTCGGCCGGGTGCGACGCCTCGCCCCGGCGGTCCACTTCTCGCGTACGCCGGGGGCGTGGAGCGACCCGATCCTCACGCCGATGGGAGCCGCCGAGCCGGCCTGGCTCGGCCCCGCGGCCCCGTAGCGGATCACCGGCACGCGGCGCGATCGCGGAGAGCCCCGGGCGCGACGGCCAGCCCGCGCGGCCGGCCGGAGGGGGCCGCCACCGTCGACGCCGTGGACCCGGCCCCGTGGGACCCGGGTCGTCGGGACCGCGCGCTCAGCGCCTCTCGCCGATCATGAGGAAGTGGGAGCTCGTGGCCACCACCTCGGGCCGCGTGCAGGTCCGCTCGTGCAGCTCCTTCCAGGCGGCCCACGCGGCGGGGTCGGTCCTCGCCGCGCGGATCACCTCGCGGGCGTGGAACGAGGCGAGTCCCTCGAGCCCCACCCGCTCCACCACGCGGAGGCGGCTCGCGCGCATCTCCGCTTCGAGCTCCTCCGGAAGAAAGAAGTGACACGGGGCGAACCCGTGGCTGCCGTCGTAGTCCCCGGTGCGCAGGGCCGCTCGGTAGAAACCCGGTTCCGCGCCGAGCCGCCTCGGCCACCGGCCCGTGTCGTCCAGGAACTGCGAGTAGCGCGACATCACCGAGACCGCCACCGGCGCGCCCGGCTTGGCGATCCTCGCCAGTTCCCGGAGGGTCCGCAGACGAGCGTTCCGGCCCCCCACATGACCGAGGACCCCGCCGAGGCAGACGACGCCGTCGAACGTGCGGTCGCCGAATCCGGGCAGGCTCTCCACCGACCCGAGGTGGATGCCCCGGACCCGGCGTTCCACCCCGGCCCGGCGTATCTCGCGGCGCGCGACGTGGAGCTGCGCGGGGGAGAGGTCGACCAGGTCGACGTCGTAGCCCTGCCGGGCCAGTTCGATCGTGTAGCGCCCCGGCCCTCCGCCGGCGTCGAGGACCCGGCCCCGAGCCGGAAGGTGCTGGCCGAGGGAGCGGAGCGTGGTGTCGTACTCCAGGGCGCGGTACGCGTTCCGGGCCAGCCGCCGCCACTCGTCGAACCGACGGTAGTAATCCCGGACCTTTTCGTCGCGGCGCATCCCGCGCCCTAGGCGGTCTCCGGCTTATCTGTTGGCGGCCCGGGGTGAGTCCCGCGGCGAGGCGAGTCTCCCGCGCGGGGCCTCACCGGGCAGCGACCCCGCGGACCGGCGGACTCGCGACGCGCGCTCCGAGGCCGCGGACAACGTTCAAGTAAGCCGATCCGACTCCCGTGGGGGACGATGGCGTCCCGCAAGGAACTCCCGCCGGCGTCCGAACCGCCCGGGCTCGAGGGCGAACCCGCCCAGCTGGTCGACCGGATCGAGAAGGAGCTAGTCCTCCTCGCGCGCAACGTGGAGATCCTGGAGCGGCTCTCGCAGAGCCCCCCGACCGGCATCATCCGGCTGAGCGAGGCGCTCCGCCTCCCGATCCACAAGACCCGCTACTCGCTCCACCTCCTCGAGCGCGAGGGGGTGATCCAGCCGTCCGCGGACGGGGCGGTCGTGACCGATCGCGCGCAGGAGTTCTGGGCCTCGCTCAACCGTTCGCTCGACCGGATGACCGAGGTGATCCAGCGGCTCAAGGCGCGGACCGCCGAGCGCGAGGCCCGTCCTCCTTCCGGCCGGAAAGGCTATTAGCGCGATGCCGGCTCGACGGCTCCGGTGCCGCCGTAGCTCAGCGGCAGAGCGATCGGCTGTTAACCGAAAGGTCAGCGGTTCGAAAGGCCCGCGGGGGAACTCCGCGAGCCCCAAACTCCGCTCGGCGGCGCCTCGATCGCGTTCCGTTTGGGCCCGTAGCTTAGTCCGGCTCAGAGCGACCGGCTCATAACCGGTCGGTCGACGGTTCAAATCCGTCCGGGCCCATCCCCTCACGGGCTTCCGCCGGCACCCGAACCACGGAACCCACCGGGCTTCCGCCCACCGAGGCCGATGGACGGGGAACGGCGATGCCTTCCGGTCCGGAAACGAACTGGGAAAAGGTTGGACCGGGACGGGGTCGAACTAGCAGCTCCCGCAGCCGCCGGATCCGCAACCGCACCCTCCGCCGGGCGCTCCCTCGCCGGCCGCGGGGGCCATCGCGAGGCTGGGTGCGACGATCTTGAATCCGGACGCTTCGAGGTCCTGGACGTAGTCGATCCGGGCCCCGTTCAGGAGCTCGGCGCTCGAGTCGTCGACGACGATCGAGAACCCGTCGACCGGGATCACCTTGTCGCCGTTGCGAGGCTTGTCGAACGCCATCCCGAACGCGGGGCCCCCCCCGCCTCCGCCGCCGCATCCGCATCCCCCGCCGCCACCGGAGCCGCAGCCTCCCGAGCCGCAACCCCCGCCGCCGGACGACTGGAGATAGACGCGCACGGCGGTCCCGGGCTTCTGACCCTTCATCAGGTCCCGAACCTGGTCCTGCGCCTCTTTCGTGACTTCCAACTGGATCGCACTATCGCTCATTGCAGGGGCCCTCCTCCAGCACCCCGAGGAAGAGACCGGCAGGGAAGTATAAAACCCCGGTTGCCGCGGGGTACGCCGGTTACGCCGAGAACGACTTGCCGCACGAGCAGGTCGCCTTGGCGTTCGGGTTGTGGATCTTGAACCCGGACTGCTCGAGACCGAGGAGATAGTCGACCCGGAGGCCCTCGAGGAGCGGGGCGCTCGCCTTGTCGACGACGACCGTGAGGCCCGACTGATCGTAGGCGACCTCATCGCCCGACTGCTTCTGGTCGAACGTCATGCCGTAGGTGAGCCCCGAGCAGCCTCCTCCCTGCACGTAGAGCCGGAGCGCCGCGCCGGGCTTACCCTGCTTCTCCATGATCTTCAGGACCTGCTCCCGGGCCACCGGGGTCACCTCGACCGCGACCATGCTCGACGTCGACCGTACTAGCCTCGCCGGGGGGGATAACGATTCCCCCGAGTCGGGTTGGGTCCCATAATTCATCGGACCTCTGCGAGCGCTCGGTGACGGGCCAAGAGGTCGAGGTTCCTCGCGATCATCCGCCACCCGGCCTCCCTCCGTTGCATCACCGCACTCCGCGCGCTCAGGAACGGCCCCTGGTGCCGTTTGATCGCCGAGAACGCCCCCTCGACATTCGCCCGGAATCGGTAGGTTTCGTGGAACACCTCGGGGTGGTGCCGATACCGTAGGATCATCCGCTTCCACATCGGGTGCCCCTTCGTCTTCGCCGTCCACCCGAACTTCGGGGGGAAGTACGCCTCCCCACCGTGCTCGGCAACATACGTCACGTTCCGTCGACCCGCATACGCCGCGTCCCCCAGCACGGCCCCGAGCGGGGCGTCCATCCGACCCAACAGGGTCGGGAGCATCGGACCGTCCGCTACATGCGGCGCCGTCAGTTCCCAGGCGTGGATCAGTCCCCGCCCCTCGCCCCGACACTCGCTGACGACATGGAGCTTGCGGAACTGGCGGACCGAGAGCCGTCGGTGGTGGCGGAACGAGAACCATTCCCCCCGCGCGTGTTCGCCGAGGCCCGTTGAATCTGCCGCAACTGTTCGAACTCCTCCGCCAGGGCGACCTTCTTTTTTTGAAGGCGGCGATCACCCGCTGGTTCAGCTCGCGCAGCCACTCCTCGGGGAACCGCCGCTCTGCCCGCCACAGGGTCATGCGCGAGGGTGCCTCCTCGAGGCCGATCTGGTCCCGGATCCCCGCGTTGATCCAGAGCTCGCCCTCCGCCTGGCGGTAGTCCCACCCCATCGCGTGCATCAGTCCGACCGCCTTCGCCATCGGATACCACGGGAACCGTTCGGGCCGCCCTCGGCGATGCCGGCTCGGACGGCCGACCCGGGGCTGGTGGCTCCAGCCCCGAGGCTTGGGCATCTCGGGAAGGATCTCCTCGAGCAGTCGCGTCACGATCTGGAGCTCATGGCGACGGACTCGGTCGTAGGCTCGATAGGCGGCGCGACGGTCGGCGGGCATCTCGAGGAGAGTTTCCGGGTATTTTGACCCCCCTCCGCTCCACAGGAAGGGGGTACCCTTCCTCGAACGGGCTATGTGCCTATCGAATTATGGGACCCAGCTCCCGAGTCGATCCCCCGTCTCCGTGGCGCGGGAAGGCGCTATATCCACCGGGCGGCCGTGCCGCGGCGATGTGCCGGCTTCTGGGGCTCCTGACCGTCCGGGAGGAGTCGGCCGAGCCGTGGCTCGTCCGCTCCGACCGCTCGCTCCTGGCCCAGGCGAACGCGACCCCCGAAACGGCCCAGCGCGACGGCTGGGGGATCGGCTGGTTCGAGGCGGGAGGACGGGCGCATGTCGAGAAAGGCGTCGGCGGCGCGTTCGAGACCGGCGAACGGGAACGGTTCGTCGGGGCGGCGCGCTCCGCACGGCCTCCGCTCGTCATCGGCCACCTCCGTCGCGCGAGCAACCCGCTCAACCTCCCGCCGGCGCAGCTCGTCGGTCTCGTCAACTCCCAGCCGTTCCACGCCCACTCGGTCGTCTTCGCCCACAACGGCGCGATACCGTTCCCGCGGGAGACCCGACCGATGCTCGGGATCCACGAGCCGAAGGTGCAGGGGGTGAACGACAGCGAGGTCCTGTTCTGGCTGCTCGAGAGGAACACCGAGGAGACCGGCGACCCGCTGGCCGGCTACGTGCACACGGTCGAGGACCTGGTCCGCGTGTGGCAGGGGATGGGCCGGCCGGCGATCCCACCGTTCTCGGGGCTCAACGTGCTCCTCGCCCGGGGACCGGACGAGCTCTGGGCGTTCTGCGAGTGGACGGGGAACCACGGGACCGCCTTCTTCGACCCGTCGCGGCGGTACTACGAGATGGCGTACCGGACGACCCCGCACTCGGTCGTCATCGGGAGCGAGCCGTTCGACGGCGAGCGGGGCACGTGGCGCTCGCTCCCGAGCGGGACGTACCTCGTGGCCAGGCGGAAGGAGGGCCACGTGGAGGTCAAAGTCGCTCCGATCCCGCTGCCGGCCTCGCTCGAGGTCCGGCCGGTCCCGGCCTAGGGAACCGCCGTCCCGACCGATGCCGCCGGGGGCCGTCCGTCCGAGCCAGATGCTCTCGGGCCCCGACCTCGGCGCCGGCTTCCTCCACCAGCTGTCGATCGACGGCGAGTCGGACCCTCGCGAGTTCACCTACCACGCCCAGGACGGCGGCGCGGACGCGGCGGGGCCGCCGAAGGGGCCCCTCGGGCCGTTCGGATTCGTCCATCCCGCGGTCCCCTGCATGTTCGGGGGCCCGCGGTGCTGGCATCGCAGCTTCTCCCTTCCCCACGCGGCGATCCCCGCGGTACGGGCGGCCTACAACCGACACCGGTTCGTCCTTCAGGCGATGGTCGACCAGGTCTACGCCGGTGCTGCGGTCGACGTTCCCGGAGCCCTGCGCGAGCTCGTGGCGAGCGTGAGCGAACCCCTCGCGTCGTCCGGGATCCCGTGGTACGTCGGCGGATCGACGGGGGTCTGGCTGCTCGGCGCCCGCCTGGCCCCGAACGACATCGACCTCGGCACCTCCCGGGTCGGGGTCGACCGCCTCGGCGAGCTCCTCCGGCCGTACCTCATCGAGCCGGTCTCGGTCACGGACTGGCCGGGGCCGGGACGGGTGCGCGGCGCGCGCGCGTTCGTCGGCACGTTCGAGCGCGGAGCGCGGGTCGAATGGTCCGTCCCGGAGAGTCCGGACCCGGTGCCGCCGTTCGCGGAGTTCGGGCCCTCTCCCGAGTCGGTCCGGACGGTCGCGGTGCGCTTCGAGGGCCGGGAGGTCCGGGCGTCCCGGCCCGAGTACGCGCTCGTTCGCGCCGCGGCGCGGGAACGGGAACCGGCCACGTCGATCCTCGGGGAGCTCGTTCGCGCCCTCGGTCCGGACCGCGAGCTCCTCGGGGCGCTGCTCGGGCGTCCGGGCGTTCCCGAGGCGACGAGGGCGAGGATCCTCGCGCAGCTGGGAGGATGAACGCGTCCGAGATTCCGTTCGAGACGCAGCTTCATAGCCCGGAGCCGGCGACGCGGCGGCGATGCTCGCCCCGCAGACGGTCCCCGCGCTCGAACACCTGACGCCGCACGACCTCGTCGCGTACTACCGGTGCCCGCACGAGATGGAGCTCGTCCGGGCCGGGCACGCACTCCGGTTCGGCGGTCCGCCGCTCCCCGTCCGCACCCCGCCGGACGTTGTCCCCCTCCACCGATCCCCGCTGTACGCTCCTCCGCTCGGCGCGGTCCGGGTCAACGAGGGCCGCCTCGACCTCGACGAGCGGGACCGTCTCGTGTACCAGGACCCCGGCGAGGACGACCTGCCGATGCTCTTCCCGCCGGAGCGCATCCGCATCGACCCGCGGTTCTCGGGCGGGAGCCACAACCTGGTCGATGCCGACCTCGGTCTGGCCGGTCGTCCGGACCTGGTCGTCGCGAGGGCGGACGGCAGCCTGGTCCCGGTCGAGTACAAGGCGACGCACCTGTTCGTCGGCTTCCACGAGGCCCACGGACGGCCGTTCGACGCGGTCCAGGCGATCGCGGAGTGTCGCCTCGTCCACGTCGCGTTCGGGCGTCGCCCGACGTTCGGCATCGTCCTGTACGGCGACGCGTCGGGGGACGGCCAGCACGAGGGGTGGGTCGAGGTGCCGTACGGCGACGCCGAGGAGCGCTGGCTGTCGGTCGCGCTCAAGCAGATCCGAGAGGACCGGGTCCGGGCGCCGGTCCCCGCGGAGCGCAACTGCGCGGGATGCGAGCCGAACTCCCTCGGGCGTTGCCTCTACGCCGCCGCGCGCTACGACGGGCCCCACCGGCGCGCCTGAGGATCGCGGGGGGACGGACCGGCGATCCCGGACCCCGACGTTCCCGTCGACCCCCCGGGACCGGGTCCGCGCCATCGGTTCTGCCGCGCCCCAGGACCCGTCCCCGGCTCGCCGCTCTGCCCGCGCAAGGAATTAATACCAAGCTCCCTTCGTTCCGGGGCCGCGCCACGGCGCTGCTGTTCGGTCGGCACGTGCACCCGCAGAGGCCGGGGCCTCTCCGGGGAAGGGCGAGGGTCTCTCGCCGTGCCGGCGGGAGACCGATGACGCCGATCACACGCGTTCTGGACGCTTGTCAAACGAATTCAGTGTAGCTGACTCCTGTCAGTTGGGGAATGGCTAGGCTCGGGCGCCGAGGAAGGTCGTGCCAAGCTGCGATAAGCGGTGGGTAGGCGCAAGGAACCCGTGATCCACCGATCACCGAATCGGAACTCCGGTCCCGCAAGGGACATTCCGCAAGGAAAGGGAACCCCCCGAAGTAAAGCATTCTAGTAGGGGGAGGACAAGAAATCAACCGAGATGCCGTGAGTAAAGGCGATCGAAAACGGCTCAGGACAAACCGAATCCCGGCCCGGCGAGGGCCGGGAGATGTGGAGTAGTGGACCTCCGTACCCGCGAGCTTCTTCAGCCGAATGTGCCTGGAACGACAGACCATAGAGGGTGATAGTCCCGTAGGCGAACGGAAGAGGCGGGATTGGAGGGATCCCGAGTACCGTGCGTTGGATATCGCGCGGGAAGCTGGGAGGTACAGTCTTCCGATCCTAAATACGTCCCGAGACCGATAGTGCATTAGTAGCGCGAGCGAAAGCTGAAAAGTACCTCGGAAGGGAGGTGAAAAGAGCCTGAAACCAACTGACGAAAAGCCGCATGCGGTCCCCAAGGAGCGAAGCGGTCGAGAGACCGTGGACACAGGATCCATGCGTCCGTTTTGAATAACGGGCCAGGGAGTTTCGATCTATGGCGAGGCTAAGGCCCGAACGGCCGAAGCCGCAGGGAAACCGACAGTCCGCAGCCCCGCAAGGGGTCAGGGACGGGGTGCGCTCGCCCGAAGTCATAGGTGGAAGACCCGAAGCCAATCGATCTAAGCGTGGGTAGGTTGAAGCCTGTCGAAAGATAGGTGGAGGACCGAACCGGTGTTGACGTGCAAATCACTCGGATGACCTGTGCTTAGGGGTGAAAGGCCAATCTAGACTGGGAATGGCTGGTTCCTCCTGAAACTACTCGCAGGTAGGTCTCGGCCGAGCCGGCGCGGGATGTAGAGCACCGATCATGGGAAGCGGGACCGAAAGGTCTCGGCCTGTTGTCGAACTCCGAAGTTCCGCGCAGCGTAGACGCCGGGAGTGAGCGCGGCAGGGGTAAGCCCGCCGTGCGAAAGGGAATGCAACCCAGCCTCGTATTAAGGGCCCTAAGTGCCGGCTCAGTGTCATGCAAAGGGCGTCCGTGTTCGAAGACAACTGGGAGGTGGGCTCAGAAGCAGCCATCCTTCAAAGAGTGCGTAACAGCTCACCAGTCGAGGGCATGGGCACCGAAAATGGACGGGGCTAAGCCGGTCCCCGAGATACGGGCGCGCCGCCCATCGGCGGCGATCGTGTAAGGAGGCGTGGTGCTCGGGTAGAAGTAGGGGCGTGAGCTCCTATGGACCGGGTTCCATCGAAAATCCTGGGAGGAGTAGCAGCAAAGACAGGTGAGAATCCTGTCCGCCGTAGGGGCCAGGGTTCCACGGCAACGTTCATCCGCCGTGGGTTAGTCGATCCTAAGTGAGTCCTTAATCGGCACTCGCGAATGGAAACACAGTTAATATTCTGTGACCCCAAGGTCAAAGCGTCCTCGAGGAAGCCGGCCGCTAGGTCGGGCGGGCATATGCCAGCCTGTTGATCGCCCGTCGCCCCGGGAAGTACCGTCATGGTGAGAACCGGGGGCAGGGCGAAAGGGACCCCGCGAGGGGACTCCGACCGATGCGGGCGGTCCGTGAAAAGTCGAGGACGGCAACTTGGGATCGTACCGAGATCTGACACAGGTGCCCCTGGGTGAGAAGCCCAAGGCGTGTCGGCGAGAATTCGAGCGAGGGAATTCGGCAAATCAGCCCCGTAACTTCGGGAGAAGGGGTGCCAGACCTGTAGAGGTCTGGTCGCAGTGACCAGGGAACTCCGACTGTTTAATAAAAACATAGGTGGCCGCGAGACCGAAAGGTTGTGTATGGCCGCTGAATCCTGCCCAGTGTCGGCATCTGAAAGCCC
>JASHOP010000061.1 GCA_030041075.1 Thermoplasmata archaeon | reverse complement strand
CGCGGGTGGACCATCGCCGCCGCCATCACCGTCCCGCAGTACAAGCAGACCTCCCGCGGGCCCCGGTTCGTCCGTCCGCACGAGGGACAGCGGATCATGGCGACGCCCGTCGCGCTCACGCGTCGGGCACTCCGGCCGTACGGCGGACCCGGGAGACCATTCGGCCGACGTACGAGGTCGGCTCATTTCAGACTTGTCCCTCCCGAGCCGGCTCCGCGAGCCGCGCGGTGTCGACTGCCGATGGGCCACCCCGCGCGTGCCGTACCGGGGATGGCCTCTCGCGGCATCCTCGATCGCGGCTCGGCCTCGAGGCGCCGGTGGGGCGCCCCCGGGACTAGTGCCAGCGTCCGATCGCGAGCTGGGCGCTCGGCAGCAGCTCTTCCTCCAGCCGCTCCGACCGACAGTGGGGGCACTTGCAGGTCCGCGCAGTCCGAGGAAGGTTCTTCCTCTGCGCCCGGGGGTCGACCCGATGACCGGCGTAGGGGGGCGGCTCTCGGGGACGAGCGGCGAGCTCGACCGTTCCGTCGGCGTCGTCGGATCTTCCCTGGGCGGTCCAATCCAATCCATAGGCCACAGGTATCGCGGCAAGGAGGGCGGGAGCGGGGGACGGCTCGTCCAGGGCCGCCGTCTCATCCGGGCGGACGGCCCGGTTCCACGTCGGATCGGGCGCCGGGGCGGCCCGGGCCGCCCGATCCTGGCGCCCCAAGTATTCCACGATGTCCCATCGAGCCCGGTCGTCGATCAGATCGATTCGGCCGGGATCGCGCAGGAGGTCCTGAGCCCCGCGATCCCACTCGAGGTCGAGATGCCCCGGTTCGATCGGCTCGTGGAGGGCCGCCTTCCGCACGATCGACTCCCGTGTCGGCGGCACGGACCCACGGCTCTATAGAGTTTGAGTAGGGGCGAAACGGGCTCGCACGGCCCACCTCCGACGGACCGGCCGCCGATGCGGTCGAGATCGTGCCCGCTCGTTGCCCTAGGGTCACGCCGCCCGGGAGGCCGGGGGACATCGCCGGACTCCCGGGCCGGCGAGACCCTCCCCGCCAGAACTCTGTCTCTGACGCGACGACCCGTCTACGAGGACCGGACCGGTCCCCCCGTGGGCGATTTCAGCGACGGGGGATCGGTGCCCGTACGTCGCGCTCCGCCGGGTCAAGCTCACGGCACACGAACGCCCACTCGTCGGCCACCGCGAGCCGGAAGTGCTCGTGAACGAGCCGATCCCGCAGGTCGATCCGCCGGTTCCAGGGAACTTGCGGGTTCGCACGTGAGTAGCCCGACGGCGAATCAACCGACGCCTGCTGGCCGGCGCCGACTTTGGCTCAGTTCGATGGAGCGGTGATGTGGCAGCGGGCGCAGGAATCCGACCAAGGCGGGTTGACCTGCCGACACGACGGGCAGACCCAGGTGTAGGGCCGCCGCCGAGCACTCCATCCTCGGTCCGGGCGTCGACCCTCCCATCGGTCCGGTGCGGGAGCCGGTTCGGCCGGGCTCGGCGTGGAGGATCCAGGATTCCGATGGGAATCGGGGTTGGCGGGATACACGTCCATGGGAGGCGGGGTAGGATTTCGACCCACCATCGCCTCGGCGGTCGGAGCTCCCGCGTCGGTCGGGTGGGTCATCGCCCGAGCGAATGCATAGTGGACCGAAGGGCTCCCCGTCGCCGGCATCGACAAGACCCGCTCCAGAAGGTTCGGTAGATCGAAGAGCCCTTGCGCTTCGGGCACCGGTGGGCCGGCGATCGATTGAGTTCGCGAAGGTTGGGGGACCGTAGGCGGCGCCGGAGCGGAGGGCGCGACGGAGGGCGGAGGCTCGACCCGGGGCACGACCGTCGGGGCCGGGGTACCCGAGGGGGATGGGTGCGTCTCGTAGTTCAACCAGAGCCGGCTTAGGAGGCCGGTGAGATCGAACAGGAAAGCAGGAGGAGCTGGGCGGGTTCCCGGCGAGTCCGGTGGGCCCCCCGACACCGGCCCCGGAGTCGCGCTTCGGTCGCCGGAAGCGGCATCGGATCTCGCCGCTGCGGGCCGGTCCCGGTTCCCAGGGGGTTCTGGAAGGTCCATGGAGCCGGGACCTCCCCCGGCGGGAATCACGGGATGGACCTCCGCGATCGAGCCGAACCTTCGGATCGCTTCCAGCAGTTCGGAAAGCTCCGGGGGCGGTCGGGGGGGTGCGTCCGAGGTCTCCGTGATCGCACCCACCGGCCGTGCGGACCCCCCCGGGGTGTCTCCCGGTACCACCTGGGATTCCGAGGTCGGCGGGAGGTCCCGGCGCGAGGGGGTCTTCGACAAAGCGGGTCCGGGCGCGGCACTCACGTCTTCCGGCTCCGCTGGGCCGGTTTCCCCCGGGCGCTCCCAGGCCGCGACGAGATACAATCTCGATAGCCGGACCCCGTCTGCCGTCACGTTGCCATCCCTCCCTCGTTGCGGTTGGCATCATTTATAGCTCAACGTTCCAGTAGAACCCGTCGGACGGCCCCACCAGCCGGCGGACCGGGCCTTCCGCACACTGGAGTCGTCGTCCGCTTCTCCCCCGGAGGGCTTCGATCCGCGGGTGCATGAGGCGTAGCGTGTCGATGGGGTTCTCGGAGCCGCCCGAGGGAACGCAAAGGATGTTCAATTCCCCACAGCCGGTACGGGTCACTGACGCGGGATCACCCGACCGCTGCACGCGAGAGGGGGCGGCCGTCCTCCGGAGGTAGCCCAAGATGTCGCGAACTGAACACGCAGACTGACAGTCATCAGGGCTACGGAGGCAGCCCGGTAGCTTCCCGGAACCGCCGGACCGAGCCCGGCCCGTAACCCTCGAAGTGGTTGTTGAAAAAGGCGAAGCCCTCCTGGACATTGTCCCGGAGCGCCTCCCGGAACCGCTCGCCCCAGCTCCGCATCGCCGGAGCCCTATCGACGCGAATTTCGCCGTGTTGGTCTTCGGGGATCGAATCATGGTCGCCGATGAAGCGGAGGTACACGAAGTCCGTCGTCAGGACGGGTGGTATCTCGAGGTACGTCAGATACGACCATGCGAGGGCGATCTCCCGACTAGATAGTGCCTGCCTGAGCTCCCGGAATGGCTCGCCAGAGTACCAGGCTCCGTCTCGCAGTTCGACCGCGTATCGGATCCGAAGGTCGCGTGCATTCACGATGTCGAGTAGGAACTGCGTCGCGCGCCCGGGCCTGAACCAAGGTGGGAACTGGAGCAGCACCGGGCCGAGCTTAGATCCCAGCAGTCGAGCGTTGTCAAGGAACTTCCCGATCCCGTCCCGATCAAGCGGTTCCTTGGGGTCAAGCAGGTCTCGAGGGAACTTCAGCGCGAAGGTGAACCCCGGGGGCGTGACCGATGCCCAGCGGCGAAACAGGCCGGGTCCCGGGTCCCGGTAGTAGGTTGAGTCTACCTCGACCGTGTCGAAGTACCGCGCGTAGTAGGCCAGCCGGTCACCATCCCTGATGCCGGGTGGATAGAACCGTCCCGACCATGCCGGCGAGGTCCACGAGGAGCAACCTGTGCGCGCCGTCATGCCATCGGCCGAGACCGGAGTGATTAGATGGGCGTTTCGAGGAAGGGTCGCGCAGTTCGGTCTGAGGAGCGCGGTGCGCGCGTCGAGGTCTGAGGTCTGCCAACGACCGCGTAGAGCAGGTCCTGTAGCTCTTCGCGGATTCGGATTTCGAGCCTAGCGCGAGGCCCTCCCTAGGTACCGACGCTCGCCTGGGGAGGATATGGGCGGCAGCACGGAACCGACTACGGTTGCGCCGACGAGTTCCCGTCGTGCAAGTGAGCTTGTGGACGGGTATCGACACGAACTGGAGGCTTCATACGGTTCGTGGGTGAGTGTTCTCAACACCATTCGTACCGCAAGTAACGTACCCGAGATGCCCGACCCTGCTCCCTCGACGACCCTAACCGATGCGCAGGTCAAGATCGACTCGCTCCGAAAGTACTCTGATATGCTGCGTGAGAGGCTCGTCCAAATCGGGAGCGACGTGGGCAGACTCCAAAGAACCGTTTCAGATGTGTCTACCTTTGGGGATGAGCTCAACGAAAACATGCGAGCAAAGCAGCAGGAAGCCGATCTCCGAGTGAAAGTCGTAAGCGCGTTCCCGCCTGACAAGCTGTCCGAGCTCACGGGAACGATTGCTGCAGTCCTTGTTGGTGGGGCGCGACGGCCTACGAGCTGGTCCACAGCGCCCTATCAGCAGGGTTTCTGTGGGGGTTTGCTGCGGCCGCGTTTGTCGTTACAGTCGTGTCGCGCGCTGAACATCAGGCCGCCTAGCGGTCGCTCTTCAAATCACGACTAGAGCGACTCTAAGGCGCGTACGAGGGATGTGGGCGGTGTCAGAACATAACCCGGTGTATCGAATCTCACACCGCCAGGACGATTGGACACAAAGCCCGATGCGGCTGGCATCATTTATAGCTCAACGTTCCAGTAGAACCCGTCGGGCGGCCCCACCACCCGGCGGACAGGGCCTTCCGCACACTGGAGTCGTCGTCCGCTTGTCCCGCGGAGGGCTTCGATCCGCGGGTGCATGAGGCGTAGCGTGTCGATCGGGTTCTCGGAGCCGCCAGAGAGAATTGAACTCTCGACCTGCTGATTACAAATCAGCCGCTCTACCGACTGAGCTATGGCGGCATCTGAGTCAGAGTTACTGCGGCGGAACGGTAAGGTTTTCTCCGTCACGACCCCGCCACCTCTCGGACCCGGCGACCGAATGCGGACGCCGGGCGGTTCGGACTTCTCGCTTGCCGGGGCCGGCCTGGGGACCGGACCCGCGGTCGGCCTGAGCCCGCGCGGCTGCGCGGGCGACCCCTTATATCGAGCGGGCTGGGTCGACCCGCGATGGGTTCCGCCGTGGCCCTCGGGGCCCACCTGATCGTACCGGCGATCTTTCTCGGAAGCTTCTCGCTCAACCTGCTGGTCCTGGCGTACCGGTCCCCGGCCCTGCCCTCGGTCCGGGCGACCTTCGACCGGATCCAACGGCGCCTCACCGGGCACCCGGACTGGAAGTGGCTCAAGCTCTGGCACATCCTGGTGCCGCTCGTCGCCCTCACGGCGCTGAACGTTGCGTGGAACGTCTCGACCATCGCGTGCTCCAACGAC
>JASHOP010000060.1 GCA_030041075.1 Thermoplasmata archaeon | reverse complement strand
TCGGGGACGTCGAGTCCCTCCTCGGCGACGCTGCTCGCGACGAGGATGGGGAATCGGCCGGCCCGGAACCCCTCGAGCACACGGGCCTGCTCCTTCTGGTTCATACCCGGGTCGGCCCGGTCGCGCGTCGCCTGGCCGACGAACCGGCCGACGGTCCACCCCTCGGCCTCCAGGGCCGCCTGGATCGTGGGGATCGTATCGCGATACTGGGCGAAGACGAGCAGCCTCGGTGGGTGGCCGGAGACCGACGCGACCGTCTCGCGGACGATCCCGACCAGCGCCTCCAGCTTCGAGTGCGACCGCTCGAGCGTCGTCCGGAGCGTCGCCGCGGCGATCGACCGTCCCTCGACGACCCCGGCGAGCTTGAGGAACGCCGCATCGCCGCGGCTCTTCTTCTCCTTCGCCTCGACGCGCTCGACGTACTGGACGAACGGCTCCAGCCCCTGGGTCTCGAGCCGCTCCTGGGCGTGGTGCAGGTGAAGGAGCACGAGCTGGTGGAACAGCGGTCCGAACCGCCGCACCATCGGCCCCGGGCGGGCAAAGATCTCCGCGCGCAGCGCGACGAGGTCCTTCACCGAGAGCGACCGGATCGGCTTCTTCCTCAGGTAGCCCATCTTCTGGAGCTTGCGGGCGGTGGCGTGGGCCTCCGCCTCGAGTCCCGCGCGGATCCGCTCGGCGCTCGCCGACAGGTCGACCCAGACGTACTCGACCTCGATCGGCTGAACGTACTCCGCGACCCCCGGGTCCTCCCGGGTCCGGGCCTCGATCCGCTCGAATCCGAGCGTCCCGACCACCTCCTCGATGTGCTCGGCCTTCCCGCCCGGCGAGGCGGTCAGGCCGAGCACCCGACCCTCGCGGGGACGCTCCGCCGCGTACCGCCGGGCGATCGGTACGTAGACGTACTTGCCGACGGCATGATGGGCCTCGTCGAAGACGAGGAGCGTCACGTCGCGGAGGGAGTAGCGCCCCGCGTCGAGGTCGTTCCGAACGATCTCGGGGGTGGCGAACACGATGTCCGCGCCGTCCCAACCCCCCTCGCGGAGGGGCCGCTTCACGGTCCCCGTGAACCGGGACGCGCGGACCGGCTCGAGCCATCGGCCGAACGAGTCGGCGTGCTGCTGGACGAGCGGTCGCGTCGGCGCGAGGACCAGGACCTTCCCCGGCCGGCGACGCAGCACCTCCGCCGTGACGAGAGCCGCGATGACCGTCTTGCCGAGCCCCGTCGGGAGCACCACCAAGAGGTCCTGGGAGAGGGCGATCCGCGCGAGATCGACCTGGAACGGCACGGCCCGAACGGCTCCCTGGCGGACGTACGGATGGACGATCCTCCCGTCGGCGACATCCCAGATTCCCGGGGGCCCCGGGGGATGGGCTCGGGGCTCGGGTCGGGAGACGAGTGGCGCGGCGGGTCCTTCGGAGCCGAAGTCGTCCAGGACGCGTTGCGGGCTCACCGACGGCCCTCGGGCCGCCGCGACCCGGCACGGCCCCATAGGCTCTCGCCCCGGACGGCCCGGAGCCGCCCGGCGAACACGGCCCGGGCGGGACCCACCGCCGCAGCCGGTCAGTTCGCGGTGTCGGATGGGGTAAGGCGGTCCCGGCCGCCCAGATAGGGACGGAGCGCGTCGGGGACCCGGACCGACCCGTCCGGCTGCTGGTACTGCTCGAGGATCACCGCGAGCGCGCGGGAGGTCGCGACGGCGGTCGAGTTGAGGGTGTGGGGCACCCTCTTCCCGGGTCGCCCCGCCTTGCCCATCCGAATCCCGAGCCGGCGGGCCTGGTAATCCGTGCAGTTCGAGCAGCTCACGACCTCGCGGTAGGCCCGCTGGCGAGGGAACCACGCCTCGATGTCGTACTTCTTGGCGGCGACGGTGCCGACGTCCCCCGTGCACACGTTGACGACGCGGTACGGGATCTGGAGACGGCGGAACACCTCCTCCGCGTTCGCCCGCAGCTCCTCGTGGATCGCCGCCGACTCCTCGGGTGGGCAGAAGACGAACTGCTCGACCTTCTGGAACTGGTGGACGCGGAACACCCCCTTCTGATCGACCCCGTGCCCCCCGATCTCCTTGCGAAAGCACGAGCTGACGGCGACGAACCGGATCGGGAGCCGGTCCTCGTCGAGGATCTCGCCGCGGTAGAGGGCCGCGAGGGGATGCTCGCTCGTGGCGATGAGATACAGGTCCTCGTTCTCGATCTTGTACATCACGCTCTCGAAGTCCGCCAGATCCGTCACGCCCTCGTACGGGGCCCGGCGCAGCATGAACGGCGGGCTGACCGGCACGAACCCCCGATCGACGAGGAGGTCGATCGCGAACCGCTGGAGCGCGAGGTCGACGAGCACGATCGGCCCCTTGAGATAATAGAACCCCGAACCGCTGACGCGGTGCGCCCGATCGAACTCGGCCATGCCGAGCGACTCCAGCACGTCGCTGTGGGAGCGGAGGTCCGGGGCACCGGCCTGCGGTTCCCCCCACGACGCGACCGGCACGTTCTCGGAGTCGTCCTTCCCGTACGGGACCGAGTCGTCGAGCAGGTTCGGCAGCCGCTGGAGGGCGGCGTCGCGAGCCCCCCGGAGCTGCGCCTCGCGCGCCTCGACCGCCGCGAGCGAAGCGGGGATCGCCTTCGCCTCCTCCTCGAGCGTGGACGAAGGCTGTCCGCGGCTCCGGGCTTCGGCGATCCCCCGACTCAGCTCGTTGCGCCGCTTCCGGAGCCGGTCCGCCTCGAGGAGGCACGCCCGCCATGCCGCGTCGTTCTCCCGGGCCTCGGCGAGGAGGCGCAGGTACTCCGGGTTCCTCCGACGCGCGAGGTTTTCCTCGACCCGCGCGGGTTCCTTGCGGAGGAGCTCGAGGTCGATCACCGTCTCGACCCTAGCTCGGCGGCTCGAAAATCCTTGCGCCCTCCGCGCTCGGGCGACCCGGGCGGTTCGCAAACGCCTATGTACCCTCGCGGGGCGTGCGGGCCGCGAGCGAGGCTCCGAGGGGATCGATGGAATCCGGATACGGCCTGTTCATCGATGGGCGCTGGTCGACGCCGCCCAAGTCGAAGCGTTTTGTGACGAAGAACCCGGCGACGGGCGAGACGGTCGGCTCGTTCGTCTCGGGCACGGCCGAGGACGCGCAGCGGGCGGTGGGCTCGGCGGCCCGGGCGTTCCCGGGCTGGCGCGACACCCCGGCGCCGAGGCGCGGCGAAATCCTGCTCGAGGCGGCGCGACGGATGCGGGAGCGCAAGAGCGACCTCGGCCGCCTGGTCACGTGCGAGATGGGCAAGGTGATCGGCGAGGGGCTCGGCGACGTGCAGGAGTCGATCGACTTCCTCGAGTACATCGCCGGCGAGGGCCGCCGGCTCGCGGGCGAGACCGTACCGTCCGAGCTTAGGTCCAAGTTCTGCCTCACCGTGCGCCAGCCGAAAGGAGTCGTGGCCTGCATCACCCCCTGGAACTTCCCGACCGCGATCCCGAACTGGAAGATCGCCGCGGCGCTCGTCACCGGCAACACGGTCGTCTTCAAGCCGGCGTCGAACACGGCGCGCTGCGCCGCGGAGGTCGTGAAGGTCTACGAGCAGGCGGGCGTCCCGCCCGGGGTCCTCAACTTCGTCACCGGACCGGGCGGCGTCGTGGGGAACGCGCTCGTCTCGGACCCCCGGGTCCGGGCCGTCTCGTTCACGGGCGGCGTGGCGACGGGCCGGGAGGTCTACGCGCTCGGCGCGGAGGGGCTCAAGATGGTCCACCTCGAGCTCGGCGGAAAGAATCCCGTCCTGCTGATGGACGACGCCGACCTCCCGCTCGCGCTCGACGGGGTCCTGTTCGGCGCCTACGGCACCTCCGGCCAGCGGTGCACCGCGACGAGCCGCCTCATCGTCCACGAGAAGGTCTACGCCGCGTTCCTCGAGATGCTCGTCGAGCGGCTCGAGGAGTTTGCGGTCGGCGACCCGCTCGACCCCGCGACGGGGATGGGACCCGTGGCGTCCGCCGACCAGGAGCGCAAGGTCCTCGAGTACATCGCGCTCGGTAAGAAGGAGGCGAAGCTTCGCTACGGCGGCAAGAAGCTCACCGGGGGGCTGTACGATCGCGGCTACTTCCTCGAGCCGACGATCTTCGAGACGAAGCATGGGACGCGGATCTCGAAGGAGGAGATCTTCGGGCCCGTCCTCTCCGTGATCCGGGTCGGAACGTACGAGGAGGCCGTCCGCGTGGCGAACGATGTCGACTACGGGCTCTCGTCGTCGATCTACACGAGCGACGTGAACCGCGCGTTCCGCGCGATCCACGACCTCGAGGCCGGCATCACCTACATCAACGCCCCGACGATCGGGGCGGAGGTCCAGCTCCCGTTCGGCGGCGTGAAGCACACCGGCAACGGCGGCCGGGAGGCCGGCAGCGTGGCGATCGAGGAGTTCACGGAGATCAAGACCGTCTTCGTCGACTTCTCCTCGAAGCTCCAGAAGGCCCAGATCGACGCCGAGTAGGCGGGGCGCGTGACGCGGTTCCGAGCGTCGGACGAGGCGATCGAGCGCGAGATCGCGGCGCTGCAGCGGATCGCCCGCGTCCGCCTCGGCCGGGCGACGCGCGAGCTTCGGGCGATCGACCGGGAGCTGCGCGAGCTCCGCCGGGAGAAGGCCCGTCGGAGCGCCGCGGCGCCCCCCGCCGTGCCGGCGGAGGCCGCCGACGGCGCGACGCCCTGAGGCGTCGCCTACAACGGACCGGTCCGATTCGGATTGTCGAAGTTCGTAAGGAGGGTCTGGCCCCGGCTGCGGGGCCGGCCGATCGGCGCGATGAGCGGGTCCTCCTCGAGGGCCGGCACCGTCTCGGAGATCGGCACGTCGACGATGATCTCCCGCGTCCGTCCACCACGACCCCGGGACACGATCGTCGCCCGGATCAGCCCGAGCGTCTCGAGCTCGGAGACGTAGTTCGAGATCGAGCGCGAGTGGAGCGGCTGGAGGCCCAGCCGCTCCGCGAGGCGGCGGTAGCTGTCGTACACCTCGCCGGTCAGGACCCCGTTGCGGCGGCGCTCGAACAGCTGCAGGATCGCATACAGGAGGACCTTGCAGTGGGGCGGAAGGGTCCGGCAGCACTCGAGGATGATGTCCTGCTCGAGCCGGTTCTTGGCCTTCACGACGTGATCCGGTGTGATCCGCTTCGCGTGGTCCCGCTCGGCCATCTCGGCCGCGAGCCGCAGGAGGGCAAGCGCGCGGCGCGCGTCCCCGTTCTCGAGCGAGGCGTAGGCGGCGCAGCGCTCGACGACGCCCGGGTCGACCACGTCGTCTTTGAACGCGAGCTTCGCTCGGTCGCGGAGGATGTCCTGGAGCTGCGTCGCATTGTACGGGTGGAAGACGATCTTCTCCTCGTTCAGCCGGCTCCTCACGCGCGCGTCGAGGCTGTTCGTGAACTTGAGATCGTTCGAGATCCCGAGAATCGCGAGGCGGGCCGTCTCGAGCTCCGTGTTGAGCTGGCTCAGCGTGTACAGGACCGACGCGCCGCTCCGGGCGACCAGCCGGTCGATCTCGTCCAGGACCAGGATGATCGTCGCCGCGCGATCGTCCATCAGCCGGCGCATCGCCGCCTGGACCCGGTCCAGCGACCATCCCGTCGGGATCCGGTCCGCCTCGGATCGGGCGAACGAGTTGGCGATCGTCTGGAGGAGCCCGTAGGCGGTGTCGATGTTCCCGCAGTTGACGGTGACGAACGCCACGTTCTTCGACTGCTCCGCCCGGCGCTGGATGTCCTGGCGTACCTGGGCGACGACCGCGGTCTTGCCGGTCCCAATCTTCCCGTAGACGAGGAGGTTCGACGGCAGGTCGCCCCTCAGCGCCGGCCCCACGACCTCGCTGACCTTGCGGATCTCCTCCTCCCGGTGCGGGAGGCGGCTCGGAACGTACGAATCGCGGAGGATCTCGCGGCTCCCGCGGAAGAGGACGCTCTTCTCCTGAAGGAGCGCGTCGAGGAACTCGGCGGTCGAGCCCGAGCCCACGGGCGGCGTCGTGGTGGGGGGGGACGCGGTGCCCCCGAGGGAACCGGCCGGCGTCACCCGGTCGCCGACCGGCGCGACCGAGGGGTTCTGGGCCCCCCGGGGGGCGGGGCGCAACGGCATCTCGGCGGGATTGTCCTCGGGAGAAGGTGGCATTTCAGACCGACCCGGGCCCTTGGGCGGGGGTCGCAGGTGGGCTGGCCATATCTAACTTTTGTCAAGGAGCTCGGCCGGAAGCGCCGTTCCGGGCCCCGGGCGCGACCGACCGGGTACCTCGCGCGGGAACCGACACGACCGAACCGATTTGAAGGGGAGCGGCTCTCGAAACCGAGATGGCCGCGGGCGAGACCGCGCACGCCGCGCCGCCGACGGCATCGTCCCGGGCGACCTCGGTCCTGCTCGTCGTAGCGACCGGCATCCTCATCGGTGCCGGGATCCTCGGAACGATCTACTGGCTCTACACCTCGTTCGACTGGATCTGGTTCCCGAGCCTGATCGCCGTGGTCGTCGGAGCGTACCTCCTCTTCACGCGCGTGACCGGGCCCGACCGGGCCTAGACCGGACCCTCGCGATGGAATCGACGGCCGTCGGGGGTCTCCCGCCGGTCCTCGTGGAGCTCGGGGGCCGCCTGATCACGCGTCGCGGCGAGGTCGAGAAGCTCCGGCCGAAGGTGCTGGCGCGGCTGTGCCGGGAGATCGCTACCGTCCGCGACCCCGCGATCGTCCTTCTCCACGGCTCGGGATCGTTCGGCCAACGGGGCACGCGCGCGTTTGGCCTCGACCGTCCCCCCGAGGGCGGCTCGCCGGACCGTCACCGGACCCGGGGCGCGGCGATCGTCTCCGTGGAGGTCCGGAGGCTCCATCTCAGCGTCCTGCGCGAGCTCGTCCGCGCCGGCGCCCGGCCGGCGTCCGTTCCGCTCGCGACCCATGCGCGGAACCGCGAGGGCCGGCTCGAGTCGATCGACGCTCGGCCGGTCGAGGAGGCCCTCGCCGCGGGGAGACTGCCCGTCTCCTTCGGCGACGTCGTCCCCGACGACGTCTGGGGCTTCTCCGTCCTGAGCGCCGACACGATCGCCGCCGCGCTGGCGCCGCGGCTCCACGCGCCACGGGTGGTCTTCGTGAGCGACGTCCCCGGCTTCCTCGAGCCCGGCCCGGACGGTCGGCGTTCGGTGGTCTCCGAGGTCTCCGACGCGATCGCCGAACGGTGGGAGGCCCCGACGCGGGGGACGGACGGGACCGGCGGTGCCGGGGGCAGGGCCGGGGCGATGCGACGCATCGCGGCGAGCGGCGCGGACGCAGTTCTTATTAGCGGACTGACGGATGGAGCGGTCTCCCGTGCGATCCGAGGAGAGGCGGTGTATGGGAGTTGGGCCCACGCGCGACCGCCCTAAGGGCTCCGGCCGCGAAGGGATCGACCTGAGCCACCGGAAGGCCGATCACGTCAAGGTCGTGCTGGGGCGCGACGTCGAGGGCTGCTACCGCTACTGGGACGACGTCCAGCTCCTCCACCAGGCGCTCCCGGAGGTCGACTTCGAGGAGATCGACCCGTCCGTCACGCTGCTCGGCCGCCGGCTCCGGGCGCCGATCGTCATCTCCGGCATGACGGGCGGGTTCCCCGACGCCGCGAAGATCAACGACAACCTCGCCCGCGCGGCCGCCGAGGTCGGGGTGGCGATGGGGGTCGGGAGCGAGCGGGCAGCGGTGCTCAAGGGCCAGTACCCCGAGAGCTACGCGTGCGTGGCCCGCCATGCCGTTCCGCTCAAGTTCGCGAACCTCGGCGCCCCGCAGATCATCGCGCAGAGCCCCGGCGACCGGGCGGTGGGACCCGAGGAGGTCCGCGCCGCGATGGAGCT
>JASHOP010000059.1 GCA_030041075.1 Thermoplasmata archaeon | reverse complement strand
CGGAGGCGGTCCGCACCGCCTCCGCGGGTCTCGAGGAGCGCCTCCGCCGCGACCTGATGGTCATGGCGAACCAGATCTCGGCCCAGTCGGTCACCGCGGAGGAGGAGTTGCGTGCGGCGCTGGTCGCGCAGCTCGACCTCGAGATCCTCGAGGCGAAGGAGCAGGGCACGGCGCTGCGGGAGGAGATCGAGGCGCGGGTCCGGGAGATCCTGAAGGAGCCCCGGGAGGGGCCCGGGCCCAGCAAGGAGATCCGGGACTCGGAGCAGCGGATGGGACTGCTCGTCGACGGGCGGGCCAAGGAGTCCGAGGCCCGGCTCGACGCCGCCCTCACCGCCCGGACCGAGCGCATCGTCGCGGCGACCGAGGAGCGGATCGCCGAGGCCGAGCGGCGGCTCGCGGTGGACCGGGACGCGCGCCTCGCCGAGATCTCCGAGGCCCAGACCGCCGCGGTCGCCGGCCTCCAGGTGCGGCTCCAGTCGTTCTTCGAGCTGAGGATCCGCGAGGACCAGGTACGGGAGCAGGAGAAGTACGTCGAGCTCCTCGCGCGCCTCAAGGCCGAGCTCGAGCAGAACGTCGACCGCTCGCTCGCCTCCCCGAAGTTCGAGGGAGCGCTGCGCGAGCGCCTCGCGCGGATCGTGGAGGCGCGGGCCGCCGAGCAGCGGAAGACGTTCGCCGACTCGGTCGAGGCGGCCGAGGCCCGGGTCCGCACGGAGGGCGAGGCGATCCTCGGCCGCCTCCAGGGGGTCGAGGCGAAGATGGAGGAGCGCGGCGCCGACCTGACCCAGCTCGAGACGTCGCTCCGCGACGAGATCGACGAGCTCGAGCGACGCCTCACGGTGGTGAACGAGCACGTCCTCCCCGTCGTGCGGGCGACGTGGCTCAAGGTCGCGGAGTTCCACCCGGCGGCCCAGGAGAAGGCGATCTACGCGCGACTCGAGGCCCGCTTCGGGGCCCTGCGCCGGGAGTTCGACGCGGAGCTCGACCGGATCGAGGCCGAGTCGCTTCGGCGGTCGAACGAGTTGAGGGACCGGATCGAGGCGTCCGTCGCGACGCACGGCCGGATCTGGCTCAACCTCCTGCGGCAGCTCTCGCCGGGGAGCGGCGGGGAGATGCCGCCGATCGCCCTTCCGTCCTCGCACCGGCAGCCCCGCCGCCCGACCCGCGCGACGGTCGGCCCGTCGCCGGCGGCGCGACGGGCGGCCCTGACCGACGACCCGTACGCGGCCGGGCCCGAGGCGTCCCCTCCCAACCCGATGGACCCGTACGCCGCCGAGCCGCCGGCGGACCCGGTGAACCCGATGGACCCCGAGCCGTCCGACGTGGTCGAGACGCCCAGCCGGGACGCGCGGCGCCGGACGCGGCGCGCGTGACGGCGCGCCCCGCGCGCCGGGTAAGCATAAGGGGAGCTCCGGCGTAACCGCACCGCCGTGCCCCCCGACGACGACCATCGGCATTGCAAGGTCTGCGGCCGCGTCTGCGCGCCGGGCTCGGAGACGTGCAGCCGGGCATGCGCCGAGGAGCGCGAGGACCGGGCCCGGTCCCGACGGAACTACACGCTGCTCCTCTACGGCTCGATCGCGCTCGTCCTCCTCGTCTTCGTCGCGCGCTACCTGTAGGACGTAGGATGCCCCGGTTCCGCCACGTCGTCCTCGGGGGGACGTTCGACCGGTTCCACGTCGGGCACGCGGCGCTCCTCGCGACCGCGTTCCGGGCGGGCCGGAGCGTATCGGTCGGGGTCACCTCCGACCGGTTCCTCGCGGACCACCCGAAGCCGGGGATCCGGTCGATCCAGCCGTTCGCGACGCGCTCGCGGATCGTGCGACGGTGGATCCGCGCGCGATACCCGGGTCGGGAGGGGGCGGTCGTGCCGCTCGACGACGCGGTCGGACGCTCCGCTGAGGACGGGGTCGACGCCCTCGTCGTCTCGAGCGAGACCGTCGCCGGCGGCCGCGCCGTCAACGCCCGGCGACGGCGCCTCGGGCGCCGGCCCGTCCCGCTCCTCGTCGTCCCCCTCGTTCTCGCGGACGACCTGCGCCCGGTGAGTTCCCGGCGGATCCGGGCCGGTGAGATCGATGCCGAGGGACGGCGGAGGGGTCCGATCTCGGTGGGCGTCGGGCTCGACGACTCGCGCGACCGCCCGGCGGTCGCCGCCGCGCTCGGCCGGGCGTTCCCCTGGGGCACCGTCCGCTTCGGCTACGTCGGGGGTCGGACGCGCGGGAGCGCGCGGAAGCGCGCGGTCGCCCTCGCGGCGGCCGAGCTCCGGGGCCACGACCTCGCGCTGGGGATCGCCCGGAAGGAACGTTCGGGATGGACGGTCGTGGAGCGCTCGCCGGTGGTCGCGCTGGACCCGAGGTCGATCCCCGGGGGTCCGGCGTCGGCGCTCCGTCGGGGTCTTGACCGGATCCTCAGGCCGTCGCGAGCGAAACCCCTTTGACGCACCGGGTCCGTTCCACCGTCGATGGAGACGTATCTTCGGGTCACCTTCGGCAGCGAGGGGGCCAAGCCGTCGGCGGTCGCCGATCGCCTCCTGTCGTTCGGGTTCCGCCCCACCCACGGCAACTACGATTTCGTCTACGACTGGCAGGGGAGCGCCACGCGCGAGCAGATCGTCGACCTGTCGGACGAACTGATCCGGCAGCTCCGCGGCTACCGCGTCCTTCTCGAGGTCGAGACGGTCTGACCGGACCGTCGGCCTCCCTGGACCACGGCGCAGCCCATCCTAGCCGGTCGTAGGGCCGGCCACCCTCGGCCGGGCGTCCGCCAGCGCACGGAGCCTGGGCGTACCGATCGGGCGACCGCGTGGCCGCCTCGGCAGGATCGGCCGAGCCGCCACCCGGATCCCCGGAGGCGGAGAGCCACCGTACCGTCGAATCCAGGACCGGAAGGTCCGGAAGCGTTCCGCCGGGTCAGACCTTTTAACGCGAGACCGGTTCGTCCCACTGCCGTGCAGAACTACCCGGTCCGGGCGGCCGAGCGAGGCAACCTGAACCCCGTCGCCCTCGAGCGCATCCTGCGGACCCATTTCGGCTCGGCGACGGTCGACGGCGAGACCGTCTCGGCGACGTACGGTGCGATCGAGGCGCTGAGGGCGCACGCCCAGGGCCGGGAGCTGGCCGTGGAGCTCCGGATGAACCCGAAGGTACCGGACGAGATCGCGCGCGAGACGATCGCCCGCTACAACCGATTCCTCGAGGAGGCGACGGGCTTCTCCGCGAAGGAGCGGGCGAAACGCCTTCGCAAGTCCGCGACCGCCGGTGACTGACCGATGGGGGTGAGGTCGGGCCCGTTGCCGGGCTCGGGCTCGAGCGAACTCGAGCGGATCCGGTCGACCGTCGCGACCTACTTCCCCGTCTACGAGACCCGCGTCGCGCCGCAGTCGCTGCTCCTCGCGATCCACGCGGACCGCTCGACGCTCGACGCGAAGTTCGACCAGCTCCGCCAGGCGCTCTGGACGCAGGGGTACGTCCCGTTCCTGCGACGCGCGACCGGGGAGGAGTTCGTCGAGGTCGTGCGACGGCCGAAGCTCGGACCCCGGCGGGCCTGGGTGAACCTCGCCCTGCTCGCGGCGACGATCGCGACGACGGTGTTCGCCGGCGGCCTCATCTGGCTCACCTACGAGGGGCAGCTGTCGCTCTCCCTCCTCGATTTTGCCTACGGCGCCGCGTTCTTTGCGACCCCGCTGATGGCGATCCTCGGCATCCACGAGCTGGCCCACTTCTGGGTGGCGCGACGGCGGAACCTCGACGCCTCCCTGCCGTACTTCATCCCCGTCCCCTACATCCTCGGGACGTTCGGCGCGTTCGTCAGCCTCCGCTCGCCGTTCCCCGACCGGCGGGCGCTGTTCGACGTCGGCGTCTCGGGGCCGCTCGCCGGCCTCGCCGTGGCGATCCCGGTCGCGCTCGGGGGGCTCTACCTTTCCGCCCACGGCGCGCCCCCGTCGCTGACGTACTGCGGGGTCACGGTCCTGGGCCAGGATTACGGGAACCTGCTCCTCGGCTCCTCGCTGTTCTGGTCGCTGCTCACCTACTTCTTTCCCCCCGCGATCGCCTCCCTCCACAACCCGCTGGCGTTCGCCGGCTGGGTGGGGATCCTGATCACCGCGATCAACCTCCTTCCGGCCGGCTCCCTCGACGGGGGCCATGTCGTCCGCGCGCTGCTCGGCGACCGATCCCGGTTCGTGAGCTACGCCGCGGCGATCGCCCTGTTCGCGTTGGGCTTCCTCTACACCGGCTGGCTCCTCTTCGCGTTCCTGGTCCTGTTCCTCGGGCTGCGTCACCCTCCTCCGCTCAACGACCTGACGCCGCTCGGACGGAAGCGCCAGGCGCTCGGTGCGTGCGCCGCGGCGATCCTCGTCGCCGGATTCGTGATCGTTCCGTTGTCGGTCGCCCCCGGGTCGGTCGGCTTCGCGGACGCGTCGATCGCCTACCCGGGCGGGCACGGGGGCGTGGCGGCGAACCTCACGGCGTACGTCGTGAACCACGACTCCGTGGCGCACGGGTTCGACTTCTCGACGGGGATCCAGAGCGTCACGGTCAACGGCTCCGGCGGCCAGCCGACCGTCCTGAACGGCACGGCGCTCGCCGCGTGGGAGGACAACGCGAGCTGGACGTTCGTGCTGCCGAACGGCCTCGACGCCGGCCCCTACTCCGGCGGCTCCGCGAGCGTCCCGGGAGCGGACTGGGTCACGATCGGCGCGACCTCGAGCGTCCCGCTCCGGGTCGAGTTCTCGGACGCCCTGCCGGCGGAGATCGTCGTGCTCGAGCTGTACGCGAACGAGCTCTGCCCTCCCTCCGGTGGAGGGAGCGCCCAGGCGACGCTCACGGCGACGTTCGCCTAGCCGCCCCGCTCGTAGACCCGGAACTCGCGGGTCAGGCTGCGGTGGACCCGGACCCGCACCGCGAGCCGGCCGACCCAGGGGGGATCGAGGGGTCCGAAGCCGGAGGGAACGATCGCGACGACGCGCCCGCCCGGCACCACGCGCTCCGCCCACCGCGGGAGGACCCGGTCCCAGACGTCCGGCGCGGACTCCTTGCCCGTGGCGGAAGCGCGGCCGTACGGAGGGTCCGTCAGGACGGCCTCGAACCGGGTCGCGGCGTCCCCGAAGGCGACCGCCCCGGCGTCGCCCTCCACCAGCTCGGCCGCTTCCACGCCTAGATGGCCGAAGTTCCTCAGCGCCCCGCGGACCATCGAAGGGTCGCGGTCGACGCCGTAGACACGCCCTCCGAGCAGCGCGGCCTCGGCGAGGAGCGCCCCCGTACCGAGGAACGGGTCGACGATCCGGTCGCCGGGCCGGATCCGGGCTAGGTTCGCGGCGGCCCGGGCGAGCCGGGGCGCCATCGACACGGGTCGGCGGAACGGGAGCCGGGGCATCGCGCGCGACGAGAATCCCGCCCGGTCGACACGGGCGACCTCCCGGAGGAGGCGGGTCCGGCCGTCGGCGGCGGTCGCGATCCAGTACGATCGCTCGGGAGCCTCGAGGTCGATCGAGCCACCGGCGGACCGGTACGCGCGGCCCGCGGAGCGCACGGCAGAGTCGCTCGATCCCTCGGAGCGGCCGACCCGCCGGAAGACGGCGGGCCGGCCCTCGGTCCCCTCGCGCGCCGCGGCCGGCTCCGCCGTCTCGCTCGGGTGGACGAGCTCGAGGCACCGCCGCGCGAGCGCGATCCTCGAGCCGAGGCGCCGGAGCGCGTCCCGGTCGGGGAGCGCGACCGCGACCAGCGCGTCGAGCTCGAGCGCGTCGGCCGACGGAGCGCCGCCTCCCATCGCCTCGGCCGCCGCGATCGCCTCGGCCCGGGCGAGCTCGGGCGCTTCGCCGGAAGGCTCGACGTAGCCGACGATCACGGGGAAGGCTCCTCGGACCACGCCCGGAGGCGTTCTCGGATCCGCGCCGTGTGGGAACCGTCCCAGTAGAGGTGGCCGCAGACGTCGCACGCGAAGAGGCTCCGGGTCGTCGCGTCCCCTCCGGGGGGGAGACCGGCCTCGCGGGAACGATCGGTCCCGCGTCGGTACGGCGCGAGGCGTCCGTTGCACACGGTGCACCGGACGAATTGCGGCTCGGCCGGGACCTCCGGCCAGGCCCGGCGGACGGCGCGGAACTGCTCCGAGATCGCCGGGCTCTTCAGGAGGAAGACCCGGGGGGAGCGGCGAGCCAGCCCCCGGTCCCGGGACAGGACGGTGCGGTCCTCGGCCTGCGCCCGCCCGAGGAGCTCGTCGTCGGAGAGTCCCCGAACGTACTCGGTGTCGCACCCGACGAACCGGAGGTAGCGCGCGAGCCGCCCGAGCATCTCGTCGGCCAGCCATCGGGGGGGAGCCACGGCCCGGACCGGGGCCCGCCGAGCATAACTATTCGTACTCGCTCGCGCGACGGCTTCCAAGCCCACGGTCCACGATGACGCGGTGGTTCGGCACGAACGGCATCCGCGAGGTCGTCGGGCGGACGCTCACGGCGCCGTTCGTGACGCGCGTAGCCGCGGCGATCGGGTCGGTGCTGCCGCCGCCCGCGACCGTCGCGGTGGGCCGGGACGGACGGACCTCCAGCCCGGCGTTCTCGCGTATCGTCGCCTCGACCCTGGCGCTCGCCGGACATCGCGTGGTCGATCTCGGCCTCTTGCCGACGCCCGCGATCCAGTACAACGTTCCGCGCGTGGGCGCGAAGATGGCCGTGATCGTGACCGCGTCCCACAACCCCCCGGAGTTCAACGGCCTCAAGTGCATCGGCGAGGACGGGCTTGAGGCGACGCGGGAGACCGAGGAGGCGATCGAGACCGCGGTCGACCGGGGCGTGACGCCCTCCGTGCCGTACACACGGGTGGGGTCCGTGCTGGAGGACCACGCGGGTGCCGACCGATACCTCGCCGGCATCGAGCAGCAGGTCGACGCCGAGCGGATCCGGTCGCGGCGCCTCACCGTCGCCCTCGACTGCGGCAACGGCGCCTCGATCCCGACCAGCCCGGTCCTCCTCAGCCGCCTCGGCTGCCGCGTCGTCTCCCTGAACGCCCAGGTCGACGGGACGTTCCCCGGCCGCCCCTCCGAGCCGACCGAGTCCGCCCTCGCGGACCTGTGCCGGGTCGTCCCCACCGTCGGCGCCGCGCTTGGCGTGGCGCACGACGGCGACGCGGACCGGGCCGTCTTCGTGGACGCCGCGGGGCGGTACGTCCCGGGCGAGCAGATGCTGACCCTGCACGCCCGGGAAGCGGTCGCCCGCCACCACAGCGGTACCATCGTCGTGCCCGTGACCGCCTCCCAGGCGGTCGAGGACTGCGTGCGACCCCTCGGCGGATCGGTCGTCTACACCCGCGTCGGCTCGCCGACCGTCACCCGGGCGATGCGCGAGCACCGGGCGATCTTCGGGGGCGAGGACAACGGCGGGCTGATCTTCCCCTCGTTCCAGCTCGCCCGCGACGGCGCGATGTCCGCCGCCGCCACCCTCGACCTGCTCGCCCGGACCGAGCGGCCCCTCGCCGACCTCCTCGGCGAGGTCCCGCGCTACGCGCTCGTGCGGGAGAAGGTCGCCTGCCCGGTCGAGTACCGGGACCGGGTGATCGGGCGCGTGGCCCAGGCGATGGGATCGAGCGCGGAGCGCACGGAGACGATCGACGGCGTGAAGGCGTTTCTCGACGGCGGCTGGGTCCTGCTCCGGCCCTCCGGGACCGAGCCGATCTTTAGGATCTCGGCCGAGTCGAAGGACGCCGCGCGCGCCCGGGCCCTGGCGGACCTCGGGCTCGAGCAGGTCCGCCGCGCGCTCGCGGAGCTCGGGGCCCCGACGCCGTCGAAGCCGTGAGCCGGCCCCCCCCGCGCTCGCGCTACCGCACGAGCGGGCCCAGGACGAGGAGGCCGAGCAGCAACAGGAGCAGCACCGTCAGCGTCACCATCGACATCGTGCGCTCCCCGCCCCGCTCGAAGTAGTAGAATCCGGAGGCTACGCGCACGATCGGCGTGACCACGATCACGAGGATCCCAAGGGTGAGGATCGCCTCCGGCGACCCGTCCGCGATCCCGTGGGCGAGCCCGCCGAGCGATAGGTAGCCGGCGATCGGGTTCGTGGCGAGGATCTCCCGAACGGTGCCCCCGGGGTGGCGGGCGACGTAGGCCGCGATCCCGCCCGCCAGCAGGGCGATCGAGACGAGCAGACCGGCCCGCAAGACCCACGCCATGTACCGTCGCGCGTCGACCGGGAGACGCCGACGGAACGGAAGCCGCGAGGAGGCGCTCGGATCCGAGCCGGTCACGGGAGCCCCACCCCCCGGAGGATCGTCTCGGCCCCGAGCACGGCGACGACGGGGATCAGGATGAGGCGGACCGTCCGGTTCCGAAGGCCCGGCAGGAGGCGCGAGCCGGAGTAGGCCCCCAGCGCGGTACCCATCGCGGCCGGGGCGGCGATCAGCGGGTTCACGTAGCCCGCGGCGAGCAGCACCCCCGCGCCCGCCGCTGCCGTCACGCCCATCATGAAGTTGCTCGTCGCGGTCGAGACCTTCATCGGGAGACGGAGGTAGTGGTCGAGCGCGAGGACCTTGAACACCCCGGCGCCGATGCCGAACATCCCCGACACGATCCCGGCGCCGAACATCACCCCGAGCGCGGGGCTCGTCTCCGCCGCGGCATAGCGGACGTCCCGGTCGGTCGCCTGGTCGTGGTACTCCCCGACCAGCCCGAGCCGCTGGGAGCGGCGATCCGGCACGACCCCCGCGGGGAGCTCCTCGTTCCGCCGCCGCAGGCTGCCGGGGATGATCGCGAGGAGGACGATGCCGAGCGCGACCAGGAGCGCGTCGTCGAGGCTCGCGTGGGTCAGGAGGACGGTCGCCGAGGCGCCGATGATCGCCCCCGGGACCGTGGCGATCTCGAAGAACATCCCGATCCTAAGGTCGGTCAGGTAGTCGCGGACGTACGTCGCGCCGGTCGTCGACGACGTCACGAGGATGGTGATCAGCCCCGCCCCGGCGGCGACCGGGAACGACGCTCCGAAGCCCACGATCAGGACCGGGATGACGACGACCGCCCCGCCGAGCCCCGTCAACGACCCGAGGAGCCCCGCGAGGATGCCCGTGAGCCCCAGCAGGAGCACCCAGGCCCAGAGGTCCACGGCGCGCGGTACCCGCCGGGTCGGAAAAGCCCGGCGGGCGGCGCCGGCGGCCGTGGCGTCGGGGCGTTAAGGTTGAAAGCCCCGGTCCGTCTCGCCGGCCCGGAGGCAGGTCGGTGCAGCCCCGGGGGGATCGGCTCGCGTTCGGCGGGCCGGGGATCGAGCCGCGGTGGTCGCACAGCAACAAGGAAGGCATCGGGACCGCCTACTCGTCCGACTCGCGCCTCTGGTACACCCTCTGGCGCGGGATCGTGACCGAGGTCTACTACCCGAGGATCGACCGCCCGCAGCTTCGCGACCTCGAGTTCCTGTTCTCCGACGGCGGGTCGCTGTTCCTCGAGGAGAAGCGCCATCTCGACGCGACCACCGAGCGCCCGAACGAGCGCGCGCTCGGGTTCACGGTCCGGTCGGAGGAGCCGGGCGGTCGCTTCCGCCTCGTGAAGTCGGTGATCGCCGACCCCCACCAGCCGTGCCTCCTCGTCCGGGCGAAGCTCGACGTGCTCGACCCGGAGCTCGTCGGCAAGCTGCGCCTGTTCGCGCTCGTCGCGCCCCATCTCGAGGTCGGCGGCTGGGGCAACTACGCGACCGTCTACGAGCTCCTGGGAAGACACGTGCTCGCCGCGGAGAAGGGCGGGACCGCCCTCGCGGTGATGGCCACCCTTCCGTTCGCCCGGAGCTCGGTCGGGTACGTCGGCGCGAGCGACGGCTACACCGACATCGCCCAGCACGGGTCGATGGCCTGGGAGTTCGACCGGGCGCCGGACGGCAACGTCGCGCTGACGGGCGAGCTCCCCGTCGGGGAGGTCACCGAGTTCACCCTGGGCGTCGCCTTCGGCGACTCGATCCAGTCGGCGGTGACGACGCTCCACCAGTCGCTCGCCACGCCGTTCGAGCTCCACCACCGCCGCTTCCTCGACCAGTGGCAGCGGACCGCTGCGCACGAGCTCCCCCTCGCCCGGCGCTCGGGGGACGGCGGCCGGCTCTACCACGCGAGCCGGGCCACCCTGCTCGCCCACGAGGACAAGCTGTTCCCGGGCGCGTTCATCGCCTCCCTCTCGATCCCGTGGGGGGCGGCCCAGACCGACGAGGACCGGGGCGGCTACCACCTCGTCTGGACGCGGGACATGGCGCACTGCGCCCTGGGGCTCCTCGCCTCCGGGGCCGAGACGACGGCCCTCCGGGCGCTCGTCTACCTCGCGACCCAGCAGAAGCCGGACGGCGGCTTCCCGCAGAACTTCTGGGTCGACGGCACGCCGTACTGGCACGGGGTCCAGCTGGACGAGGTCGCGCTTCCGATCCTGCTCGCCGCGAAGCTCAAGGAGACGCGCGGCAACTCCGGCTTCGACCCCGAGCCGATGGTCCGGCAGGGCGCCCGCTTCCTGATCGAGCGCGGTCCCGCGACGGAGGAGGATCGCTGGGAGGAGGTCGGGGGCTACTCGCCGTCGACGATCGCGACGAGCATCGCCGCGCTCACCGTCGCCGCGGGGTTCGTCCGGGCCGGCGGCGACGCCGCCTCCGCGGCGTTCATCCAGGACTACGCGGACTTCCTCGAGTCCCACGTCGACCTCTGGACCGTCACGCGGAGCGGGACCTTGGTGGAGGGGGTCCCCCGCCACTACGTCCGGGTCCGGCCGGCGTCGGTCCACAGCACGGTCCCGGACGAGGGGCCCGACCTCGGGACCGTCTGGCTCCCGAACCTTCCGCCCGGGACCCCCAACGCGTTCCCCGCGAGCGAGATCGTCGACGCGGGGTTCCTCGACCTCGTCCGCTACGGCGTCCGCGCCCCGGACGATCCGCTCGTCGTCGACTCCCTCCGCGTCGTCGACCGGGTCCTGAAGGTCGACACGCCGTTCGGACCGGTCTGGCGCCGGTACAACCGCGACGGGTACGGCCAGCGGGACGACGGGGGCCCCTACACGGACTGGGGCCAGGGCCGGGGGTGGCCGGTGCTCACCGGCGAGCGGGGCCACTACGAGCTCGCCGCCGGCAACGACCCCGCGCCGTACCTCGAGGCGATGGAGCGGTTCGCGACGACCACGGGCCTCGTGACGGAGCAGGTCTGGGACGGGCCGGACCTCCCGTCCCTCTACCTCGAGCTCGGGCGGCCGACGGAGGCGGCGATGCCGCTCGCGTGGGCCCACGCCGAGTACCTCGAGCTCCTGCGTTCGTCGGCCGACGGAGCGGTGTTCGATCGGGTGCCGGCGGTCGCGGAGCGGTACCAGGGCCGGGAGCGACGGCCCCTGACCCTCGAGTACTGGACGTTCAACCGCCAGACGTCGCGGGTCCCCCCCGAAGCGACCCTCCGGGTCGTCGCCGGAGCCCCGTTCCGGCTGCGGGCGAGCGACGACGGCTGGGGGACGCTCCAGAGCCTCGAGTCCCGCCGCACCGGCCTGGGACTCGAGTTCGTCGACCTCGCCCCGCTTCGAGGGCCCGACCGTTCGTGGAGGTTCACGTTCTACTGGCCGGAGTCGGACCGCTGGGAAGGACGCGACTTCGAGGCTCGCGCGGCGGCGCCGGGCTAGCGCCAGTCGCTCCGGGGATCCGGCGACACCGAGTCCCTTCAGGGTCGTCGCCCTCCGGACCGGATGGGGCTGCCACCGAACGGGGCGAGGACGACGTACGGGCGACCGCGGCCCCGATCGGCCGGCTCACCTCGGCCAGCGGTCTACGCCTCCCTACGCGTCCCCTCGGAGCGCGCTTCGGAAGGTCTCGCGGTACGAGCTATCGCCGGTGATGTCCTGGACGAGCTGGCACGCCTCCTCCATCCGGACGTCCACGTTGGTGCAGTAGCCGTGGTAGAAGCAGTCTCCATGGACGAGCTGGGCGATCTCCGCGACCCTACCGGCGAGGTCGCCTCGTCCCATCTCCTCGAGAGCCTCGAGCCTCTCGGAGTTGAACTCCACTCGCGCCCCGGTAGCCCCGTAAATGGAGGCGTCGGTCGCTTGGGTGACGGCCCGCCACACCTTCTCCGCCGCCTCTCGTACCTTGAGGCGGTTCCGCTGGGCCGCCCCCTCCCGGTACTCTTTCGCTCCCCCCAGGAGCGCATCCCCCACGGGTACCGGGTGCGTCTCGGTCGCCATCCGGATCACCCGACGTGGGCTCTCAGTCGCTCGACCACGGCGTCCAGCGTCGTTCCGCTGACCACGCTGCCTGTGGTGGGGTCCAGCGCGTAGAAGTGCCGGGGGAAGCCACGGAAGACGCTCACGGTCTGGGTTCCGACGGTCACGTCCGTCCACGGTAGCCCAGCGGGAGGCCCTGTCATCGTCGTCCGCAGGGCGATACCGCCCTAAAGAACGTTCGGGACGGTTCGGAGGGTGCCCACCATGGGCCGGTCCGAACAGGGCGTGGAACGGCTGGGACACCGCTCGCACGAGGCGAAAGGGTGCCGCTGCACAGCCCCCCAGCGTCCCATGCCCCTCGTCTTACCGGACCCGCCTCGCCGCCTCTTCGGGTCGCTCACTCGACGCGGAGCCAGCGGCTCGAGACGAAGTACCCGACACCCAGCATCGTCAGGGAGAACAGCGCGAGGTACCCGAGGTCCCACCAGTTCGTCGCGGTGCCCAGCATGAAGCTGCGCCCGAGGAGCGCCGAGAACGTGATCGGGTTCACCTTCGAGATCGTCTGCATCCAGACCGGGAAGTGGCTGCTGCCGAACAGCGCCGCGCTCGCGAACATGAGCGGCATGGTGATGAAGTTCGAGACCACCCCCGGGGTCTGCCAGTCGGTCGAACGGGCGGTGATCGCGAGGAACAGGCTGCAGAAGCCGATCGCGAGGAGCATCAGCGCGGAGACCCAGGCCGCCCACTGGAGCGGCGAGAGGTGGAACGAGACCCCGAAGGCGAGCGCCGCCGCGATCATCACGGGGAACTGCACGAGCCCGCGCGACGCGGACCCGAGCGCCTTCGTGACGAACACCGTCCCCTTCGAGGTCGGGGTGATCAGGATCCGCTTCATGAAACCGAACCGCTTGTCCTGGATTGTGCTCATCGAGCCGAACATCCCGACCGTGAGCATCGACGTGGACAGGACCCCGGGGAGAAGGAACTGGATGTAGTTCGACGCCCCGAACAGGCCCTCGAGCTCGGACGCGGGCAGGAGCGAGAAGCTGCTGCCGAAGAACGCGAGCCACATGAACGGCTGGACGACGGTGATCAGGAGGACGAACGGGTTGCGGAACGTCCTAACGATCTCCCGCCAGTAGAGGCCCCAGAACGGGCTCCACGGGATCCTCATCGGCGCGCCCTCTGCATCTGGGCGTAGAACTTCCTTAGGTCGCGGATCGGCTCGTCCTGGCCGAGCCTCCGTCCGGTCACCTCGAGGAAGACGGTCTCGAGGCTCGGCTTCTCCACGCTGATCCGCCGGATCCGGTCGGGCCGGATCGTCGCGAACAGCCGCGGCAGGAAGTCGTCGGACGTGCCGACGCGGATCGTCCAGTCGTTGCCCTGGGCGTGGACCTCCTGGACCCCCGGCAGCGCCGAGAGCCGCGCCGCCTCGAGTGGCTCGGAGGTCTCGAGCTCGACGACGTCCGCCTTCACCCGGCCCTTGAGCTCCGACGGCGTGCCCTCCGCGAGGATGCGCCCCTGGTCGATGATCGCGACGCGGTCGCACAGCGCGTCGGCCTCCTCGATGTAGTGGGTCGTGAGGAGGACCGTGACGCCGAACTCCCGGTGGACCCCGGTCACGATCTCCCAGAGCATCCGCCGGGTGCTGACGTCGAGGCCGATCGTCGGCTCGTCCATGAAGATCACGAGCGGCTGGTGGAGGAGCGCGAGCGCGATCTCGAGCTTCTTGCGCATCCCCGTGGAGAACTTGCCGACCTTGTCGTCCGCCCGGTCGGCGAGCGAGAAGAACGCGAGCAGGTCCTCGGCGCGCGACTCCCAGCCCTTGAGACCCTGGAGCTTCGCCTGGAACCAGAGGTTCTCCCGCGCGCTGAAGTCGTCGTCGAGGATCACCTCGGCCGCGACCCACCCGATCTGGGCGCGGACCGCCATCGACTGCCGCCGGACGTCGAACCCGGCGACGCTCGCCTCCCCGGCCGTGGCGTCGGTTATCCCCGTGAGGACCTTGATGAGGGTCGTCTTGCCCGCGCCGTTCGGGCCGAGCAGGCCGAACACGGTCCCCGACGGGATCCGGAGCGAGACGTGGTCGAGAGCCCGGACCGGGTGGTCGCGCGAGCCGTAGTGCTTCGACAGGTCGTTCACGAGGATGGCGCTCCGATCGGGGGGAGCGCTCATCGGGATCCTTCCCCCGGGACCCGGGGCGAGCGACGGTCGCCAGCGATCCTCCGCTGGGCGGCGGCGAGCTCGCGGAGCACGTTCCGTCGCAGCGCGCGGGCCGCGGGCGACTCCGCGTGGCGCCCGGACTGGGCCTCCAGCGCCCGGATCGTCCGGCGCAGCCGGTGGAGGAGGAACGGGCCGAGGTCGCGCCGGCCCACGACGTCCGCCCAGAGGACGCTGAGGTCGGGTGCGGAACGGCCCGCCGAGAGCGACTCGCGCCGCAGCCGCCGCAGCGCGACGCGGCCCGCCGCCGTGATCCGGTACTCGCGCCGGCGGCCCCCGCCGCCGCTCCGGGCCAGGCCCCGGTCCACGAGCGCCCGAAGCGCGGGATAGACCGCCCCCGCCCCGGGGCTCCAGGCCCCTCCCGTGCGCTCGGAGATCCGGCGGGAGATGAGGTAGCCGTAGACCGGACCGTCCCGATCCATCAACGCGAGGGCGTAGAGGCCGATGATCCGCCCCGGCATCGACGGCCCCCCGCCGGCGTTCGATGGCTATATCGATTTCGATACAAGGAGGACGCCCCGGCTCCGCGGGCAGGGACGCGGGACGGGCACGCGGAGCTCAGAGGGTGAGCACCGGCGCCTTGAAGTCGAGGCTCCCCGAGACCGAGACCGTGGTCGCGTACTGCGTCTGGACGCCGAACTTGTACGGCGTGTCGGCGTGCACGCTGAGGGTCACGTTCGCGACGGTCGCCGACATCGAGTAGAGGAGCGCGCCGCTCGAAGCGACCCGGACCGAGAACGTCACGCCGTTCGCCCCGGACTTCGACCAGGTGAACACGATCGTCCCGGCATGGGCGAAGGAGGTCGTGTGGTTGGAGGGCGTCATCGAGCTGCCCGGGTTCGTGATCGAGAACGCGAACGGCGTCGACTGGGCCACGGGGACCCCGGCGAACGCGGCGACGACCGCCACGATCATGACGCCCGAGATCGTGAACGACAACGTCCAGCGACGCAGGCCCTGCTTGGGCGCCGCGGGCTTGAGGACCCCCGGCTTCGGAGAGCTCGGCTTGCGGGTTCGCGGGGACTCCGGGTTCGGCATCGCGCGGACTCGAGGGTACGACCTCGGGTGGTCCGATAATGCTTGTCCCGGCACCTCCGACGCCCGGGGCGAACGCCTTGCGGCCCGCGACGGGTCCGCCCGGCCCGACCCGAAGACACCGGCGGCCGGAGCCCCGACCCGAGCGCGGGCGACCGTCGGGGTCGGCGGACCCCACCGGGGCCCTCGCCCCGGGCCGATCGATCGCGAGCGCGGGGCGAGCTCGATCGGCGGACCCGTCGACTACAGCGTTCCCCCGCGGCGTCGGGTCCACCCGAGGAACAGGAGGAGGGCGAGCGCCAGCGTCACGGCGATCAGCGCGATCGACACGTAGACGAGGTCGGCCACGCCGTTGAGGTCGCCGGTCGTCGGCTGCGATCCCTGCGCCGCCTGGATGGCGGCGGTCGACATCAGGAGCTGGCCGATCCCCGTCTCGACGGTCGTCACGTTGCCGTTGACGAGGTCGACCGTGCCGAGGAGGTCGCCCAGGTCGGTCTTCACGATCACCGTCGACCCGAGCAGCGAGTTCGTGCTCGAGTTGATCGCCGTGACCGTCGTCGCCACGCTCGTCAGCGACGCCTCGACCCGGCCCAGGTTGGTCGAGATCGTGAACACGGTGCCGTTGACGAGGGTGAGGGTCGCGTTCAGCGACGCTACGCTGAGGTTCAGGTCCCCGACGGCGGTGGTCAGCTCGAGCACGTCGTTCCTCACGGCGCTCAGGTTCGCGTTCACGGCGTTGAGGGTCGTGTGGACCTCGCCCAGGGTCGTGCTGAGCGTCAACGAGGTCGACTCGATCGAGTTGACCGTGGCGTTGATCGCCTTGAGCGACGCGGTGACGTTCCCGAGCGACGTCTCGATCTTGGCGTTGCCGTCGACCACGGTGGTCACCGACGCGCCCAGGTCGGCGAGGGTGACGTTCACATCCCCGAAGTCGGTCTTCAGCTCGGCGTCGGTGGTGTTCCCGCTCGCCCAGACGTCGGCGATCTTCGCGCCCAGGGACGCGAGCGTCGCGTTGAGATCCCCGATGTCCGACTTCAGCTCGACGAGGGTGGTGTTCCCGCTCGTCCAGACGCCCGAGATCTTGGCGCCGAGCGACGCCAGCGTGACGTTGAGGTCCCCGACGTCCGTCTTCAGCTGGGCGTAGGTGGTGTTCCCGCTCGCCCAGACATCCGAGACCTTGGCGCTGAGGGAGGCCAGCGTGACGTTCAGGTCGCCGAAGTCGGTCTTCAATTGGACGAACGTCGTGTTCCCGCTCGCCCAGACGCCCGAGACCTTCGCGCTCAGGGCCGCGAGGGTGACGTTCACGTCCCCGAAGTCGGTCTTCAACTGGACGAACGTCGTGTTCCCGCTCGCCCACACGCTCGAGATCTTCCCGCTGAGGTCGGCGAGGGTGACGTTCACGTCCCCGAAGTCGGTCTTCAGCTGGACGAACGTCGTGTTCCCGCTCGCCCAGACGCCCGAGATCTTCGCGCTCAGCGTCGCCAGCGAGACGTTCATGTCGCCGAAGTCGGTGGCGAGCTGCGCGTAGGTCGTGTTCCCGCTGGCCCAGACGCCCGAGATCTTGGCGTCCAGGGCCTCGAGCGTGACGTTCACGTCCTGCCCCGTGAGCGTGGCGATCTCCGCGATGTCGGTCGGCGTGACGCTCAGGACGAGCGCGCCGTTGCCGCTGACCAATTCCAGGTAGGCGGGGTCCGTGTCGTTGTAGCCGGACGTCATCACCATGCCGCCGACGACGTAGACCTGGCTCCAATCCAGCGTGACCCACCAGTAGCTACCCCCTCCGCACGACGTCTCCGAGCCCGGACACGCGTTCGGCATCGTGAAGCTGCCCTCGATGGTCGTTCCGTTGAGGATCCCGGCCTCGGTCTCGTACGCCGATCCGTTCAGGAGAACGGTCACGGTGAACGGGTACTGGGAGGGGGGAGCCACGCCGGCCACGTCCCATGCGAAGTCGACGAGCTCGCCCGGGAACGCGTAGAGCTGGTCGGTGCCGGCGGTGACGAGCGACACGGTGCCCGTCACCGAGAACGGCGCGCTCTCGACCGGCGAGGTCGATCCGGCCGGGTCGAGCGAGATCGTGTAGGTCCCCTCGGCCACGCGCGGCACCGATCCGGTCGCCGCGAACGACCCGTTCGACGACGACTGGCCCGCGATCCACAGCGCGGAGCCGAGGTAGACGTCGTAGTACGACCCGGGATCGAGTCCGGTCGTGGAAACGACGACCGAGTCCCCGACCGGCCCGCTGCCGGGCGACACGTCGAGCGCGCCGAGCGCCACGGTGTAGGTCGTGCTGACGGACGCCGAGGTCGTCGCGTTGCTGTAGAGGAGATACACCGCGTAGGTTCCCGCCGGTTCGCTCGTGTAGGCGACCGGGCTCGAGATGTCGATCGGACCGAGCGCGCCGGAGGGACCCACCGCGGGCGCGATCGTGGAGTCCACGCCCGCCGACGTCGACAGGTTCGAGACGTACAGCGTGTAGTTCAGGGTGGAGGGGAAGAGGTCGAAGCCGACGATCTCCGTGTTGTGGGAGACCGGGTCCACGACGGCCTCGAGCGTTCCGTCGCCCGGGGCCGCCCCCGGCAGCGAGACGAGCACGGAGACCGAGGCGAGCGCCGCGGTCGAGCCGTTGTACCGGATCGTCAGCGGGAGGAGGCCCGCCGGAATCGGCACGGCGAACTTGAGGGTCAGGGTCGCGGCGGGCGTGCCGGCTCCGTAGCAGACCGTGGGAGTGAGGGCCGGACAGGTCGAACCGGTGAGCCCCGAGAGGACCGTCGCGCCCAGGAGAACATTGTAGTCGGCCGTCGATCCCGGGTAGAGGCGGGCTGACTGGGGGATCAGGTTGCTGATCGTGATCGTCACGTCGGTCCCGGTGTGGAAGGCGGCGTACTCCGCGATGCTCGACAGGTCGGGGGCCGTGACCGTAGCGTACGAACCGAAGGCGACGCTCGCGTTGCCGATCTCTTCGAGCGTCCCGGTCGCGAGCGAGGGGATCCGCGCGTAGTCGGGCAGGTAGGCGAAGGCGAGCGTCCCGTTCGGGGCGGGGGTGAAGACGCCGGTGGAGGCGTTGAGCGATCCGACCGATATCGCGATGGCCGCGTACCCCTGGGACGACGCGAGGCCGATCGAGTTGCCGGCGACGACGCCGGTCCAGACGGTGTCGGTGAACGTCATACCGGTCGCGGGCGAGAGGCCGTAGGCCTGGACCCCGATCGTGCCGTTGCTCGGCACGTACTCGGTCGGGGCGGTCGTGGGGAGCGAGAACCCGGTCGGGTCCCGGGCCGAGTACCGGGGATTGACCGTGACGGAGACGGTCGGCGAGACGAGATCCGCCGCCGCGTCGGCCGCGTACGCGTCGTACGTCCCGGCCGGCATGGCCGGGAAGGTGGTGACGAGCTGCGCGAAGCCGAGCGAGCTGGCCACGACCGTGCCGAGAACGGTCGAGCCGGCGAAGAAGGTCAGGGAGGCGCCGGCGGGGAAGTTCCACGCCCGGGCGAGGATCGAGCTCCCGTACACGACGGAGGAGGTGTTCAACGTAAACTGGAGGGAACCCGGACTGGGGCTCGACACGAAGATCCGGTCGGGGAACGTGGTCCGGGACGAGCCCGGGGACGTGGTGATTCCGATCGACTCGTAGCCTCCGGGACTCAGTGGAATCGACGTATCCATCGTCACGGTGACGTTGAAGCCGCCCGAACTCGCGGTCGTCACAGCGGCATGGGATGTGGCCACTCCGGCGACCGTGATTGAGTTCTTGGCGATCGTAGCCCCGGCGGCGAACCCGGTCCCGGTGAGGTCGAGCGTCATCCCGGCCTTGCCGCTGAAGAAGAACGGCGTCGCGGAGACGTTCGACTCGATCTGGAACGCCCGAGCGACGCTGATTCCGTACAGACCGCCGGTCGGCGCCGTCTCCTGCGCGACGAGGGTGTATCCCGAAGGGGTGTACGGCAGGGTGGGGACGACGAACGAGGAGCCGGCGGTGAGGTTGCCCTCCGCGTTGGTCTCCAGGGTCGCCAGCGTGCGACCGGTCAGGTTGTTGAGGTGGAGTGTGAGGGTCGCGTTGGCGTCCCAGTGCGCTCCCGAGACCGCGTCGGTCGCCCCGACCGTGTCCGGCGAGGCGAACGCGAGCGTCGGGGCGACCGTCGTCGTGGTGATCTTCGTGGCGTTGGAGTACGAGGACGCTCCGCCGCCGCAGCCGCCCACGGAGTCGGTGGCCGCGATGTAGTAGGTGCCGGCTCCGTCCAGGATCGTGCTCTGCGAGTCCGAGAACGTCACCAGCGTGTTCGCGAGGGCCGTCTGGCCGGCGTTCAGGACGATGCTGCCGACCTCCTGCGAGGGTGGGCCGTTGAACGTCTCCGACGTGCTGACGCAGAAGTCGACGGTGAACCCGGAGCCGAACGTGGCCCCGTTCGTCACCACGACCGTCGAGGCGATCCCGGTCCCGTTGGAGGCGTAGTAGGTGGAGAAGATGACCGGATCGAGAGTGAGGTTGTACGGGGAGGTCACGAGGGGGGCGACCCCGGAGGTCCCGGAGGAGCGGGCCGGGCCGGCGGAAACGGGCGCCCCGCGGTCCGCCCCGATCGCGGTCAGAGCCGAAGCGACGAACAGGCCAACGATCAGAACGCTAACGACCGCGGGGGCTCGGCTCGATGGACTCGTCCTCATGGAAGGCTCCGCCGCGCCAACGAGCCACGGGTAGATAAACCGTGATGGCCCGGGCTTCGGGTCCCTGACGGGTCCGTGGGACAGCACCGCGTCTCGGGACACGGCATCGACCACGTCGGAGTGCGCTCGGGCTCGTAAGCCCGGCACCGGCCTCGAACCGGGGCCGATTCCCCCGCGGGACGGATGGAGGTTCCGAGCATGGCGATGGATGCACCGATGGGACTCGGCCGAGGCGGCGCCCCTTCCTCGCGCGCGACGCGGCGACACGCCGCGACCTTCGCCAGCTCGTCTTTCGGCAGCTTGCCGGCCCGACTTCCCCCGGTGAAGCCTCGACCGGAGACGACAAGAATATGACGTGGGCCGCGCTCTCTACGCTGTGGCCGCCTGCGCGAGGTTCTGGCTAGGCCCACTAGGGGCGGTCTCCGTCACCCTGCTCCTCCTTGGGATGGCCGCCGGCGCGGCGACCGAGTCCCCCGGCGTCGCTTTCGCCGCTACTCCCGGGGGCTCCGTCCGCGCCCTTGCCGCGTCGACTCCCTCGGATCGATCGCCGGACGCGGCTCCCGTACCACCGGCTCCGTCGGTCCCGAACGCCGGCGCCGGTTCCGCACCGGACGTGGTCGAGCCCGTCGACCTCGACCCCATCGGCGCGACGGAGCCGCCCCACGTCAACGTGAGCAACAGCCCCGGGCTGGAGGTCTATGATCCCGCGACCGGATACGTCTACGTTCTCGACTGGGACGGGGACCGGGTCTCCGTGCTCTCCGGTACGGCCCTGGTCGGAACGGTGGACGTGGGACCCGCCCCGTTCAACGGGGCGTACGACGGCGCGAACGGCTACGTCTACGTGACCGACTTCGACACCCGGAACGTGAGCGTGATCGACGGGACATCGCTCGTCGGCTCCGTCGGGGTGGGAGCCCTGCCGCTCTCCGCGACCTACGATAGCGCCGATGGCTACGTCTACGTGACCAACGGCCCGTCCGACAACGTGAGCGTCCTCAGCGGAACCACCGTCGTCCAGTCGGTGAACGTCGGCGCGTACCCGTTCGCCTCGACCTACGACAGCGGGAACGGGTGGGTCTACGTCACGAACTGGGACGCCGGCACCGTCACGGTGATCGGCGGCACTACGGTCGTGGGGACCGTCGACGTCGGCGTCGAGCCGTACTCCGCAGCCTACGACGGCGGGAACGGCTACGTCTACGTCATGAACCGCTACTCGGGCACCGTCAGCGTCATCGACGGCCTCACCGTCCTGGCGACGCTGACGGTCGGGGCCGCCGGCGAGTCGAGCGGGTTCAACACGACGTTCATCGACTCGGCCCTGTACGACGGCGAGAACGGCTACGTGTACGCCGTCGACTCGGCGTTCGGGTCCGACAACGTGACCGTGATCGACGGCACGACGGTCGTCGGCACCGTGGCCCTCGCGTCGACCCCGTTCGTCCCGGGCTACTCGACCGCGACCGGCACCGTCTACGTCCCGGAGTCGGGCTCCGAGAACGTGAGCGTGATCGGAGGTATCGATTACCTGGGATCGCTGAACGTCGGCCTCGACCCGGTCGACGCCCTCTTCGACAGCCAGGACGGCGACATCTACGTCACGAACTACAACTCCAACAACGTGAGCGTGATCGTCCCCGAGAACTCGATCCGGATCGCGGAGACGGGGCTTCCGAAGGCGACCTCCTGGTCCGTCACCCTCGGCGGGGCGAGAAGGTCGACGACCGGGACCGCGATCGCGTTCACCGTGCCGAACGGGAGCTACGGCTACTCGATCGGCGACGTACCGGGGTGGCACCAGACGACGATCCCGTACCAGGGAACGTTCACGGTGACCGGGGCGTCGGTGACCGAGGTGACCCTCGCGTTCGAGCGGGTCACCTACCCGGTCTCGTTCACGGTCCCCGGCCTTCCGACCGACACGAAGTGGACCGCCACCCTCAACGGGACCCCCCAGAGCTCGACCGGGTCCGGGCTCACGTTCGAGGAGCCGAACGGGACGTACGGCTACTCCGTCGCGGACCCGTCGGGCGCCCCGCCGATGGTCGACTCCGGCTCCGTGACCGTGAACGGAGCCCCGGTATCGGTCCCGGTGACGTTCACCCCCGTGAGCTTCACGGAGACGGGGCTCCCGATCAAGGGGAAGCGGTGGTCGGTGACGCTCGACGGCTACCCCGAGGCGACGCCCGGGACCGCGCGGACCTCGACCGTGACCTCGGTGAGCTTCGCGGTGCTGAACGGCACCTACCCGTACCTGATCGTCGGGCCCGCGGGATTCGAGGTGGCGACGCCCGCCCCCCCCGAGGGGAACCTCACGACGAACGGGAGCGCCCTGAGCGAGGCGGTGACGTTCGTGCGGGGACCGACGTACTCCCTCACGTTCCACGAGGTCGGCCTGGCCGCCGGCTCGAAGTGGTGCGTGGCGGTCGGGTCCCCGCTCTGCTCGACGAAATCGACGGTCGTCTTCAAGAACCTGACGCCGGGGAGCTATTCGTATGCCGTCGGCGCGATCCCCGGCGCGACGACCCTCGTGAAGGAGGGACCCGCGTGGTCGGCGGAGGCTCTAGGGGCCTCTCTCGTCTCCCGGAGCACGACGGTGCAGGTGCGATTCGCCTATCCCGTGACGTTCCAGGAAACGGGGCTCGTCGCACCGTTCACCTGGAGCGTGAGCGCCGAGGGCGAGACCGGCACCTCCGCGGCGAACTCGACGACGGTCGTGCTCGACCTCACGAACGGGACCCAGGGGTTCTCGGTCCATGCTGAACCCGGGTACCTCCGGTCCCCGGCCTCGGGCCGCCTGGTGGTGGACGGGCGGCCCGCGAGCGTTTCGGTGACGTTCAAGCCCCGGGGCGTCTCCGGGGCGGCCGCGGGGCTGGACCCGGACGTGGAGGCTCGTGCCTCGGTCGCCGATATCGCCGTTTCTCGCCTTCACTAGGTCCTAGACGACCGCCGGATCAAGCGCTCCGACGAGATCCTTCGTCGGTGCAGGGCTCACCTGGGGACCCACGCATCCCGGGATCCTCGCCCGGTCGGATGATCAACAAATTCGGGATCGGCGAGATTCTGCGCCCCCGACCCGCAGGCGCCGTGGGGCGGAGAGTCGCCACAAGAGACCATCCCGGGGACGCTCGTCCCTCGAGCTCGCGGTGAACTCTGGCCGTACCGTGCCGGATCCCGCCCCCCGCGATCGGGTCGGACGCACGGCCGGTGCCCGGGTTCCGACTTCGCTGGGACTGCTGAGCTGGGATGAGAGCCGCAAGCCGCGACAATCGGCGGTACGCGCTGGCTAGAGTGAGCGGAGCGCGCTATCCCGCGCATGAAAAGGGAAGAGGGAAAGGGTTCGTCGGTCGCCCCCGCTCACGCGGGTTGGCACCCGGGAGCCGCCGTCGACTCCCGAGCCCAAGCGTACTCCGATCTCAGGGCCTCGGGGTGTACGTCACCGTGACGGAGATAGGCGCTCCCGCCACGATCACGTGATGCGGCACGACCGGGGCCGTCAGCTTGAACCCTGCCTCGTGGACGATCGCGTATGCGCGGGTTCCGTTCGTGAGGTACAGTACGATCTGGTCCGTGGACGACGTGACCTCAATCCCCTGCGATCGTACGAACCAACTGTACGCCCCCGTGAGCCCATGCTCCGTGAACGTCACCGGGTAAGCGAACCGGATCTGGACCGCGGTCGACGGAGCTAGCGTCGCGACTCCGCTCGAGGCGACCGTCCACGCGGTCCCGACCTCGATCAACGTGGTCGCGCTCCCGAGCGTGCGGACCGAGTACGAGTACGAGTTCGGTGTCAAGTCCTTCAGGGGTTCCCTGGCCTTGTCGGTGCAGAACGAACCACCCGAGACGCTAACGCACCAAGTAGAGCCCGCTTTGGCTCCAATCTCGTGGAAAGCGAGGGTATAGGTCGGGCCACGCGCAAACGTCACGACCACCGAGCTCTGGCTGGGCAGGCCGACCGAGCCCTCGCCGTTGCCCACATTGGTCGTCCCCTGCCAGCCCGCGGGGCCGGTGACCAGGAAGGCATAGTCCGTCTGACCGTTCGCGACGGGGAAGACGATGGAATCCCCCTGCAGCACGGTCTGGGTGTCGTTCTGGAAGCTCGCTGACCACTTCGCGTGGCTGTGAACAGGCAGGCCCGTCTCGGTGAACGTCACCGTCACCGGATTGACCTGGAGCGTGAACTGATTCGAGATCGTGCCGGCGCTGTCGGTCACGGAAACTTGAACCGTGTACTGGCCCACCGTGTTGGGAGTACAGACGAACTGGGAAACGCTGCCGGGGTTGCTGCAACCCGGGATGGTGAAAGTCCAAGCGTAGGTGGTGTAGCCGTATCCGTTACCGTACCCGAAGCCCTGTCCGTACCCCACCCCGGTAGGGTTGTAGCCCGAGTAGATCGTGGTCGAATGATCTACGAGAACCGGGTTGGGATTCGCGTACGGAAACACCGACTGCGCGCTGATCACTCCGATTGACGACAGAACGAACGCCGTGACCGCGAGAGCAAGCACGACGACAATCCCGATTAGTCTAACCCGCCGCATAGCCACCCTGCCTACCGCACAGCGTGCTAGTACATGAACTTAGTGGAAATCGAAGTGGGAGGACCGAGCCCATCGCCGGAGGAATGCGCATCCAAGGCAGCTCGTCGAAGGACCCCGGTCGACCGATGAACAACTCGCTCGGCCGTCGAGACGACTGGCGCTCGGTCTATCCACGCCACGCAGGGGTGGGCTCCGTGGCACGTTCCGGTACGAAGCGAGCTCATTCCTCGACCTCGAGAGTCTGACCCCGCGACTAGAACGAGCATCCCTCCGGGCTCCGATCACCGGACCCCCGCCCAACGCGCGAGCCTCCGGATGAGTGGAACCGGCCGGCCCAGCATTTCCTCTACCGCCCCCAGCAGCAGTCGATCGCCGTCGTCCACGCTTCGGGTGGCAAGGACCACGAGGACGAACGCCCCGGCCATCGCCAGACCCAGCGGCGGCAGCGTCCACTCGGGAATCCGAGTTCGGAACGCGAGCAACCCGAGAGCGAACGGGATCGAGGTCGCGAGCAGGGGGAGGACGAAGTGCCGGCCAAAGAGCCGGATCCCGTCCATTGCCGCCAGCTCGGCAAGGCAGAGCGCGGCGTAGACAAAGGTCGAGATACCCCACGCGACCGCGGCTCCCACGTACCCATGAGCCGGCACGAGCGCGAGCGCCAGCCCCACATCAATCACGCCAGCGACCGAGGCATTGATCGCCAGGAGACGGACCCGGCCGTACGCGATCTGGGTGGTCGATCCTGGGCCGAGGATCGTGGCGGCGAATGCTCCCGCCACCGTGAGCTGGAGCGGCACCACGACCGCGGAGTAGGCGGGACCGAAGACGAGGCCGAGCGAGCGCTGGGGGAGGAATACGAACAAGAAGAACAGCGGCATCGAGAACGCCAGCATCCACTTCGTGACCGTGGCGTACGTCACGCGGACCGCCAGCGGATTGCCGCGACGCAGGAAACGGGTCGCGACCGGCAGGAAGATGTACCCTAGGGAGCTGATTCCGACCACGACGAGCCGGGCGAGGGTCAGCGAGGCGGTGTAGGTCCCTACTTGGGCAGGATGATACACGCCCAGCACCACCGTATCCCCCCAGCCGGCCAGGGTCAGCATGACGCTCACGACGAACAGCGGGGCGGTGAATTGGAACAGCCGGGACCGAGCCTCGAGAGCGTGCGGACCGGGAGGCAGGTGCTTCGGCAACCGACGTGCCGCATAGGCGACAAGCGCGACCAGCGTGACCGCGTTCGCTAGCGCGTAGGCGGCTAGGGCGTACGCGTAGGAAATCCCCCGAGCGGGCAACAGCAAGGCGGCCAGGAGAAACGCGACGAAGAGGGCGGGGCTCAGTATCTGGAGGAAGAGGGCGTAGGGGACGACGTTGGAATATCCGCGGAAGATCGCCGCGATGAGACTCGAGCCCAGCGACGTGGCGATGGCGATCGAGAAGAACTCGAGACCGACCTTGAGATCGGGAATGCCTAGCGCCGTGGCAACCACGGGCGCTGTCAACCAAAGGGCGACTACCACGAGCCCCGCCGACCCCGTGGTGGCGAGGGCCGACCACCGGACGATGGTGCGTCGTTCGGGGTCTGTCGTCGCGTGCGGCAGGCTGCGGGCAACGGCGCTGGGGAGTCCGAGGTTGGCCACTGCAATCAGCAGGGAGGCGTACGAAAGTTCGAGCGAGAAGGAGTTCCAGTCCGCGGAGGGACTGCGGACCAGGACGACGCGGGAGACGAACGTGAGCAGAACGAGACAGATCGTCGAGACGAACACGAGCAGCGTGCCCCGTGTGACGGTGGTCAAACCGTCGCGAAGCTCGGTCGTGCTTGTCGTGGCCAAGATGGAGCCCGAGTCCCTGCTCGCTCCAAACGTTAAATGGGTGGCGACGAGGTCAGCATAGCAGACCTCGAACGGAGACCCTAAGCGCGCGATAGCCGCCACTGCGCATCCCAACGGGCCGGCGGCGTAGGGACGCCGGAGACAGGAGCCATCGCCGGTCGTGCCCTCGCGCAATCCGTTCGCACTTCGTCGCGTTCCCGACCGATACGGCTCACTACCGGTCGACTACTCTGGAGCTCCCTCGCCCCCTATCGACCTCGTGTTCGGATCGTTGACCCCGCCGGAAAATCCGGACTCATCCGCGATCCGCTCCGCAATCGCGAACGACGCGGTGGCGGCCGGGGACGGCGCGTTGAGGACGTGGAGGGCCTCCTCACCCCGCAGGAACACGAAGTCGTCCTCCATCGATCCGTCGGGCCGGACGGCCTGGGCTCGGACGCCACTCGTGCGGGACATAAGGTCGTCCGGGGTCGTGGACGGCCACATTCGTCGGATTGCAGATAGGAATTCCGCCGGGCACCACGACCGAAGCCACTCCCGCGCCCCGAAAGATCCGTAGCCGCGCGCGAGTCCTAGGGTGCCTCGGTACGCCATCATCCGGCCCAGCTGCCTGAGGTCCCACTGTCCGGGACGGTACCCTTCCCGAGAGAGCGCAATCGCGGCGTTCGGTCCGGCCAGCACGTCTCCGCCAACCGTGGGGGTGAGATGGACTCCGAGGAAGGGGACGTTCGGGTCCGGTACCGGGTATACGAGGCACGGTACCTGGGTCCGAAACCGCGCCGAAAGTTTATAGAAGTCACCGCGGACCGGAACGATCTGAACCGGGGGCCGCGATCCCATGGTCCCCGCGACGAGGTCGGCGTGTAACCCGGCGCAGTTGATGACGAAGCCGGTTCGGAGCTCACGGCCGTACGTCGAGAGTTGCCAACCGTGGGGCTCCCGTGCGGCGGATTCAAGTCTCTGATCTGTCAGTATCGCGACCCCGTCCCGCTGTAGGGTCGCCGCAAGGCTCGAGGCCAGGGCAGGGTAGTCGGTGATGGCTGCGGTGGGAACCTGAAGGGCCCCCAGGCCCGCGATCCCCGGGAGCCGGTCTTGGAGTTCCTCGGCCGTGAGGCGTCGGACCGAGTCTACTCCGTTCCTTCGTGCGCGATCGGCGAGCTCGTCGAGCGTCGGAACCTCTCGGGGACGAGTTGCCACGATGAGCTTTCCAACCGCCCGGACCGGTACCTCGTGTTCCGCGGCATACGCCAAGAGCCCCTTCCGCCCTTCAAGGCAGAGTTTCGCCTTGAGCGTACCCGGGCGGTAGTAGACCCCCGAGTGAACCACTCCGCTGTTGTGGCCCGACTGATGAGTGCCCACCGTACGTTCCTTCTCCAGGATCGCGATCGACAGGTCGGGCCGTCGCCTGTGGACCGCCCTCGCCGTGGCGAGCCCCACGATCCCACCCCCGACGATCACGACGTCAAAACGCTCGGCCATCGTCACTACCCCCTCGCCTCTCACGGTCGAAAGGAGCCTCGAGAACGGAAGGCTCCCCAGACCGTGACAGTGGGCTTCCGCCAGGGTGGATGTGGACCCCGGTTCGGGCCACCATTCGAGTACAGTCCCGCTCCGGGGTCAGAGGAGGGCGGTTGAGGCGTCTCCGATTACCACGGTCAGATCTCGGTCGATGGGTTCGAAGGCCCGTAACTGCACGTTCCGTCCCACGATGCTGTCCGCAAGCGATAGACCCTCGATCATAGCCCCATCCAAAACGATCGACCGTCGAATCTGGGACCGGTCCAGTTTGACCCCGTTCCCGATGGCGCAGCTGGGCCCTACGCGACTCCCTGCCGAAACCACCACATCCGATCCGATGACCACGGGCCCGGTGACGCGGGCCCCGTCTTTGATCACGGAGCCACTCCCCAACCCGACCTTACCGTCGATTTGGGCGGCCGGTTCCAGGACGCCCTCCATACGGAAGCTCGCGTCCGGAAGCGTACCGAGGACGAGTTCGTTCGCCTCGAGCAGATCGCCGGGGCGTCCCGTATCCTTCCACCATCCGGTGACCCGCACCACTTCGACCTTGCGACGAGTCTCCCAGAGCGTTCGAATGGCATCGGTGATCTCGAGCTCTCCGCGCGCCGAGGGCCGCAACGCCGCCACCACCGGGTGGATCGACTCGGTAAACAGGTAGACGCCGATCAGAGCGAGATTGCTCCGCGGCTGGGGGGGTTTCTCCTCTATCGAAACGATCCTTCCGTCGTCCAGCTCGATGACTCCGTACCGGTCCGGATGGGTGACGGGCGATGCGCCCACCACCGCGTCGGGATGAGCGGATTCAAACGACTCTACGAAGCTACGAAGGCCGGCCTGCAGGAGGTTATCGCCCAAGTACATCAGAAACGGGTCCCGGCCGAGGAAGTCGTGGGCACACAGCACCGCATGCGCCAGGCCCTTGGGCGGGCCCTGCTCGATGTATTCGACCCGAAGACCGAATTTGGACCCGTCGCCGACGCTCTCCCGGATCCCTTCCTGGATCGGACCCAGCACGATGGCAACGTCTCGAACTCCGACCTGGGCGAGGTGGTGTAGCCCGTAGAATAGGATCGGCTGGTTGGCGATCGGGATCATGTGCTTGTTTCCGGAGAAGGTCAGGGGCCGCAGCCGGGTCCCGTGCCCTCCCGCAAGTACCAGTCCCTTCACCGAAACTTCCCGGTCCGCGTCGTGTTCGGAGTCACGCTCCAAACCCAACGGGTCCGTCGGCAGATAACATATTAAGAATCGGGTCCACTGAAAGACCCCGTGAAAATTGTACTCACCGGTGGCGGGGGGTACCTCGGAACGTCCCTCGTTCCCATGCTTCTGGAGCGTGGGCACCGGGTGACGGTCCTCGATCGATTCTTCTTCGGTGACCAGGTATTCGACGCGCTCCGCGACAATCCGTCGCTGCAGCTCGTGCGCAATGACGTACGGTGGTTCGACGGCAGCATGATGGCCGGTCAGGATGCGGTCGTTGACATGGCCGCCCTCTCCAACGACCCCGCCGGGGAGATGGACCCTTGGAAGACGTTCGATATCAACTATCTCGGCCGCGTCCGGGTGGCGCGCTTAGCCCGGGAAGCGGGCCTCTCTCGGTACATCCTCACTTCGTCGTGCTCCGTCTACGGTTTTCGAGACGGCCTCCTAGACGAGAGCACTCCCCCGAATCCGCTGACCGCATACGCCCGAGCCAACGTCATGGCCGAGTCCGACACCCTGCCTCTTGCGACCGCTAACTTCTGTCCGACCGCGGTGCGCTTTGCCACCCTGTACGGGCTCTCAGGACGCATGCGATTCGATCTGGCGGTCAACGGTATGGTAAAGGGAGCCCGACAGACCGGCAAGATCCCGATCATGAAGGACGGGACTCAGTGGCGACCGTTCCTACATGTCCGGGACGCCGCGCGCGCGCTGGCTGACTTATTGGAGCAGGACCCGTCCTCCATCCGGGGCCGAACCTTCAATATCGGATCCGACGAACAGAACTACCAGATCGCCAAGCTCGCGGAGCTCGTCGCCGGGTCGATGCAGGGGCGGCCGTCGCTGGAGTGGTACGGCGACCCCGATCTACGGTCGTATCGTGTCAGCTTCCGTAGGGCTCGTGAGGAGCTTCGCTTCCTCGCCCAACTGACCCCGGTGGACGCCGCCCATGAGATCGAATCGGCTATCGCATCCGGCGCCGTCGTTCCATCGACCCGGCACATGACCGTTGAGTGGTATCATCACCTTCTCAACGACACGGCGGCGAGTCAATCGGTCGCGTTGCGCGGGGTCGTGCTCTAAGGACCCTGGGGCGACCTCAACCCCCGGCCTTCCTCTCCGGTCCAACGGTCAACAGGGACCGGAGCGCCGTCTCCACCGGAGTGTAGCTCACACCGTGCCCCTCGGAGAGCTCGATGTTGAGCGACGTATCAGCGGGCCGGGGAGCCATCCACTGCTTCATGTCCGATCGGAGTCCTGGTGTCACCAGCTCCGGGTCGGCGCCGACCACCCGGGCAATCTGCCGGGCAAATTCGAATCGGGTCATCGCCTCGGCGCTGGCGACGTGGACCAGCCCGGCAACCGATCTCTGAGACAGCGTTTCGATCGCGCTCGCGAGGTCCGGAAGAAAGGTCGCCGTCACGCGCTGGTCGGTCAGCGCCTTGACCGCCTTTCCCGACCGCAACGCCTCGGTCACATATCGGAAGAATTGTGGTTTCCGCACGCCAAACCCCCGGCCGTAGGGCGACGAAATGCGAACGACGAGGGACCCATTGGAACCCAAGGCGACCTCCTCCCCTCGCAGCTTGGAACGACCGTACTCGTTGATGGGGTTAGGGGGGTCCGTCTCCTGGTATCCACCCCTTTGACCGTCGAAGACGTAATCGGTGGAGATGTGGATTAAGCGAAACCCCATCTCCGGCTGGATCCTAACGAGATTATCTACAACTCTCCGGTTCAGCGAGTCCGCGAGCTCGGGATCCCGCTCGGCAAGATCTACGTCGGCCAGGCCGACGCAGTTCACCAACGTCTGGGGCGCAAGCTGGCCCACCTTGGTCCGAAGGTCAGCCAAATGCCTGGCATCGACCGCGATCGACCCGCCCCCTCCGCTGAGCGAAGCGGTCGGGCAACGAAGGTACTCCGCGAGCTCACGGCCGACGAACCCCGTCCCGCCCAGGACCAGAGCCCGATCCATCGAGCTCACTTGTGCGGGGGCGCGTTCCAGTCCCACGCCTTCCCGATCCGGGGGTCCTTGGCATTGCCGTTGATCGACTTCGGAACAATCGATGGATCGTTCCAGGGGCGACGAATCTCGTCGGGCGACTTGGGGTCGTAGAGCCGTGTCACGAAGTAGATCGTCTCGGATGGACGGGAGCTTACACACTTCGTGCCGTGCCAGTAATGCCCCCGCACCATGGCCGCTTGGAACCGGTCGCCGCTCAAGACCACTTCATCCAGCTCTCCGTTCTGAGGGTCTCCGAGATCGTTGTAGGCGCAGATTTTGAGGGATCCCCGAACGACTACGAAGATGTCGTACTGGCCTCGCTCGTGACGGTGCCAGGCTCTAATCATGCCGGGGAAAGACAGAGAGAAGTTCGCCTGCACCGGTCGTTCAGATCCGAGGAAGGATGTCCAATCTTCACGGAGGATTTCGGTGAATGAACCGCGTTCGTCGATGTTACGTGTGAGGTCGAGGACACGCACTCCCGGAAGCATCTGTCCCCCCCGGCGTTGGAGTCCTACTCGCATTTAAGTCGTAGCCGGGGGTCGTTGGCCTGGGATCCTGCGACGCGTTCACCGAGTCTCCCGTGGGGTTTCACTCACTCCCTTGCCACCCGAGGCGAATGTCGCGCAGCGAAGCAGTGGCCGAGTCCGGAGCCTTCCCCAGCGTGAGCCTCATCGGATCCCAGGAGGAACCTATCGAGCCATGACGATCCTTCAGCGCGGAGCTGGACTGTTTGCGCCCGCCCCCTCATCCGACGTGAGGGTTCGAAACCGTCCGCTTGAACTCACGATGATGGCTGGCTTTCGCTCCGACTAAGTACTCACGTGGTGATTTGGGACCGAGCGCGTTGATGTTTGCCGGGGGTCGCCTGCCGACTCAACCGACCGTGCGGCCCGCAGACGATGGCGGCGGTCTGTCCGGACTATCTTCTCAGAGGCGATCGGCGCGCATGAGACTGATACGCCCTCGGCGATCCGACCGGGTAGGGGACCCAAACGCCCCAACTAGTCGGCGGCCGATTGAAGGCTTGGGAGTAAGCTGAGCGGATGCCACGCCCCAGCCTGTCGGTCCTTGTCATCTTTCACGCCCGTCTTACCTACCTTCCTGGAGCTATCGCTTCCGCGGTCCATCAGTCGCTGGACCGCGGCAGTTACGAGATCCTCGTCGTCGGTCCCACGCGGCCCGAAATCCTTGAGCGCGGCCCGCTCGGGCAAGAGGTGGAGTTTGTCCAGTCCTCCGCCGTCAGCCTCGGTGGAAAGATCCTGGACGGCTTGCATCGTTCCTCGGGCGAGATCGCCACGATGCTCGAGGACGACGACTGCTACCTGCCCGACCGGCTCGCGTTCGTTCAGGAGGCTTTCCAAGACACCGAGCTCACCTACCTGCAGAACGGCTACTCGCCAATCGACGCACGTGGCCGTCCCTACCAGGGTCGATTTCCGCACGACAGCGAACTGGCTCATTGGCAGAAACTCGGATTGGTCACGCTGCCTGGACGGACCTCGCGTAGATCGCTAAGGGTGCTGAGCCGAATTCCCCCGGGCTTCAACAATAGCTCCATCTCGATTCGGACTCACGTCTTCGACGACGGGATCGGCCTGCTTGAACATGCCAACTTGATGTCCGACGTAGCTCTCCTGTACCTTGGATTGACCCACAGGGGAATACTGCGGTTTGATCCCAGGGCTCTTACAGAGCT
>JASHOP010000058.1 GCA_030041075.1 Thermoplasmata archaeon | reverse complement strand
ACCGCGACCGCCGCCGCGGGGACGGCTGTCGTCAGGGTGGCGCGAGCGGCGATCGACAGCGCGGACGCCACGCCCGCGGCGGCCACGAACCCCCAGTGGAACGGGCGGGTCACGGTCGTGTCCCGACGCGCGCGAGGTCGTCCTCGGCGGCGCGGATCGCGTCCCGCGCGCGCGCCACCATCGGCGGGCCGAGGGGATGCGACGAGTAGCGGGCCTCCTCAAAGAGGCGGGTCAACGCCTCCGCGGCGGAGCCTCGGACCCCCAGCCTCAGGAGGTGGGCCGTCCGGATCTCCTCCGCCGTGGCGTACGCCACCCCGCCGACGAGCGGGCTCACCCGCGCGAGCAGGCGGCCGTAGAGCCGGACGATCACCGCGCGCGGGTCGAGCCCCTCGTCGAGCTCCGAGGCCGCGGTCGCGAGAGCGTCGCGCGTCTCGAGCGCGTCGTCCGTGACGGCCGGACGGGTCCGCACCGCGTCCCTCCGGGCGACGACCCGGGAGAGGAGGACCGGGATCGCGACCGTGGCGAGACCGAGCGCGACGGCGACGACCACGATGTACGGCAGCGTGCTCGACACGCTCAGCGGCGGCCCCACGCCGAACAGCGTCGAGTTGTTGCTGGCGTGGGTGGTGTTGTTGGTCCCGTTGACCGAGACGGTGCCGTTCGAGGGGGAGGTCACCGAGGTGCAGAAGCAGCCCCCGCCGGTGGCGAAGTGGGCCACCGCGAGGAGCCCCACCCCGAGCAGGAGAATGATCGCGGCGTAGACCACGATCGTGGCCGGGAAGGTGGCGCGGTCCAGGAACCGGCGGACGAGGATCGCGCCCATCCCGATCAGGAGGGGCGCGAGGAACAGGATCCCCCAGACCTCCGTCGGGAGCTGGATCGAGAGGCCGGGGCCGGAGTACGGGGCGGCGGACGGCGCGACGCCGGAGAGGAGCGCGGCTCCCGCCCCGACCGCGAGAGCGATCCCGACCAGGGCGAGCAGCGCCGGAGCGGACCGTGAGCCCGAAGCCATCGTCCGAGGACCCGTAGGGACAACGCCCGGACGGCCGATAATCCCTTCCCGGAGCGGGCCCCGACCGGGAGCGTCATTCTCCGGTCGGTCGCGGAGGCGCCTTCGCGAGGAGGTAGAAGCTGCGACGCTCGTGCTCCTCCGAGATCACGGCAAAATCCTCTACGGCGTACCCGAGGTCGAACGCGGCCCGGAACGCATCCCGGACCGCGTGGCGCCACCGGCGCACGGACTCCGGCTCGTGCTCGCGGATCGACGCGAGGTCGAACGGGATCTCGAGATGCGCGCTCGCGCCGCTCGGCTCGGAGACCGCCGTCGGCACGCGGAGCCCGTGCTCGCCCGGTTCCGTCGCCACGATCGCCGAGGACGACCGGTACCGCGCGACGCGCTCGCCCGGATCCGCTCCGGCCCCGGCAAGCCGCCCGTCGACCGCCGGGCTGCCGACCTCCCATCGGACGCGCAGCCGGTCGGTCTCGAGCGACGCGGCGAGCTCGTCGGGAGGGCGGCCGTAGTAGTGGGCGAGGTAGCGGTCGGGCAACCCTCCCAGGCGCCGCACCGACAGCCACGCCGCGCGGCTCGAGAGGGGGTCGAACGACCAGCGGACCTCCCCCAGCCCCTGCCGGAGCACCTCGTCCCGAAGGAACGCCATCAACCGGTACCCCACGTGATGGTTTTGGTACTCGGGGCGGACGACCGTCGCGTGGGCGTAGTAGTAGAGGACCGACCCGTCCCATCCGAGGGCCGAAACGCAGCAACCGGCGAGATAGATGTCCGCGAACGCCCCGGCGACGACGCCCCCGTTGTCCTGGAGGACCCTTTGGAGGCTCGCCGGCACGGCGGCCGCGCTCTCGACCTCCCGTACCGACCGCTGCAGCTCCTCGGCCTGGCGAAACTCCTCGGGCTTCTCGAGCCGCCGGAACCGGAATCCCCGGACCCGGTCGTCGCCCCGAGCCGCCGTCATGGGCCGACGACCGGCCCTCGGTACTTAACTCGGCCGAGGCGTCCGGCCCGCCCGTTTACCGGCGAACGTGCAGCTCCGCGCTCTTCGCCTCGTACCGGATCGCGTCGACCGGGGTGAGGTCCCAGAGCAGGTCCTCGATCTCGGGGATGTTGCGGAGGAACTCGGCCTTGCTCTTGGTCAGCATCAGGTGCTCGAAGCGCCGCCGCGCCACGGCGTAGCTCCCGACCAGATAGGCGCCCACGATCGCGACGATCGGGCCGACGATCACGAACACGAGGTTGTAGTTCGGCGGGCCGTTGGTCGCGTGGTCGATCGCCGGGAACGGCCCGGTGGTCTGGAGCGGGGTGAACGCCCCGACCGCGAGCACGGTCAGCAGCGCGCCGATCGCGAGGACCGCTCCGGAGATCACGGCCCGGTAGGTCCGGAGCCCGTGCCGGAGCCTTCGCTCCAGCGGGGTCCGCGCCCCTTCGTCCGGCATGCGGGCGTTCGCACGCCGGCCGCCTTAAGAACGTATCCGGTCGGGACCCCGCCCGGGTGGGGGGGGAGCCGGGCGCGGACCTACGGCGGTTTCTTCCCCAGCGTCCCGTCGGCAGGCGGCGACGCGGTTCGGCCGTACACGGCGGGACCTGTCCGAAGCGGGGCGGCCGTCGCGGTCGGCGCCGGGATCTCCGCGAGCAGGCCGCGCAGCCGGTAGTAGGTGTAGCCGGCGATCACCAGGACGAGGACGGGCCCGGCGACCGCGGTGGTCGTCCCCCCCAGCGGCGAGAGACCGAGGAGGAAGAACCCGACCGCCCCGAGGAGGCCCCCGCGCAGCGGACCTCCCTGCGAGCGGCGCGACGACCCGGTCTGCCGGAGCGAGACCAGCGCCCCCGACACCTCGAGCGCGACGACGGCGACGCACTCGACCGCGGTCGCGAGGAGCTTCGTCGCGAGCATCGACCCCGAACCGGCCGGGAACGACGCCACCAGCGCGAGCGCGAGGATCCCCCCGACCGACGCCCGCAGCCCGAGCGCGTAGAACGGCCCGCTCCGCCCGGCGCCCCAGTACTTGGTCCGCAGGACCGCCCACTGGGCGAGCTCCGTTCCTCCGACGAGGAGGGCGAGCGACGCGGCGGCCCCGACGAGGGCTCCGCTCGCCATCGCGAGAAGGAACAACAGGAACGCCACCGCGAGCGGAACCCCGACGAACAGCCCGACCGTGTAGGCCGCCACCTCCTTCCGCTCGTCGAACAGCGTGACGGGGACCTGGGGCGTCGCGAACCGGCCTACCTCCCAGTAGACGAAGCCTCCCGAAAGGGCCACGCCGACCAGGCCGCCCAGGAAGATCGAATCGACGACCATCGTCAGCCGACCTTGCGCCCGCCCGCGAGAAAGCCGGTGTGTCCGAGCATGTCGAACTCGGGCCGCGTGCCGCCGTCCCCGACGTGGATCGCCCGCTCGATCAGCTCGACCGCGCGGACGGCGTCGTAGCCGAGGGTCCGCATCGTCCGCACGGTCCGCTCGAGCTGGTTGTAGGTCGGCGTGTACGTGGCGACCCACCCGCCGTACGCCAGCGCCCGCTGCGCGGGGGCGAGGAGCTCCCAGGGTTCCGGCAGGTCGAGCACGACGCTCGCCACGTCCGTTACGTCCAGTCCGTCCCGGACGACGTCACGCTCCCGGAACGTCACCCGGTCGGCGAGCCCCGCCCGCGCCACGTTCTGCCGGGCGGCGTCCAGAAAGTCGGTGCGACGTTCGTAGCTCGTCACGTGCCCGCCCGAACCGACGGCGACCGCGAGCGCGATCGTGAGCGCGCCGCTCCCGGCGCCGGCCTCGGCGACGTGCGCTCCCGGGGCGACCCCGGCGAGGTAGCCGAGGTACGTCGCGTCCTTCGGGGTCACGATCTGTGCCCCCCGACGGACCGAGCCGAGGAGGTCGGATAGGCAGGGCCGGACCAGCCGGTGGGTGGCGCCGAGCCAGACGACCTCGCCGCCGGGCTCCTGGCCGATCTGGTCGGAGAGATCGATCACGCCCTCTGCGTCCAACGGTTGGGCTCCCGCGACGACCCTCAAGAGCCGCGGGGTCGCGCCGACCCGTGTCAGGGCCGCGACGTCGCCGGCTCGCCACGGCTCGCGCATCGGCCCCGGACCGCTCCCGGGGGCCGGACGGCGTGCGTTCGGTAATAACGCCGTCCCCGGGCCACCGTGGCCCCGGCTCGCGGGGGGTCGCCACGTCGCCGCGCCCGGGTCCGGCGCGGAACCCGGGCGTGACCTTAAGGGCGAGGCGAGGCTCGGGCCCCCCCGCAGGATCGGCTCCCCATCCGCCCGGGTCGCGAGCCGATCGGAACGGGAGAGGACCGGAGAGATTCACCCCGTGCGGGCATAGTGTAGTCTGGTCATCACATAGGCTTGCCAAGCCTATAACTCGGGTTCAAATCCCGGTGCCCGCAGTCGACTCTTCGCTCGATGGTCCGGAGCCGGCGTTTCGCGGGGGAGACCCGTCAATCGGGAGCGTGGCGAACGACGGCGACCGGAGCCGTCGAAGCGTCGTCCTCGGGCCCCCCTCGGACTCGCGCGAGGTTACCGCCCGCGGCCGGTCGAGGGACTTTTGGGCGGTTCGTGCTACGGGAGGTCGATGGCGAGGCTCCGTCGGGTCCACGTCCCGGGTCGGAGGTCGTTTGAATACATCGCCCAGGGCGGGGGACCGGCGACGCTGCTCGTCCATCCCGGGGGTCCCGGACTGACCTACCACTACCTCCGGGGCCTTCTCCGGCTCGCGAACGCGAACCTGCGGGTGATCCTGTTCAACCCCCGGGGGGTCGGGCACAGCTGGGCTCCGCGGCGTCCCTCGGAGTACACGATCCCGAAGCTCGCCGAGGACCTCGACGCCATCCGCCGCGCGCTCCGCATCCGCGAGCTGCACCTCCTCGGCTATTCGGCCGGCGGATTCGTCGCGCTCGAGTACGCCCACCGCTACGAGAGGAACCTGTCGTCCCTCCTGCTCTGCTCCACCGCCGGGAGCGCGGAAGAGATCCGGGCGGCGCACCGGCAGGTGATCGCGGCCGCGTCCCCCCGCCAGCGGTCGCGCCTGAGGGAGCTGACGCGCGCCCGGGCGTTCACCGACCCCGAGTACCTCGCGCTCTCGGAGGCGATCGAGCGACCGTTCCAGAACCGGTTCCTCCGCGCGGTCCACCCGGACTGGAAGGCGACCAAGCTCAGCCCCGCGGTCTACCGGGCGATGATGTCGCGCTCGGGCGACGGGTTCGCGGTCGACGGCACGATCGCGCGCTGGGACGGACGGCGCTACTACTCCCGCATCGAGGTCCCCACGCTCGTCGCCGTGGGGAGGTACGACTACTTCTTCGAGCCGTCGGTCGAGATGAACGAACGGATCGAGCCCGCGCACCTCCGGGTCCTGCCCCGGTCCAGCCACTTCCCGATCCTCGAGCAGCCGCGGGAGTTCCTCGGGACGATCCGGGAGTTCCTCGGCGACGTCACCGGAGGCTGAGGCGCCCCCGGCGACCGCCCGGAGGCGGTATAGGCTCGCCCGCCCTCGTTCTCCCGATCCCCATGCCCGGACCCGCCGCACGCGGCGACGCCGCCCCGACCGCCGAGACGCTGCGCGTCCGGATCGACCCCCGGGCCCGGGAGGCGCTCGCCGCCGCGCTGGAGGGACGGCCGCCGGGCTCCGGGGTCCGGCTCTGGGTCGAGCGGGGGATGCACCCCCACGCGCAGATGATGGTCGACCTGCCTTCCCACCGCGACCTCCCCCTCTCCGTCGACGGGGTCGTCCTGCTCATCGACCGGACGAGCGCCCACTTTCTGCGGGACGCCGAGATCCGATACCGGACCGACGTCGCCCCGGCCGGTTTCGAGGTCGTGGGGCCGTTCCTGCCGTCGCGCCCGGAGGCGTCGGCCGGGTCGGAGCCCGGGGCCCCGGCGGCCGCGCCGGCTCCCGCGACCGGCCCGCCGGGGGCGCACGGCGAGGCCGAGGAGCGGGTCCGCCAGGCGCTCAAGAACATCTACGACCCCGAGATCCCGATGAACATCGTCGACCTCGGCCTCGTCTACGGGATGGAGTGGACCGACGCCGGCGACCTCACGATCCGGATGACGATGACGAGCCCCGGCTGCCCGTCCGTCGAGGAGATCGTCCGCGAGGTCGCGAACGCCGCCCGGTCCGCCTCGGGCGCTTCGAGCGTTCGCGTCGACATCGTCTGGGAGCCGCCGTGGGGACCCGAGCGGATGACCGAGTTCGCCCGCCGGCAGTTCGGCTACGCGTGAGGCGCTCGCCGGGGGGCCGCGACGCGTCGCGGAACCGCGGCCACCAGGTCGACGGAGAACTCCGCTCAACTCCCCTCGTAGCTGAGGGCCACGGCGTTCCACACGACGACCCGAGCGAGGGTCTCCACCCGCCGGGCGTCCCGATGACGGGCGCGGACCCACGCCCCGAAGCGGTGGTTGAACGCTCCGAAAGCCCCCTCGACCCCCGCCCGTCGTCGATAGCGGCGGCGGGACCCCCCCGGATCGGCGAGCTGGTCGCTGACCGTCGCCTTCCACGCCGGATATCCGTCCGCCTTCGTGGTCGCCCTCACGTTGTCGCGCCGGGCGATCACCGGCCGCGCGCCCCGGCCGGCGATCCGCTGGGCGTTCCGCCTCCCCGGATACCCCCGGTCTAGTGGAGTGCTACACTATTAGGCGATAGTATAAGTCTCTCCGCTCCCATGGGGGCGACATGCGGGTCGCCCCGGCGCTGCAGCTGACTCCGGAAGAGCGCGCCCAGCTCGAGACCTGGTCGCGTGGCCGTTCGACTCCCCAGCGCTTGGTCCTCCGGGCGCGCATCGTGCTTGGGGCCGCCGAAGGAAAGGAGA
>JASHOP010000057.1 GCA_030041075.1 Thermoplasmata archaeon | reverse complement strand
CGCGACTGTACCTGGACGAGTACGGCAAGATCCTGCACCACAACACCGACGAGACCCAGGTCGTCGGCGGGGGCTCCGAACCGAAGTTCGGCGGCGGGCGCGTCACCCACCCGATCTACTGCCTCCTGGTCGGGCGGGCGACCACCGAGGTCGACGGCGAGAAGCTTCCGTTCCGGGACATCGTGATCAAGGCGGCGCGCGACTACGTCGCCTCGGTCTGCGCGCACCTCGATGTGGAGACCAACATCGAGTTCGACTGCAAGATCGGCTCGGGATCGGTCGACCTTCGGGGGGTCTTCGACCAGAAGGAGGTCCTCGCCAACGACACGTCGTTCGGGGTCGGGTTCGCGCCCCTGTCGGACACCGAGCGGCTGGTCCTCGAGAGCGAACGGTTCCTCACGCTGAAGCTCAAGAAGAAGCTCCCGGCGCTCGGGGAGGACGTGAAGGTGATGGGCTTCCGCCACGACAAGAAGATCCGCCTGACGGTCGCGGCGGCCCTGGTCGACCGCGAGATCGGCGACCCGGACGGGTACGCCTCGGTGTGCGACGAGATCCGCGACAAGCTTCTCGACCTCTCCGCCAAGCTCACGGGGCGCGAGGTCGAGATCGACGTCAACACCGCGGACGACCCCGAGCTGGGACGGTTCTACCTGACCGTGACCGGCTGCTCGATGGAGGCCGGCGACGACGGCTCCGTCGGGCGCGGGAACCGGGCGAACGGACTGATCACGCCGTGCCGCCCGATGAGCCTCGAGGCGACGGCCGGCAAGAACCCCGTCAACCACGTCGGCAAGATCTACAACCTCCTCGGAGGCCTGATCGCCAACGACATCGTGAAGGAGACGGGAGGGGACGTGAAGGAGGTCCACGTGCGGATCCTTTCGCAGATCGGCAAGCCCGTCGATCAGCCCCAGATCGCGAGCCTCCAGGTGCTACCGGCCAAGGGGGTCAAGCTCGGCTCGCTCACGTCCAAGGTCGAGGGCGTCGCCCAGGGCTGGTTCGACCGGATCGACACGATCCCCCGCCTGCTGCTCACGGACAAGCTCTCGGTGTTCTGAGCGACCGGACCCGCGCCGCGCCCGCTCGACGGCCCCGACCTTGTCCGCCCCGCCCCGTTGCCCGGCCCGGTGTCGGCCGAGCGGACGGCGGGAACCCGACACGGAATTCCCGCGAGTGAGCTTCAGGACGACGAGCGCGTCCTCCGTTACGGGCGCACGCACGAGGGCCGGGGAGTCCTGACGAACCGGCGGCTCTTCCTGCAAGGCCACCCGTCGCCGATCCATCGGCCGATCCTGTGGAGTGTGGGGCTGGAGAGCCTGACCGAGCTCGAAGTGGTCGAGCCATCGTTCTCCCAGGCGTATCGGGTGCAGACTCAGGTGGTGGGCGGCGGCTACGCGGTCGTGGGGGCGGCGGGTCATGCCGATCCGGCCAGCTACGACGCGCTGTTCCTGGTCCGGGCCAACGAGGCGACCGTGTTCTCGGGCGACCCCGGTCGAGCGGAGCAGGTCCAGCGGTGGATCGACGAGGCTCGCGTCGCCCGAACGGTCGCCGTGCGGGGGACGTAGCCCCTCCGTGAGGCATCGGTTCGGGAAACCGGCTCACGCCTAGGTCCGCGACGGGAGCGGGCCAGTCGAGAAGCGCCCGACTCGGGCACCCGCATCCGGGCATCGAGACCGACCTCCCGTGCCCATGGATGCGACGGGCCCGACGCCCAACCGCCCCTCTCCCGGCCACGAGATCTCCCGACGGAGCCACGCCGGACGGCTCGTTCTAAATAGTCGTCCCTCCCCATCTATCCGCGTTCACCCTCGAGGGCGTTCGGGGGCGCGACGGACAGCGCGGCGTGAGCGGTCTATCCTCCTACCAGACGGAAGCGCTGGTCGTCGGCGTCGTGCTTTCGATCGTCCTGATGGCGGTCGCGTTCTTCATCCTGACCCGGCTGCGGAGGCGACGGGACCGGCTGCGCGGCGGCGCGACCTCCTCGCCCGCCGTCGCGAGCGATCGCGCGTTCAACCGACTCACCATGGCCCGGACCGAGGCCGATCTCCTGGGCCGGCAGGGAGGCGACGTCCGTCGGGCGCGCGAGCTGATCGGGCTGGCCGAAGCATCGTTCGGACGGCGCGAGTTTGACCGGGCGTACGATCTCGCGCAGTCGGCGCACGAGACCCTCGTGGCCGCCCGCCGCGGCCCGCGGGAGACGGCGGCCGCTCCTCCCGAACCCGGCTCGGCGGCGCCGTCCGGTCCCCCCCTGGCCTCCGCCGCGCCGGCGCCTCCTCCCCGGATCGCCGATCCGGCGGCCGTTCCGGCGAACGCCCCGGTTGCCACGGTCCCCAAGAACCGGGTCGAGTCCCAGTTCGAGATCCACCTTCTCGACTCCGAGCTCGAGGACGCCCGGCGTGCCCGCCCCCGACAGGCGAGCACGAAGCGCGCGGAGGCGCTGCGCGCGGAGGCCCAGGCCGCGTACGACCGATCCGACTTCACGGAGGCGTTCCGCCTCGCGCTCCGGGGCCGCCGCGAGGCGGGGGGCAAGGTCGAGACCCTGGCCGCCGGTCCCGCCCGACCCGTCGGGGGCGAGCGGGAGTCGGCCGGGCCGGGATCGGCCGGCGTCAATCCGGCCGCCGTCGCGGAAGAGGCCGCGGGGGCCGGGCGGTGTCCCCAGTGCGGCCACCCGAACCTCCCCTCGGACACGTTCTGCCGCGGCTGCGGAACGCCGGTCGCGCCGGCGGTCTGCCCCCAGTGCGGCGCGGCCCGGCGACCGACCGATACGTTCTGCGGCCGCTGCGGCCAGAAGTTCGGTTAGCGAGGTCGGGCGAGATCGAGCGCGGTCACGCCGGCGGGGTCTCGGCCCAGGCGTCCAGGCGACGCTGGGTCCGGGCGTCGTGGAGCACCGCGCTGGCCCGCAGCCAGCGGACGAGCGGGATCGCGAACGTCGACGCGAGGAGCTCGTTCAGCGCGCCGATCGTCGACACCCGGACCGGTGGCGTCCGCAGCGCGGCGCGGAGGTGCTCGCGTACGTTCCAGACCCCCAGGGGAAGGATCTCGCCCGGGTGGACCTCGCGGAGCACGACAACCCCGGCCTGGCGCCGGCGTTCGAGCAGCGCCTCGCTCGTCGCGAGCCGGGCGGCGTAGTAGCAGCCCCCGATCGACGCGTAGGTGGTGCGGCCGTCGTGGCCCTCGTGGTCCCCCATCATCACGATCTCGCCCGAGGTCGGGTTCCAGAGGGTGTTCGGGTACCAGGCCTCGATCGACTCGTACCGGTACGCGCCCGGCAGAAGGACCACGAGCCAGCGGTTGTCGAGGGCCGTGTACCGATGGACGAGGATCTCCGAGAGCTGCGGCAGGTCCCGCACCTTGCCCAAGTTCTGCTTCGAGAGGAGGTCGTCCACGGCCGTGATGCTCCACCGCGTCGGCACGAGCTTGCGGCGGCCCCCCCGACCGAGCGTTCCGGCGCTGAACGCCCGCTGGATCCGGCTGACCCGGACGCCCCGGCCGTAGAGCTCGGTCACCGCGACGCGGGCATTCGCGTGGACGTCCGACGCGAGGCGCTCGAGGCGCGGGTCGACCCGCCGCACGTCGAGGCGGACGGTCTCGATCGGGGCCGATGGGCCGAACGGAGGGGCGGAGTCGGAGAGGGCGATCCGGCCCTTCGGGGGGCGGCGGAACCGGACCTCGCTCTCGACCGACTCGGAGGCCAGGCCCAGGATCTGGACCTCCTCGAGTAGGCGGGTCGGCTTCTCGGCGTCGTGAACGTCGACCCGCATCGTCCCGCGGACGAGGCCGGTCCGGAAGCTGACCACCTCCTCGACCGTACGCCCGACCCACTCTTCCGGAGTGTCGAACAGCTCGGTCGATCCATGGTCCGGCGAGAGAAGCGGACCGATGGCGACCCGGGGGTACCCGAACCGGCCGACGAAGACGCCGGGCGGGGAGCTCCCCTCGAACTCGGTGCCGCCGACCATCGGCAGGGTCCTCGAGAACGCGCGGTACTTGAGGAGGATCGGGCAAACCGGCTTTCCGCACAGCAGCTGAGCGGAACGGCAGCGCAGGCAGAGCGTCGGGTCGTCCTTGAGCCCCGGGACCGTCCAGGCGAGATCCTCGACCGGCGCGAGACCGGGGATGGGCGACTCCGCGGCCGAGGGAGCCATCGACGGGGGTGGGAGGACGTCGGGCCTCTAACCGCTTGAGGAGGGGTGCTGAAACGGCCGGAAAGGCGCTCGGGCGTGCGCACGCTCAAATAGCGCGGCCGGGTGGTCGGGCCCCGCCTGGGACTGTGGGGTAGCTTGGTCCATCCTTCGGGGTTCGGGACTCCGAGACGCCAGTTCAAATCTGGCCAGTCCCACTTGACCCGATCCCCGCGGGGCGTAACCCCCCGACCGATCGGTCCTAGGTCGCGGGGAAGCTCTGCACCAGCGACCGGACCGCTCCGCCGCCGTTCTTCAGGAGGGGGCCCCCGTGGTAGGTGAGGAGCGAGTCGATCGACAGCTGGCTCATCCGACGCGCCGAGATCTGGGCGGTCGGGGTGTGGTGGGTGTACTCCGGCGGGGTCAGCACGGCCCTCTCTGCGTTCCCGAAGAACAGGTCGCCCGAGAAGAGGAGCTTCCGCTCGGCCTGGTAGTAGGCGGTGTGACCCGGGGTATGTCCGGGGGTGTGGTAGGCGATCAGGCCGCCGGCGGCGTCCACCGCGTCGCCGTCCTTGAGCGTCTCGTCGACCGTGAACGCCTCGGCCGGCGGGGTGCCCGGCCCGTCGTACTTGGGCGCGTTGGCGATGTACGCCGCCTCGACCCAGTGGGCGAACGTCCGGGCCCGCGTCCTCTCCGCCAGAGCGCGGAGCGACCCGGTGTGGTCGCGGTGGAGATGGGTGAGGAGGATCCGCTTGATCGCGGTGGGTTCGACCTTGATCTTCGCGAGGTAGGCGAGGGTCGCCGTGTGGGTCCCGGGAAGACCCGTGTCGATCAGGGTCCAACTCGATCCCTTGTCCTTTACGAGATAGACGTGCGTGCTGAAATCGGGGGACGGGTCAACCCCTTCGACCTGATGCACTCCGGGCAGGATCTCCGCCATGCCAACCACCAGCCCGGCCCACGCACGCCGGGCTAAAGGCGGTTCGGTCGGCGCCGCCGGCCCCGTGCCCCGCTACGGATCGCCGGAGCCGCGCGACCGGGCCCAGGCGGCGCCCAGCGCGCGCACCGATCCGCGCACCTCGTCGGGCTCGAGCCCTCCGAAATCGAAGATCCCGAGTATCTCGTCGACCCCGAGGCGCTCGAACGCCGCGAGCCCCCGGACGACGGCGTCCGCCGGACCGAACTGCGCGAACCCGGCCGCCTCGATCGACTCGGGCGTGGCGTGCCCCGGGTCGTGCCGTACCTTCTCGGCGTAGAACGCGGACTGCGTGTCGAGCCGGCTCGCGAGGTAGCGCCGGAACGCACGGCGCGCCACCTCGGAGTGCTCGCCCGCGTAGACGTGCAGCGCGATCGCGACCTCGATCCGCGTGCCGGCCGGGGCGTTCTCTCGGAACTCCCGTATCTCCGTCGCGAGCTCGTCCTTCCCCGCGAGGGTGGCGTACGGTACGAGGGCCAACGACATCCCGCGCCGGGCCACGTACGTGATCGCCTCCCGTCGCTGGACGGCGATCCAGATCGGCGGATGGGGCCGCTGGACGGGAACGACATTGAGGCGAACCGGCGCCGCCCGGGCCCCGTCCACCCGCACTTCACCTCCCGCGAAGGCGCGGAGCACCGTCTCGAGGGAGGCGTCGAACCGGGCTCGCTTCGTCTCGGGGTCGACCCCGAACCCGTCGAACTCGATCGGTATGTAGCCGCTGCCGACCCCGAGGTTGAGCCGCCCGCCGGTCAACCGGTCGACCATCGCGTACTCCTCCGCCACGTCGATCGGACGATGGAACGGGAGGACGCTCACGAGAGCCCCCAACCGGATCCGACGGGTCCGGGCCCCGCACGCCGCGAGGAGCACCGGCGGCGACGGGCAGACCCCACCGGCGTGGAAGTGGTGCTCGGCGATCCAGAGCGTCGAGAGCCCGGCCGCTTCCGCGGTCTCCGCGAGGCGGACGACCTGGACGAGGCGGTCGCCTTCCCCGCGAAGATCGGTAGGACCGCCGTCGACGACCGTGAACGCGCTGAGCTTCAATCCGCCGTCGACCGGGGGCCAGTAGAAGGCGTTTCCCGCCGGCCCGGTGCCTCGATCGCCACCGAGCCGTAGCACGATGTCCGGGATCCGGGGATCGACGCCCCTCCGGACCGGCCACGCCCCCGGGGTGCCCGGTCCGGAGTCGTTCCGAAAACCTAACCCCACCCCCGGTCCGTGGTGGCCGCGCGGGCTGGTAGATCAGTTCGGAAGATCGCCGGTTTTGCAAACCGGAGGGCTCGGGTTCAAATCCCGACCAGTCCACTTGGGGGCGCTCGAGTCCGCTCATCGGCGCCCCGGGCCTTGGGACCTAAGACGGGTACCATTGTAGATCTCGCGAGGCTCGTCGGTTCGGCGAGGATCGGGCCCGACCCGTCGCTCATCCAGCTCTTCGGGAGCGAGTCCCGGTGGCTGTCGCTGGCGGTCCTGGCCAACGCGGATCGGCCGCCGACCGGCTGCCGGCTCGCCAAGCCCGCGGGCCCTCCCAAGATCAAGCTCTACGAACAGCTCCGGGCGGCGCTCGGTGCTGGCTGGCTCGTCCGCTCCGGCCTCGGGTTCGTCACGCCCCGGGGGGACCCCCGGACGTTCCTCCGGAAGAGGATCCGAATCGGACGGTCCGTGGACCTGACGGCCCCCGCCCGCTCGGAACGGCGAACTTCGGCACCGGTGGGGTGGTACGACTGGCACGATCCCGCGAAGTCCCCTCCGAGTCCAAGGGTCCGGGCACGGTACGAGCGGGAGTTCTCCCGCCCCCCCCGGCAAGGGAGAGTTTTCTCGCATGGACCCGGCTCGGCGATCGCGTAAGACGCGATGACCTCGCGCGCGGGGTTCGACCGGGCGATGGCCGCATCGCCCGCGGAGACGGATCGCATCTTGGCTCTCGGCGCGCTACCCTCCTCCGCCACCCACGACGACCGGATCGTGGTGGGAGGATCGGCCGTCTATCTCCGCGCTCCCGAGCTGGCACCATCGCTTGACGTCGACCTGGTGACGCGGATCCGGCCGGCGGCGTCGAAGGTGCTCGAGTCCTGGGGTTTCGGCTCAACGAGAGCCGGTAGGCCGTGTGCTCCGCGAGATCCGCTCCCACCTCTGATCGGGATCCGGTCCGGGTCGCTGCCTCGGCGACCCCCGTCGCGCACCCCGATCGAACCGGACTAGAGTTCCCCCCGCGACCGGTCGGCTCGCTCGGTGCGCCGGTGCAGGTCTCGCACTTCGTGTAACGCTCGAAAGCCGGCCGACCGGTAGGTCGCGACCGCGGCGATGTTCGAGCTCGGGGTGCACACGACGGCGCTCGACGAGCCCATCCGCTGGAGCGCCGCCGCCGCGGCGGACGCGATCGCCGTTCCGTAGCCGTGCCCGCGATGCGCCCGGTGCACGCCGAGCGGTTCGATCAGCCCGGGCTTATCCCGTCCCGCCGACCACACGGTCGCGGCCGCGACCGCAGCGCCCTGGTCGTCATACGCCACCAAGCACCGGGCGTCGGCGTACGGTAGCCCGGCGGCCATCGCATGCCAGCGGTCGTCCGTGAACGTGGACCGGTCGAACGAGGCGCGCTGAACTGCGGCCCGCACACGCGCCTGCTCCGGACCGATCACCTCCGTGCGAAGGCGGCCATCCTCTACCCGCCCTCCGAGAACGCGGGACAGCGGGGTCCACGGCTCGCCGGGTCCCCAACCGTCCCTGGCCAGCCGCACTTCGAACGGCCCGCCCCAGCGCGCTTCGATGCCACCGTTACCGCTCGCGAACCCGGCGCGCTCAGGCTGGGTCACGTCGCGGGACATCGTTTGGGCCAGTGGCTCATCGTTGCGAGCGTCCGGCGCGACGGCCAGCCGCACCGAATCGGAGTCGACCAGGCCGACGGCGAGAATCCGTCCGTCCCGGCTCCAGGTCCGAGTCGACGCGGCCGTCGCCTCCGGGCCGAACCGCCAGTGCCAGCCGAGATCCCCCGGGTGCAGCTGCATCGGCGCCCCCTCGTACTGCCATGCCCGCAGCGCGCGCACGACCTCGCCCAGACCGTCGGCGCCGGGCGTGCTCAGCACGACTCGATCCGCTTCGATCACCGCTCCCCCATCCCCGGTGGCCCATACGACCTACCGCCAGCCGGGAAACTCGGGAGGGTACGCGAGGGAAGACCCTCACCGGCTCCGAGGGGGTCGGTCGGTACTATCTCCGGGAGCCGACGGATCGGAGAAGGGAGCTCTCGCGCGCCCGGGACGCTTCCTCCCTCCCCTCGTGCGCCGGTCCGTGCAGACCCTCGCGATGCGGCGCCACGCGCTATCTGCCGCGGCGAGCGAGGAGCATCCGCCGCGCGTTCGAGAGGCACGCACGAGAACAGGCGATTCCGATCTCGGGAGTCACCGTGCCCGGTACTCCACCCCGATGGACGTGGGTCCATCCGGCCGGCAGCGGCCGACCGGCAAACTTCTTGCCGAAGGCGTCCACGGGGGATCGCAGCCTCCGGCGCGCCCCGCATCCGTCGCAGACGGCTGTTACCTCGTAGGTCACGCCGTGGCCTACCTCCGGGGTCCTCAAGGCCCTGCCGACGCACCGGGCGGAGTGAGCTCGCGCGCCCGAAGCGACCTCGCGCCCGGGTTGCCGCCCGGAGGACCGACCCATCGCAGAGGTCCGAAATCCGGCATCGCCGGCGGCCGACGACGCGGTCTCGGCCCGCCTTGAGGAACGGCGGGACGAGTTCGCAGGCCCCACCGGTGCCGGACCAGGGCGCCTGGGTCGATCGGACCGCCCCGGATCGCGCGGTAGCAACGGTTAGGAGTGGATTCCGCATCCGTCCCCTCGATGATCGACCACGTGAACGCTTTCGCCCTCGCCGTCCGCGATGTGCGGAAGTGCGCCGAGTTCTACCGGGACAAGATCGGCCTGACGGTCCAGATGATGAACGACCAAGAGGCGTACCTGAAGTTTCCGCAGAAAGGCTCGCCGGTGCTGGCGATCATCGGGGCCGGTGGACTCGCGAAGGAGCTTCCCCCCGAGCGGATCCGCCCGGACCAGAGCCCGCTCGTGCGCAACTACTTCGCGGTGTTTCTCGAGGACGCGGACCGGGAGTACGAGACGCTGCGGGAGAAGGGGGTCAAGTTCCTGCAACCTCCCGCCACCCGCCCGAACGGGCAGCGGTTCGCGTTCTTCGAGGATCCCGAGGGGAACCTCTGGGAGATCTCCCATTTCCCGAAGCCGTGAACCGATGACCCGTCCGCCCACAAGGGAGACCGAGACCGGCCCCGTCGGGTCCCGGACCCCGTGGCTGGCCGACGCACGCCGGGACTACCCGGACGCCCGGCTCCGCCAGCCCACGAAGCTCGAAACTCCCCTGTGGAGCGGCGCGGGCCGTGCGCCGGCCCGAATCGCCCCGCGCGACGTGACCCGAAAGGCGCGGGACCGCCCACGATCGGGCGGATCGCCCCGCCACCGAGTTGATCGTCCCGGCTCCTATCCCAAGCGGTCCAGCGGGCTCTCGTTCGAGACGGGCTTCGTCCGGGCCGCGGGCCACAGGCTCTTCTACCAGTCGGTCGGCGACGGTAACCGAGGGGTCGTTCTCTGCCTTCACGGGGGGCCGGGCGCGACCCACGAACTGATGCGGCCGTTCACGGCGCTCGCCCAGTTCGGATTCCGGGTGGTGCTCTACGACCAGTTCGGATGCGGCCGGTCCCAGCGGCCGCCCGACTATCGGGGGTTGACCATCGAGGGGCTCGCGGACGAGGCCGACGCGGTCCGCGTCGCGCTTGACCTCGGTCGTTGCCACCTCCTGGGCTTCAGCTTCGGGGGCGCGCTCGCGCTCCAGACGATCCTCCGTCACCCGCAGGGGTACCGAAGCCTCATCGTGGGAAGCGGCTACGCCAGCCGGGAGGAGATGCACGACGGCGTGCGTCGCCTCGTGTCGAAGCTGCCCAAGAGAGAACGGGAGACGATCGTTCGGTGCGAAGGACGGGGCGAGCTGAGCAACCCTCGCTACCTCCGGGCCGTCGCCGAGTTCAACCGGCGGCACCTCTCCGACCTCGAGGTGGTGCCGATCGACCTCCTGCTCGCGGGGCAGCATTTCAACCCGGACCTGGCGACCGCGCTCCATGGACCGGACCTCCTCACGGGGAGGACATCCGGAGCGATGGCCACCTGGGACGTCCGAGACCAGCTCGGCCGGATTCATGTCCCGACGCTCATCACGGTCGGCCGACGCGACTCGGTTACGCCGGGCTGCGCGGGGAGGCTCCACCGCGGGATCCGGGGATCCAAACTGGTGGTGTTTCACGAGAGCGGCCACGACTGCGTGTACAAGGAGCAGGATCGGTACCTCGCCACCGTTCGTGACTTCCTGGAGCAGGTCGCAGCGTAGGCAACCGACTTCTCTTGGACCGGCGGTGGCGACCGGAACGCCTCGGGCGCCACGGACCCGTTCGGCGGCCGGCTCGTCGTCGTGCGAGATCCCGGCGGACCGCCTGGAGCTCAGACCGTCCCTAGCCCGGAGCGCGCCGGTTCTGGCGTGCGCGGCCTTCGGCTGGTGGCTCGGTTCCGTACCCGCTCGCCACGGTCTGGAACTCACGGCGGTGACGACCCCGTTCGCCACCGCGAGGCCCCTCGCGAGCCTCTACGGCCCGCCCGCCACGGGACGATCCCCGACCGGTTCGTGAACGACCGAACGAAGCGGACCGTGCCGTTTCTCCTGGCGATCGCCGGCTACCTGATCGGCGTCGCCGGACTCCGGACGCTGGCTTCCCCGACCGCCGTGACCGCCCTGAGGCTCTGCTACGCGGGGAACGGCGCGGTCTTCCTCGGCCTGAGCCGGCCATGGAAGATCAGCGTGCACGCGAGCGGGGTCATCGGGCCGGCGACCGCGCTCGGCTCGGCCCTCGGCATTCCCGGGGCGCTCTTCGGGGCCCTGGTCGTTCCGGTAGCGCGGGCCCGCACTCGGCTCGGGGCACACTCCTGGGGGAGGTCGCGGTCGGCGCGGTTCTCACGGCCCCCTTGACCGCAGGTCAGTATCTTGCCTACGTCAGGCTCCCGTAGCGGGGGGCCGGCGTCGTCCGGTCGGGCCGGGATCGGCCTCCGAGGGTGTTGCAGGAGGCAAGCCGATGGAGCCCGAGTGGGCGACCTCGATCAGGATCATCTTGAACCAAGGCGCGAAATCCCGGGAGTCCAGGCGGACGGTCGAGTAGAGGACCGGAAGGCTCACCCACTTCGTTTCCGAGACCTCCGCGGGATCCGGCGCGACCTGACCATCGTAGGTTCCGACCAGAACGTGGTCGAACTCTCTCTCCGTGAGCCCGTTTCCGACCGGACAGGCGTAGGTGAAGGCGAACAGCTCCCGGAGGTCGCAGTCGAAACCCAGCTCCTCGCGGAGCCGACGATGCCCGGCGTCAAGGGCCGACTCTCCCCGGCGGGGATGGGAGCAACAGGCGTTGGCCCACTGGTTCGCGGCGTGGTACTTTCCCGGGGCCCGTCGTTGGATCAGCATGCGGCCCCCGCGGTCGAAGACCAGAACCGAGACGGCGCGATGGAGCAGTCCGCCGTTCCGATGGGCTTCGAGCTTCGGGGCCGAGCCCCGTTCCGAGTCGTCCCAGTCGACGAGGACCACCTGGTCGTCCGGAGCTGCCATGGTAAGGGTGGGACGGTTGCGGGAGTATAGCCTTCCGGTACTTGGCGCGTGGATACGGCTTCCTGGGCGAGGCAAGGCCAAGTCGGACGCCGTCGGCGTTCCGGCGGGTGATCGAGGCCCATCGGGGGCAACGAGCCGCCAGATCGCCATCCGCGGGTCCGTTCGGGTCGGCGGCGGGGTCATCGACCGCGACTGCGAACCGGCCGGTAGCGGAGATCGGGCGTGGATGGATTTCTGTGCCGTACGGTGGGTCGCTCCTCCTTACCAGCGCTGACCCATCCCGACCTCCGCGCGGTCCGCCGGCGGGCCCCCACCGAGTCGAACCATCATGGGCGGCGAGAGGAGGGAACCGTGGCTCGACCGGTCCACGGCCCGGTCGGACCGACGTAACGACCGGCCCGGGTGCGGTACGTCGCGAGCGGACGCGACGCTATAGGAGCCTTCCGCCGCGGAGGACCGGAACGCCGTCGACCGCCACCTCCGAACCGGCGAGCGAGACCCAATTCATGAAGCTCGATCGGTTGGTGCCGTAGAGATGCTGGTTCCGCCCAACCACGAGAGTGACAGAGCCGAGCTCGACGGTCTCCAGGTTGGGAACGTCCCGAGCGGCCGGGTTGAGTCCGAAGGTGATCGACCCGGTGCGGTCCCGGCCCACCGTCCCCTTCCGGTACCGACGGGCAAACTCCTCCCCTCCGTGGTCGAACGAGTAGGCGGCCAGCTTGCCGCCCGTGAAATCGAGGGTTCCTCCATCGCTCCAATACCACCAGATGTTGGTCCGGCGGTTGGCGTGGATGCGTCCCTCGGCGGTCCTCGCGTCGAGGGCCGCGTCGATGCGGCCCCCGGGGATCTGCGCCAGCATGTCGCTCGGGCCGTATCGCTTGTCCCGTGGGTGGGGCGTGCCGTCGTGCAGCCGCGGAGCCAGCCCGGCGAGGCGGACCTCGAGGTCGGTACCGTTGGCGTGGGTGATCCGGACCTTCTTGCCGTGAGCGAGGGCCCGGTAGAGTCTCGCCCCGCGCTTCGCCGTCTCCACCGGGTCGGTGAGGCACGCGCGCAGCATGCTTTCCTCCCACGGCGCGCGGTCCAAGCCCCACTGCCGGGCGCGTCCTTCCGTCGCGAACCCCATGGCCACCCGCCCACCGCGGAGACCGGACCGGCGGGCGGATCGGTACCAGGGCGAGAACCAGGCGAGCGCCTCGTCGAAGGTCTTCTCCGGAATCGCATCGATGCGATCGGTGTCGCCGGGACCCCAGAAGTGCACATACACATCCGCGGCTCTCAGGGCCGCCCACTCGGGGGCGCTCGACTTGCCGAGCAGTCGGCTCTGCTTACGGTCGATCGCCCGCCACCACGCATCCTCGTCCTCGTGGATGTGGAGGGTCTTGCCGCCCACGCGGCGGATCTCGTCGACCACCGCGGTCGCGATCGGCATCGTGTGGTCCCACGACTCGATGACCGCGTTCTCTCCCCCGCGGACCTTGAGGTATCTGGTGACGATGCTGCGCGCGGCTTCGCGGTGCAGTTCTGAGGGGGTCTCCGGCACGATCGACCGAAACCTTCGGCCCTCATATTACCCCGGCCGCGCCCGATGCGCCATCGTCGGACCCGACGGTCGTTCGGGCTCTGCTCCCGCGCTCGCCACGCGCCGGCCGGGAGGTCGACCCCCGCGCGGCATCTCGGCCACAAGGGCCACGCATCCCTGCCTCTCGGAGGACCGTCGCGGACCGTTTCATCCTCTCGGCTTCGCGTTTATGAGCCGGGGAACCGCTCCCGTCCTGATGAGCGATTCCATCGTTCCGAAGGCGTTGGATGTACCGGGAGGGAAGATCGCCTACGACGTGGGGGGAAGTGGCCCCCCGATCGTCCTCCTGCACGAGGGGATCGCGGACCGGCGCATGTGGGACCGTGAGTTTGCGCGCCTTCGGCGGGGCCATCGCGTGGTGCGCTACGACCTGCGGGGGTACGGGGGCTCCGCACCCGCGACCTCGGAGTACTCTCCCGTTCGTGACCTCGTGGCGCTCCTCGAGCACCTCGACCTGGCGCGGCCGTTGATTGTCGGCCCCAGCGTCGGGGGCAAGATCGCCCTCGACCTTACGCTCGCGTTCCCCGACCGGGTGGGAGCCCTGCTGCTGATCGCTCCCGGGTACTCCGGCATGGACTACGACCACGTGCCCGGCGGGAAGGCCACGTTCGAGCGCGATGAGACGCTTTCGAAGGCGGCGTCGGACGCCTGGGCGGCGGGAAAGCTGGACGAGGCGACCGAGCACCTTCGCCAGCTGTGGGCCTCGTCGCTCACCGGCCGCGCGCTGGACCTCTTCCGGACGATGGTTCGGGACAACGCGAAGGAGGTGTTCGAGGAGCGCTCCGGCCGATACGAGACCCGCGAGGGGGCGCCGGCCGCGGCTCGGTTGGCCGAGATCCGGGTGCCGACCCGGATCCTGGTCGGCGACCAGGACAACCCCGCGATGCCGCACTGCGCCAACTTCCTGGCTCGAGGTATCGCGGGCGCCAAGGTACAGCTCGTTCCCGGGGCGGACCACCTGCTGAACCTCTCCCGGCCGGAGGCGTTCGACGCCGAGCTCCGCGGGTTCGTCGAGGGCCTCCCGGCGGCGGGCAAGTAGGGACGCGTCGGCTACCGGCCCCCCAAGGCTCGGGCTTCGAGGGGCCCGTCGGGGTCGGGGGCTCCCGGGGGCGGCTCGCCTTCTTAGTCCGAGATGTCGTGGGGGAGGCAATGGCCCGTTTCCGCGTCCGGGAACCGACAAGCCAGTCCCGGGGGCGGATCTGGGTCGCCGTCGGCCTCGCCCTGGTCGTCGTCGTGGCCCTTCTTGCGATTTGGGCCTACCTGACGTTCCTGCAGGGAACGGTGACCGTTTCGAGGATCGAGTTCCTGTGGCCGAACAGCCCCTGCGAGTTCAACGAGGGGAACCTCTCCGGCTTCTCGACGTACTCGGGAGGGGTCGTCCACGAGGAGCTCGGAATCCCGAACGACAACGCCTCGACCTGCCAGGTCAGCTCCGTGACCGCCAAGACCCCGGGGTTCGGCATCTCGAACGCGAACACGCCGCTGACGATCAAGCGCGAGCAGACCGGGACGCTGTCGTTCACGGTCGACCTTCCCAAGGCCTCGTACAGCGGCGTCCTGATCATCGACCTCGACTGATCGCCCGACCCCGTTCATCCCCGGTGCGCGTCCCGCGGGCCCGGAGGTCGACCCTAGTCGGGTTCGAGCGCGGCTTCCCGACGCAGTAGCATCCCGGTGTTCTCCACCGCTTCCACCGAGGCGTCGTACGCCTCCCCGAGCTGGCGGCGGTCGAGCGAGACAATACGCTGGTTGAGCCACTCGAACTTGTGGAACAGCAGCGGGTCCCGGGAGGTGTCCCGGAGCTGCTGGATCCGGTCGACGGGCGTCCGGAACGCACGGTAGTAGCTCGTGATCCAGCCGCCGAACGCCTCCCAGACCATCTCCTCGTCCAGGATCCGGCGCTTGGTCTGGGCCCCGATCAGCTCGAAGAACGTGAGGACCTCGAGGCTGGTGATGTCGCCCAGCTCGTCGTTCAGGAGTCGTTCCGCCGTGTGACGCCGGGACCGCCGCATGCGGGGGGAGTCGAACCTCTCCCGCAGCGTGATCACGGCGTTCGCGGAGTTGAGGAGCCCGGCCTGCCGCGCCTGCCAGTAGAGCGCGATGAGCGTGCCGATCGCCAGGACCCAGGTCGCGACCGCCGCCCAGAGCGCCGCATCCTCGAGATCGACCATCGCCCCCTTGCCTCCCCTGTCGCTCGCCTCGGCTCCCGGGCAGCCGCGACGGGCCATCAGTCCATCGGCCCCCCAGGCCCGCGCGCGGCGCGCGCCGCCCCCGAGGAAAGCGCGCAAACCCTTTAGTCCGCGACGCCGACACGTTCGGCGTGGTGGACGAGGGGCTCGACGCGATCCTCATCCAGGTCACGATCCCGCTGCCCCTCCCGATGATCTTCGCGGCGTTCACCGACGGCCCCAAGCTCGCCGGTTGGCTGTGCGATGCGGCGACCGTGTCGGCCGAGGTCGGGGGCGAGTACCGCCTCCGCTTCCACGGTCCGCCGCCGTTCGAGAGCGCCGGGGTGGTCACCCGGTTCACGCCCGAGCTGGAGATCGGCTTTGCCTGGCACGCCCCTCCCCCGTTCGTCGCCCTGATGAACGAACCGACGCCCCGGACGGAGGTCTACGTCCGGCTCCAGGAGTCTCCCGAGGGGATCGACGTCACGCTCGAGCACTCGGGGTGGGGGGCCGACGCTGCGTGGGAGGAGGCCCGGTCCTGGCACTTTCACTTCTGGGACGAGCGGCTCACCCGGCTGAAGGGCTACCTGATCCGGGAAGCCTACGGCTGATCCCCCGCCCCCGTCGGCCGTCCCCCGGCGACGTAGCGGGGACAGGTCGCCTCGCCGCAGAGCTCGCACGGTCCCGACGGGTCGAGCCGGTAGCTCGCCGTGCCCCCGAGCGGCCGGACCGCCAGGTGGTGCACGGCGAGATGGCCGCACCGGCACCGCCCCCGCGAGGCGGATGGGGCGGCCGATCCCCCGCCTCGCGCCACCATCGCGCGTCCGAGCAACCCGCGGCAGGAAAAGCTTGCCCGTCCGCGTCGCTAAAGCGTGCCCCGGGCCTGGGGCGGTACCGTGGAGATCCTGGGCTGCCCGGTACCGGAGGACCGGCTCTACGACCTCGAGCACGAGGTCTGGTGGCAGGACGACCCGGGGACGGGCACCGCGCGCCTCGGGATCCTCGGAACGTTCGGGGCGTTCGCGGGGCGGTTTCTCGAGCTGACGTTCCGTCCCGTCGACGGCCCGATCGATCGGGGGCGGAGCATCGCGACGGTCGAGAGCGGCCGGCTCACCGGCGCGATCCGGCTCCCCGTGGACGCTACCGTCGTCGAGCGCCATGCGGCGGTCGCCGAGCGGCCGCGCCTCCTCAACGACGCGCCGTACTCGGACGGGTGGGTCGCCCGCCTCCGGCCGGTGCGGGCCGGCGAGCCGGCCCGGCGCCTCGCGGACGCCTCGGCGATCGCGCCCCGGCTCGAGGAGCTGATCCGGCTCCGGAGGATCCGGTGCTGGCCCCGCACCCCCGAGCTCGAGCTCGTCGAGATCGGGCTCGAGTGCTCGGCCGTCCTCGCGAAGCTCGACGAGGAGGTCGCGCGCCGGGCGGCCGGGGAGGCGGTCCTGCTCGTGACGGACGATCCGACGAGCCCGATCGAGATGGTTCGATGGTCGGATCAGACCGGCCACGCGGTCCTGGCCCACCGGACCGAGGGACCTCTCCATCAGTTTCTCGTCGCGAAGGTGGCCAACCCGGTCCCCCGCCGGCGGGGCCCGTAGCCTTACCGGTCGGACGTCGTGGGCTACCTCGCGATCGGCGTCCGCGGCCCGGAACCGACAACGCCGGACGGGGGATTCGCGCGTCGGGGGCGCTCGCCGACGGCCTCTATCCGCGACGGCCGCGCTTCGGCAGCGCGGTGTCCGACACCTCGACCGTCTGGGGATCGAAGCCGAGCCGGGCGAGCTCGTCGCGGATCCGCGCGCGGTGGTCCCCCTGCAGGTAGACCTCGCCGTCCACCACGGACCCGCCGGTCGCCAGCCGGTTCTTGAGGGACCGGGTGATCTCGGCGAGGTCGACGCCGGGCGGGAACCCCCCGACCACGGTCGCGGGCTTGTTGTAGCGCCGCGGCTCGGCCCGGACCCGTATGCGCGCGGTCTCTCGGTCGAGCGCGGAAAGGATCTCGTCGAACTCTTCGTTGCCCATGGACCGGAATCCCTAGGACCCTCGCCCGACGGTCGCGGAGCGGGGGAGATCGCGAGGAAAACCCTGGGCGGCAAGCGGGCCGTCGGCGCCAATCGCGGGTCGCTCCGGCCGTCGCACCGAACGAGGGAAGCCCGTTCCCCCGCATGAGCGTTTCCCCCATCCTCCACCCGTCCCGCGGCCCCGCCTTCCCCGAGCGCCGGGCCCTGCCGCCTCCGCGTCGCCGACCGTCACGCCTCCCCCCAGCGGTAGAGGCGGAACGTGACGAGGAGGCCGGCGGCCGCGCACGCCGCGAGGAGGGTCGCGTAGACGACCATCTGGTCCGGCGTGGCCGGCGTGATCCCGAGCGCTCCCTGCGCGAGGAGCGCGGCGTACGTCGTCGGCAGGAACCGGGCCCCGTCCTGCCAGAGCGGAGGCAGCGACGAGAGCGGGTAGTAGAGCGGCGAGAGCATCCCGAGGGTCGTGAACGTGATGTTCCCCACGGGCCAGATCTCCCGCTGGGTCCTCACGCGGCTGGAGATCGCCATCCCGATCGACGAGAACAGGACCCACAGCACGGCGAGGCTTCCCCCGAGGACGAGGCCGCCGTAGACCGTCAGCGGATGGCCGTCCGACCCCCCGACCGCGGCCAGGAGGGCGGCCAGGACCACCAGCGCCGGGAGCATCGCCACGAGGTTCGAGAACGCGATCCCGAACAGGTAGCGCACCCGGCCGAGCGGGCTCGCGACGAACAGGTCCTGGAGCGAGCACTCGATGCGCCACAGCGCGCTGTCGCCGAGGACCCACGAGCCGATGTTCTGCATCGTGAACAGCATCGCGCCGACGATCTCGAGCGGCCGATACGACGCGGGCGAGATCAGCGAGAGGAAGTAGAGGAAGATAAACGGCAAAAGGATCGGCGTGACCGTCACGGCCGGATTGCGCGAGATCCATCGCCATCCGACGAGGAGGAACGCCGGGAGGGCCCGGCCCGTCGTGGGGACGTTCGGGAACGACGGCTCGGCCGCGGCCACCTACCGCCCCCGCACGGTCCGACGCGCCCAGTACGACGCGAACGCGAACAGGCCCGCGCTCTCGCCGGCGAGCCCGCCGGCCGCGAGCAGGAGCTCGGCGTGGGTGAGGGTCGCGGCGCCGAGGACGCCCTGGAGGATCGCCGCCGCCGCGCTGGGCGGCATGAGGAGGACGACCGGCCGGAGCGCCACCGGGAAGAGTCCGAACGGATAGAACACGGGGGGAAGTACCCCGAAGACGTTGAAGAACAGGCTCGAGTACGCCCAGATCGCCCGGTTGTCGCGGAACGCGGTCGAGAAGACGTAGCCGATCGACGCCGACGTCAGCCACACCGCCGCCGCGAGGAGCGCGAGGAGGCCGACGTCGGCGACGGTCAGGTGGACGACGACCGTGGCGAGGACCGCCACGACGACGACCGGCGCGAGGTAGACGAGGAGGACCCCCGCGGAGATGCCGAGGAAGTACGCCTCCGCGCTCAGGGGCGAGGCGAGGTAGAGGTCGCTGACCTTGTGGTCGATCCGGATGTACGCCGCCTCGTTCAGTACCCGCTGGCCCATCGCGAACATCGAAAACAGGACGGCGCCGACCAGCGCGACGCCGATGAGCCCCGGATTGAGGACCCAGACGAAGACGAGGAGGACGACCTGGACGACCATCGAGGTCGCCATCGCGAGCTCCTCGTGCGCCTGGACGAGCACCTCGGTCCCGAGGAATGCCGCCAGGCCCCGGAACGGGCGGGCCCGGGCGCGCGCGTCAGTCCTCATTGATCGACCGGCCCACGACGCGCAGGAACGCCTCCTCGAGGGTCACGGGACCGACGGTCGCCGTCAGGTGCGACCGCACGGCGACGTCCATCAGCTCCCCGAGACGCTCCGGGGACGCGATCACGGTGAGGCTCTCCCCGTCCGGGACGCACGAGCCGAACGAGCGGAATCGCTCCACCTCGGCCGCCCCCTGGGGCAGGAGGACCTTGAGCGTCCCTCCCACCGACCGCTTGAGGTCCTCCGCGGTCCCTTCGACGAGCACCGTTCCCCGGTCGACGATGTAGAGCCGTTGGCTGAGGGCGTCCGCCTCGTCGAGGTAGTGCGTCGTGAGGAGGATCGTCGAACCCCGTCGCGTGAGGTTGCGGAGCGACTCCCAGACCGACCGGCGGGCGAACGGATCCATGCCGATCGTCGGCTCGTCGAGGAACAGCAGCGGCGCCTCGGTGGCGATGACCGTCGCGACCATCGTCCGCTGGCGCTGGCCGCCCGAGAGCGTGATCGAGAGCCGGTCGGCGAATTCGGTCAGGCTCATCCGCTCCAGCGCGTCGGCGGTCCGGACCTTGGACGTCTCCCGCCCGAGTCCCCGCGCGCGCAGGTAGCTGTAGATCTGCTCGCGCGGCGTCAGGTGGAAGAACGGCTTCCCCTCCTGCGGGACGACCGCGATGTACGGCCGGACCTTCTCCGGGGCCCGGTCGACGTCGCATCCGAACACCTCGATCGTACCGGACGTCGGACGCAGGAGCGTCGACGCGATCCGGAGGAACGTCGTCTTCCCGGCCCCGTTGCGGCCGAGGAGGGCGACCCGCTCGCCCCGGGCCACCCGCATCGTCACGCCGGCGAGGGCCTCGACCGGGGGACCCCCCTTCGACCGGTAGACCTTGCGAAGCTGGTCGCTTCGAAGCGCTTCGCCGCTCATCGAGACGGCCGCACGACCGGCCCGGGTCCGCGAGCGGACGGCGGCCAACGGGATCCCCCGCCGATCCGGGGGGAGGGCGGCCTCAGCCGCATGCGAACGCCGATCCCTCGAAGTTCGGGCCTTCCGGCTCGCCGGCGCGAAGCGTCCGCGCAAGAGTCCGGCTCCCCGTACGGGCCATCGTAACGATTGCCGCCCGACCACGGGGTCCTCGGGTTTAACGTCTGCGAAGCCGCGGACGCGCCGGCGGCGACCCGGCCTCCCGGGCGCGCGGCGGAACCCCCACGTCGGCGCCCCTGCGCCGCCGCGGCGCGATCCGCCTCAGCGCTCGTTCTTCGGTTCCTCGACCTCGTCCGTCGGTTGGAGCGGGCCGAACGAGGGCATCTCGGTCGTCCCGCTGAACGTCTCGGGGAACTCGGTCGACCGCAGGCCCGGCGCCTTCGCGAGGTCGATCGGCAGGAGGTCCATCGTCGCCTTGTTCCAGCAGAGGCGGGCGAGCGTCGCGCCGACCCCCCGGGGCAGGCCGATCGAACCGCAGATCCATTTCACGTCGCTCGCGGTGAGCTCGCCGGTCCCCGCGAGGATGAAGCAGTAGACGGTGAGCCCGATCACGACCGCGGCGAACAGCTGGACGGCGGACTGGATCGGAAACAGGTGCGAGTGGTTGAGGAACGAGAACACCGCGAACGTTCCGATCGCGCTCACGGTGATCCGCACGACGGACAGGGGGTCGATGTGGACCCGAATGAGGGTCTCCATGAAGTAGGTGTTGAGGCAGAGGGCCGCCACGCTCGACGCGAGGACCGCGGAGGCTCCCGCGACGAGGCCGTCCTGCGCCGGGAGGATTCCCCACGGAGGCATCAGGAGGGCGATCCCTCCGATCATGACCACGACCGACGTGCTCGTGATGTAGAGCTCGAGACGCTGGCGGCCGATCGCGTTGATGCTCGACTGGATGATCTGGCTCAGCGCGAGCGGGATACCTCCGACCACGAGGATCGCGAGCGGCAGGGCCCCCTGAATGGCGTAGGTCCGATTCGCGAGGTCGTCCAGGAACTGGTAGCGGTAGGTCACCAGGGCCACCGCCCCGGGAACGAGCATCATCGCCGAGTACCGGAGGGCGTGCCACGTCACGCGCCGGACCGACTCGTACGCGGCCTGCCGATGGAGGCCGGCCAGGTACGGGAAGAGCGGGGTCGTGATCGCCGTCGGCAGCGCGAGCAGGAGGACGCGGTAGGCGTTCGCCGCGAGGAAGATCGTGAGCCGGGCCGCCCCGAGCCCCGCGTTGACGATGAGGGGGACCATGTTCGTGACCAGGTAGTTCAGCATGAGGCTCGCCATCAGGGGCCACGCGAACTTGTAGAGGCGATACGCCTCGCCCCACCGGAACGGGCCGCTCTGGGCCATGACGGTGGGAATGCTGTAGAGCGTCGAGGAGAGCGCCCCGACGACGTATGCGAGGGTGATCCCTTCGAGCACGAACGAGCTCGGAGCGTAGTACGCGACGAGGTAGAGGGCCGGCAGCCGCGCGCACGCCTCGATGAGGGAGGGGAACTGCGCCCGGAGGGAATCGCCTGCGCCGATGTAGTACTGGTTGTAGACCGTCGAGAACGACCACGCGACGGGGAGGAGGACAAAGAGGCCGAGCGCCGTGATGTCGGCGTTCCCGGTCGCGAGCCGGGCCCCGAAGATCGGGATCGGGGCGATGGCGAAGATGATGACGCTCGCCGCCGCGACCATCATCATCCGGACGATCAGGTAGACCAGCGTGTTGTCCCGGGGCGGCTTGCCGCGGGCGATGTAGAACGTGTACGCCGTTCCCAGGCGAAGATCGCCGACGCCGTTGATCGACGAACCGATCAGGAGGAAGAACTGGGCGGTGCCGATCAGCAGCCGCCCCTCCTCCGTGAGACCGATCCGGCGGTAGAGGAACAGGTTCCCGATGAACCCGATGATCTGGATCGCGAAGGCGGCGAGGAGGACGCCGCTGGAGCTCAGCGTGATGGAGAGCTTCTGGGTGGGGACGACCGGCTTGTCGGGAAGACGGCTCGATGCCGGGCTCTCGCTCACCGCGGACAACCGCGGGGAGATGACGGCGTCCCGCTCTTATTCCCGTCGCTCGTAGCGGAACGTCCCGACGGCGCCCGGGCCGGCCACAGCGGGTGCGGGCGGGACCGCGGACGGACGGTCCGGGCCTGCCGACGCCCTCGTCCCGGGGGCGGCCGACGGCAGTTCGTACATCGTCTCCAAAAGGCCCCCCCCGATGGGACGCCGGTTCCGAGGCGCTACCGTGTCCGCCGCACCGTTGCTCCGGCCTGGCCCCGCGCGCGCGCTTGCGCCCCCGCTCGACGCGGTCGCGTCCCGTCCGGCGCTCCCCGAGTCGCTCCGACTCTTCGGCCTCGAGTTCAGCCTCGACACGGCCTCGCTCGACGCGCTCGAGAACGTCGCCCGGTCGATCACGCGCGAGACGGTGCGCGCCGGATTCCCGCGCTGGCCCGGGACCGAGGAGGTCGCCCTCCTGTCGACCTGCCACCGGGTCGAGCTCGTCCTGCTCGCGCGGTCCGACGAGGAGATCGACCGGTGGAGGGAGGTCCTCCCCGGCCATCGTACCGCCTGGCGCATCCGGGAAGGTCGCTCGGTGGTCGACCACGTCTTCCGCGTCGCCGCCGGCCTCGAGTCGCTGGCCCGCGGCGAGGGAGAGGTCCGTCACCAGGTCCGAGCGGCCGCTCACCGGGTGGAGTCCCGGCACCCCCGACCGGTCCTGCGCGAACTGTTCCGGGCCGCCGCGGACGCCGCGGACCGGATCGCGCCGGCCGTCCCGGCGGGGCGTTCGATCGCCGCGGTTGCGGCCGCGCGCCTCCTCGACATCTCGGCGGTGCCCTCCCCCCGCGTGCTGGTGATCGGATCGGGTTCGGTCGGGCGCCAAGTCGCGGAGAGCCTCGCCCCCCGCGCCCGGGTCACCATCGTCTTCCACCAGAACCCACCCCCGGCGGGGTTTCTCCGCTCCACGGGGGCGCGCGCCGAGCCGCTGGCCCGCCTCGCGGAGGAGCTCGCGCGCTCCGATGCGGCCGTCACGGCGGCCAAGTTCGGCCACCGCGGGGTCTACGCGACCGATATCCCCCAGGACCACCGCATCGTGCTGGTCGACCTCGGAGTGCCCCGCAACATCGACCCGGGCGTCCGCCTCCTTCCGAACGTCCGGCTGATCGACCTCGAGGAACTGCGGACGGGTCCGGGGGTCGTCGCCTCGAGGGACGGCCTCGACGCGCCGGTGGACGAGGCGGCGGGACGAACGTTCGACCGGTTGGAGCGGCGGCTGAGGGAGCCGTGGATCGATTCGTTCCGCCGCGGAGCGGAGGAGGTACGGCGTTCCGAGCTCGAGAACGCACGACCGTTCCTCGGCCGCCTCGACGCGGACCAGCAGGTCGCGGTCGAACGCCTCACGCGACGGCTGGTCGCGCGCCTCCTGGGGCCCCCGACCGAGCGGATGCGCGCACTCCCGCCGGGACCGGACGGGGACCTGCGCCGCCGACTGGCGCTCGAGCTGCTTGAGCCCCTACCCCGCGACCCGTGACGGCCCGCTACCGGGTCGGTACCCGGCGGAGCCGGCTGGCCCGGGCGCAGACGGAGATCGTGCTCCAGAAGCTGCGCCGGGCCCGGCCGGCGTGGGAGCTCGTGCCGGTTCCGATCGACGCCAGCGGGGACCGCGACCGCTCGAAGGGCGGGTCGACGGACTTCACCGACCGGATCGACCGGGCCCTCCTGCGGGGGGAGGTCGACCTGGCCGTCCACAGCGCGAAGGACCTCCCGGTCAGGCTGGACCCTCGCTTTCGACTCGCGGCCGTTCCCCGGCGCGCCGACCCCCGCGACTGCCTGGTTACGGCCCCGCGGCTCCGCGGCGGAGACCTCCCGCGCGGGACCCGGGTCGGGTCGAGCAGCCCGCGACGCCGCGCCCAGCTCCTGGGCTGGAGACCGGATCTGGACGTGGTGGAGATCCGGGGGAACGTCGACACGCGCATCGCGATGGTCCGGTCCGGGACGATCGACGCCGCGATCCTCGCGGTGGCCGGGATCGCTCGGCTCGGTTGGACGGAGGAGATCGACCGCGTGCTCCCGACCGCGAGATTCCTGCCCGCACCCGGCCAG
>JASHOP010000056.1 GCA_030041075.1 Thermoplasmata archaeon | reverse complement strand
CCCGCGCAGGCGGAGGACCAGCGGCTCGCGGTGCGGGTTCGCGAGGAGGAGCAGGTACTCGCCGGCCGACTTCGGCCGGAACAGGATCCGCGCGCGGCCGCTCAGGCGCATCCGCTGGAGGTACGGTCCCCCCCGCTGGCCGATCAGGAGCACGAACGAGCGGCCCGGCCGCGGCTGCTGAAGCTCCACGTCGATCTCGCACGACGGCGCGTCGAGGCGCATCTCGATCCGCACGGTCGACATCGGATCGAGCACGATGAACCGCGGGAGTCGCGCGAGCGGGATCGCCATCCGAGGCGGCACCGGTACCGGGTCCCAAATACGTGCCGCGATCGGTCCGACCGGCCTCGACCTTAAATCGCTCCCCGGACTCGGCCGGCCGATGGCAGCGAAGCGCACCGCCCAGGCGGTCTGGGAAGGCGACCTTCTTCGAGGACATGGAACCGTCCAGGGGACCGGCGGCGGGCTCGGCGAGGTCGCGGTCTCGTGGGCGTCCCGGACGGAGGGGCCGTCCGGCAAGACCAGCCCGGAGGAGCTGCTCGCCGCGGCGCACGCGGCGTGCTTCTCGATGGCGCTCTCCGCGGGGCTCGGTCGGATGCAGAAGCCTCCGCTCCGTCTCGCCGTCAGCGCCACCGCGACGTTCGACAAGCTCGGCGACGGCTGGAAGGTCACGACGATGGAACTCGAGGTGTCGGGCAAGGTTCCCGGCATCTCGGCCGCGGAGTTCGAGGCCGCGGCCCGGGCCGCGAGCACAGGCTGCCCGATCTCGGGCGCTCTCAAAGGCAACGTCGCGGTCTCGGTCCGGGCGAGACTCGACTGAACTCCGGTAGCGAGCCGGCGGGCCTCCGGGCCCGTTCCGGTGCCGGCCGCCGGCGTCCCGTCACGGCTCGAACTCGCCCAGGCGGCGCTGGTTGACCTTCTTCTCCCGATCGACCGACCCGGACCTCGAGGGCCGGGGCGGTCGGGAGGGCGCCGATTCCACGTCGCGCGACCCGGCGGCTTCCTCCCCGGTCGGATCCGGCTCCGGACCCCGCAGCTCCTGGACCTCGGTCGCGTCCGCGGACGCCCCGAGGAGATAGCCGACCTCCTCCTCCGTGAGCTCGAGCTCGCCGACGATAGCGCGCAGGGCGTGGTGGGCTGAGGAGCTGCGAGCGGAGCCCGGTGGAACGGCGACCAGTCCCTCGACGAACGGGAGCGCGGTCGCCCGGGCCTTCGCCCGGGACTGGTGGGCCCGCTTCCCGAGCTTCGAGGCGACCGCGTCGCGCAGGGCCCGGGAGGAGCGCGACTGGCCCATATCGCCGAGGAAGCGGGGAAAAGCGGCGCCTATGCGGGTCCGCACGGGCTGGTCGTGGAGCGCGAGCCCGACCCCACCCGTGAGGAGCTCGCCGGCGTAGCTCCAGAGCCCGTAGACCCGCTCCCGTCGAGCCCGGGCCAGGAACCGCTCCGCGGCCGCGAGCACGGCGAGCGCGCGGTCCCGGTGGTCCGCGTCGGGGGCGAAATGCGGGACGTTCTCCTCGATCCACGGCAGGAGGTCGTCGGGCGGGACGTCGAGCCGATCGCGAACCTCCGCCGAGCGGTAGTACCGGGCCGACGTCAGCACCTCCGACGTGAACTCCGCGAGATCGCTCGCCAGGTCGCGGGCCCCGCCCGGCTCGGGCGGCTCGGAGCCCGCGGGCAGCGAGACGACCGCGTCGAGATCGTTGAGGGCGGCCCGGAAATCGCCCCGAGCACGGTGAACGACCGCTTCGAGGTAGCCGCGCCCGACGGAGAGTCCCTCCGCCCGCGCGATCTGGTCAAGGCGCGCGGCGACCTCCTCGTCCCGGAGCGGATAGAACCGTATCCGGACCAGCCCCGCTCGCATCGCGGGGGAGTGGCGCGCGAGCGCCCGGTCGTCGTTGGCGGTGAGGATGAGCGGCTGGAGGGTGGTTCGCACGAGCTGGGCGATCGCCCCCGAACCCCCGCGGTCGGAGGTGTCCTCCGTCCTCCCGGCCGCCCGCCAATCTTCGAGGTCCTGGCGGACCTCCCGAAGGCGTCCCCAGGCAGCGTTCCCGGGAGAGCGCGGCACGGCGGCCCAATCCGCGAACGGACGGGTCTTCGGGGTCGATCCCAATCCCCACGCCGCGTTGAGCGCCTGCACGATCCCGTAGCGGCCCCGAAGGAACTCGCCGAGCGGCGGCGGGGACCGCGGGGAGCGCGGTGCATCGGAGGATCGCCCCGACAGACAGTCGGCCTCGTCGAGCAGAAGGAGCGCTCGACGGCTCCGCCCGGAGCCCCCGTACTCTCCCAAGGTGTGGCTGATCGACGCGCGTCCGGCGACCCGCTCGATCGCCCGCTGGTTGCGGGCGTCCGACGCGTTCATCTCGACGACCGTCCAGCCCATCTCCGCCGCGATCGCCAGCGCGGCGGTGGTCTTGCCGACGCCGGGCGGTCCGATCAGGATCGAGGCCCGGCGGGCCGGCACGCGACCCGACGCCCACGCCTCCGCCCACGCCCGGAGCTCCGACCGGGCGCGCGGGTTCCCCACGATCTCGTCCAGCCGAGAGGGGCGTAGCCGCTCCGCCAGGGGCAGCCGACCGGCCGGTTCGGGCGACACACCGGCGGAGAACGGCGACCCCGCATAAGCCCGCCGCGGGTCGTCGCCCCTCGCCCACCCTCGAGGGAGTCTTAGCGGAGGGGCGGTTGCCAACGTCCCGAGCGATGTCGCCGCCCCCCCACCCTCGGATCGAACGTCGTCGGGTCCCCGGCCGAGAGTACGACCTTTCCGCGCTCACCCTCGATCTCGCCGCCACCCCCGTCGCGACCGAGCTTTCGCGCCGAAGCGCGGTCGACGCGATCCGGCGAGCCCGGGCCTGGGGGGTGACGACGTTCGACCTGGTGAACTCTCCCAACCCACCGCTGTGGGAGTCGGTGCTCGCCGAGTCGTTCCCGCGCGAGGATGCCGAGATCGTGACGATCCTCGGTCGGCGGGCCGTCCCCGAACGGCGGGAGCCCCGGCCGGCCGCACCGGTCCGGACCGACGACCGGCTCGACTCCTGGACGGAGTCGCTTCCCGAGTCGCTCCGGAGGCTCGGGGGAAACCACCGGGTGATCGTCGAGTGGTCGATCGACCCGCAATCCCCGACGCCCCCGGCGGTGCTGACCGAGCTCGAGCGCGCCCGGGCCGAGGGCGTCGTGCTCGACTATGCGCTCCGACGTTCCCCCGGCGAACCTCGTCCGGGCGAACTCCGCGCGATCCCCGCCGGCCTCGAGTCCGTCGATCTGTCGCTCCTCCGGACGGAGGTGCTCGGACGGTCGGACCCGACGGCCGCCGAGGGAGCTCCGGGCTGGATCGCTCGGGACGTCTTCTCGGGAGGTCTCCTGGACGGGTCGGTCAGGATCGGAGGCGGGCCGGGCCCTCGATCCGCCCCCCAGCCCCTCGGCGACCTCCGGGCGCGGTTCGAGCCGGTGCTTGCGCTCGGCTTCCTCACCGAACGGGGGGACCGTACGCTTGCCCAGGCCGCCCTCCAGTTCGCGCTCCGTTGGCCACGGGTGGTCACCGCCTCGATCCCGATGCCGCCGATCGGGCGGTTCGAGGAGATCCTCGGCTACGCCCGCGCCCCCGCCCTCACCGCGGCGGAGCTTTCCCGCCTGGCCGTCGGGCGGGGGCTCGCCTCCGGTCGTCCCGCCGTCCGGGTGGAGGCAGCGGGAGAGAGGTGAAGAGGGCCGGAATGTTGCCCTGACATGCTTCGGCCGGGAGAGCGCGCCCCGACGTTCACCGCCCCCACGAACGAGGGCACGCCGCTCCGCCTCGAGTCGTTCCGGGGCCACCCGGTCGTCCTCTACTTTTATCCGAAGGCCGGCACCCCCGGTTGCGCGGCGGAGGCGCGGGGCTTCGCCGAGCAGTATGCCGAGCTGCGCGCCGCGGGCGTCGCGGTGGTCGGCATCAGCGTCGACTCGGTCGACTCCCAGGCGAAGTTCGCGGCCGACTGCGGTCTGCCGTTCCCTCTGGTATCCGACCACGACCGCTCGATCGCGCGAGCGTACGGAGTGCTCGGGCTGCTCGGGATCGCCCGGCGGACGACGTTCTTCGTAGGCTCCGACGGGACGATCGAGGAGGTCGTCCAGGGCATGCTTCCCGGTCCGCACGTCCGGCGATCGCTGGAGCGGCTGCGAGCCCCCAAGCCCGCACCGTCGCCGGCCGCCGGTCCGTAGCGTCGTCGCCCCGCGCTCGGCGGCGGGGCCCGCGCGGGCCGCCGAGGCGGCATCGCGTGTCGCGTCGGTGGACGCCGGAAGCTTCTTGCCTGCGCGAGGCGGATGGGGAACGGGGGCCGGCCGGTCCGGTCGGCGGTTCCGGGCGACCGGGAGGAGCATGACCGCGGAGCGCGCGTGGACGGACCCGGATGCGTCGCCCGCGGACCCGGGGCGCCGCGCGACGGACGCCCGGGGGCCCCGCGGAGACCCCGCGGCCCCGAGCCGGAGGATGTGAGTCCGTGGGCCGCGCGACCGCCCGACGGCCGTCGCCCCCCCGGAGACCCGTCGGGGCGGTCGTCCTCACGGGACTCGCCGGGGCCGCCGTCACCGGTTACTCCTCGTACGTCGCGCCTACGGCGTACCGGGTCTACGTCCACTGCAACCCCCCTCCCCGCGGCTACGCGTGCACGTACCACGCGTTCTGGGGATTCGACCCGACCCTGTTCTTGGTCGCCGCCCTCGTGGGCCTCGTCGCCGGCATCGTCCTCTTCGTCCTGAGCGCGGTCCTGTTTCTCGACCCGAAACGACACTCGGGGGTCGGGGCGGTCATCGTGATCGTCTCTCTCGCCAGCGTCCTCGTGTACGGGGGGGCGATCATCGGCCTCATCCTGGGGACGGTGGGCGGGGTGGTCGCCATTCGATTCCGGCGTCGCGCCCCGAGCACGGTCTCCGAGTGGCCGGGGGCCTACCCGGCGGGCGCGCCCCCGCCGCGCCCTCCGCCGAAGTCGCTGCCCGATCGCCGGCCCGTGACCACCTGGGAGGAGCCGATGATCAACCCGCGGCGTCCTTCGGGGCCGTCGCGCGCCCCGCCGCCGACCGCCCGCCCGACGGCGGCGAACGCCTCCACCGGCCTTACCGTGATCCCGACGCCGTCCCGGATCGGGCCGTTGCGATCGTACAGTCCCTGGAGCTCCCGGAAACCGCTCGAGATGCCGCGGGGCGCCACGCCCGGTGCCACCCCCTCCGCTGCGCCATCGTTGCCGGATCCCGGATCCACGGACGGCGGCCGCGCGAAGCCACCTCCTTCGCCGCCGCGGCCGCCCGGCGCGCCGTCACCCGCTCCGGGGCACGCCGCGTCGCCTCCGGCAGGCCCGCCGCCCTCGCCTCGATCCGGGCCCGCCACGGCAGGACCCACGACGTTGCCGGCAGGGACCCCGGGTCCCTCCACGGCTGCCCCATCCCGCGCGGCTCCCGGACCGAGCGGTTCTACGCGGCCTCCCATGCCGGTCGTTGCACCCCCCCG
>JASHOP010000055.1 GCA_030041075.1 Thermoplasmata archaeon | reverse complement strand
CGGCGCGCCGTGGCCTCCACCGTGCCGAGCCGGGCCGGGGCGGTCACGACGAGGAGCCCGTCCCCGCTCGTGTAGTGCCGCGCGTGGAACGCCGCGAGCTCGTCGCGCGTGAGCCGCTCGACCGATCGGCGGTCGCCGAACCCCGTCGCGGCGTACGGGTGTCCCTCCGGATAGATCGTCCGTAGGAGCTCGCGCTCGACCCGGGGGGCCGGCTGGGCGCTCTCCCGGAGCTGTCGCTCCAGGAACTGGCGCCGGACCCGCGCGACGTCCTCCGGGTCGAACCTCGGGTGTTTGACGACCTCCGCGAGCAGGCCTAGGAGCGGGACCCAGGAGCTCGCGGGGCCCCAGATCGTCACCTCGGCCGACTCCGGTGCGCTCTCGCGGTTGAGCGTCGCGCCGGCCCGGTCGAGCCGCCGGGCGAGGGCGACGCGGCCGTACCGGCCCGCGGCGCAGGTCACGAGCTGGCTCGTGAGCCGGGCCGCCCCCTCGAGGCCGGGCGGGTCGAAGCCCCAGCCGGCGGGCCCGACGTACGTCGCGGAGAAGCTCTGGGACCCGGCGGGAGGGCGCTGGCGCACCACCCGCAACCCGTCGATCTCGGCCCCGGACTCGATGCGAAGCGGATCGCCGCGCTCACTCATCGGGCTCGCCTCCCGACGGCTCGTAGCGGACGACCGTGCGCGCCTCGCGGGCGAACAGGTGGCGCGCGGCGTCGCGGACGTCCTCGGGTCCCACGCGCAGGAGGCCGCGGAACAGTTCGTCCTCGAACCGGGGCGACCCCAGGACCGAGAAGTAGCCGAGCCGGAACCCCGTGCGGGACGCACCCTCGTAGGCGAGCGCGGCGCCCCACCGTATCCGGGTCCGTACGTCCGCCAGCTCTGTCGCGGTCGGTCCGAGCTCGGCGAGGCGATCGAGGAGCCGCTCGATCGCCCGCTCGACGCGGTCGAGCGGAACGCGGGGCGCGGCCTGGGCCTGGATCGTGAAGAGACCCGGATAGAGCCGGGGACGGAACTCGCTCGTCGCCCGGACGGCGAGCCCCGGGTCGACGAGGGCCCGGTAGAGCCGGGAGCTCGGGTGCTCGATCGCCCGGCCCCACGAGGCTCCGGCGGAGAACATCCGCGACTCCCCTCCGAGGACCGCGTCGAGGACGACCGCCGCCGCCGTCTCGGGGTCCGCGATCGCGGGGGACCGGAATCCGATCTGGAGGTACGGCGTGGTCCCCGGGCCGGACAGCTGGGCCCGGCGCTCGCCTCGGGGCGGGGGCTCGACCTCGTCAACGTTCACGCCCTCCCCGCTCTCGGGGAGGGGCCCGAACCGCCGGCGGACCTCTCGCTCGGTCGCCGCTGCGTCGAACCCCCCGGCGACCACGAGGACGGCGTTCCGGGTGCCGTACAGCCGCCGGTAGTAGTCGCGCAGCTCCTCCGCGCTCATCCGCTCGATGTCCGTCTTGTGGCCCAGGACCTCCCAGCGGTACGGGTGGAACCGGAACGCGAGCTGGTAGAGCTCCTCCTCCACCCGGAACTCGGGCCAGTTCTCGTTGCCCTCGCGTTCCGAGTGGATCACCGTCCGCTCGCGGGCGACCTCCCGGTCGGATATCCGCGCCCGGGTCATCCGGTCCGACTCGATGTCGAGCGGGATTCCGAGGTGCTCGCGGGGGACGGTCGTGAAGTAGGCCGTGAAGTCCGTGTCCGTGAACGCGTTGAGCGAGCCCCCGACGCTCACGACGGCGCGGTCGATCGCGCCCTTGGCGTACCGGGGCGAGCCCTGGAACAGCATGTGCTCGACCCAGTGCGAGGCGCCGGTGATGCCGGGGTGCTCGTTCTTCGATCCGACACGGTACCACACCCAGACGCTCGCCGTCGGGCTCTCCGGCATCGGGGCGAGCACGACCCGGAGACCGTTGGCGAGCGCGAACGAGCGGGTCCGGGGGCGCCCGACGACGGTCGTGGCCATCGCCTCCGACCCAGCGTGCGCGATAGATAACGCTCCCGCGTCCCGGGCCCTCGCCGGGCGGGTCCGGGGCGCGAGCGCGGGCGCCACGGCGACAGGTCCGGAGGGGCCGTCCGGTTCCCGACCCATCGCGTGCGGGGCCCCGCTCCGGTGCGTGGACAACCTTAAGCGAAGGCTGCGGCCAAGGTCCCACGTGCTGGCGGCGCTCCGCCTGACGCGCCCGGCCAACCTCGCGGTCTCGTTCCTGGGTACGGTAGTCGCTGGCCTCGTCGCGGCGGGCCGGGGCGTCGCCATCCCCGGCGTCTCGTGGGCGCTCGTCGTCCTGGCCGCGGTCTCCACCTCCCTCGTCACTGCCGCCGGCAACGTGCTGAACGACCTGGGGGATCGCGAGGGCGATCGGATCAACCACCCGGAGCGGCCGCTGGTCACCGGGGCGGTCTCGGTCTCGCGGGCCCGGGTCCTCACGGTGGGGTCGCTCGTCGCCGCGGTCGCCGTGGCCGTGCCCGTGGCGCGGGTCGAACCGCTGGTCGCCGTCATCCTCGGCGTGGCGATCGCGACGATCGCGGGTTACGAGTTCCGGTGGAAGGCCCGGGGGTTCGTCGGGAACCTGTCGGTCGCCGCCCTCACGGCGCTCGTCTTCCTCTACGGGGGAGCCGCGCTGGGGAACGCCCTCCTGCTCGCTCCGTTCGCGGGGATGGCGTTCCTGGCGACGCTGAGCCGCGAGGTGATCAAGGACATGGAGGATGTGGCCGGGGATGTCGATCGGACGACGCTGCCGCGGCAGCACGGGTTCCGGGCCGCGTCCCGGGCGGCCCGAGGGTCGGTCGCCGCGTCGATCGCCCTCAGCGCCGTTCCGCTGCTCTGGTTCGTCCGCCTCGGGTCGGCGGTGGGAGTCGGCTACCTCGGGCTCGTCGCGGTCGCGGACGCCGTCTTCGTCGTCTCGGTCTTATACCTCCCGGAGAAGCTCCGGTTCGAGCAGACGGTGAGCAAGACCGCGATGACCGTCGCGCTGTTCGCGTTCTTGGCGGTGGCCTTCCGATGAGCCCGGGCGGTCCGGCGGGTCGCGTCGAGGCGTACCTCGCTGGCCTGCGCGAGGGCGGCCCGATGCACTGGACCCTCATCGATCCCGACAAGTCGCCGGGGGAGCGGGCCGCGGGGATCGCGCGGGGCGCCGTCGAGCTCGGTACCCACGCGATCCTCCTCGGCGGCTCGACGGGCATATCGCGCGCCGTCATCGGTCCGACCTCGGCCGCCGTCAAGGCGGCGGTCCGGGTCCCCGCGATCATCTTCCCCGAGGGGGCCGGCTCGCTCACGCCGGAGGCGGACGCCGTCCTGTTCATGAGCCTCCTCAACTCGCGGGACCTCGACCTCGTGATCCGGGCCCACGCGCGGGCCGCCACGTCGATCCGGTCGATGGGCCTGGAGCCGATCCCCACGGGGTACGTCGTGGTCGCTCCCGGCATGCGCGTCGGCGAGGTCGGCCGGGTCGACGCTGTCGCGCGGGACGATCCCGCCACGGCCGTCGGGTTCGCCCTCGCGGCCGAGATGCTCGGCATGCGGTTCGTCTACCTCGAGGCGGGGTCGGGCGCTCCGCGGCCGGTCCCGGCGGCGATGGTGCGCGCGGTCCGCGAGGCGACGCGGGTGACGCTGATCGTCGGCGGAGGGATCCGGTCGGGCCGGGACGCGCGGCCCCTGCTCGGAGCCGGCGCGGACGTGCTGGTCACCGGAACGGTGACCGAGGAGGAGGGGCTGGGGGAAGGGTACCGGACGATCCTCGAGGAGGTCCATCGTGTCCGCGCCCGCTGAGCCGGCGACCGCGTCCGGGAGGACCGCGCGGCAGACCCCGCACGGCCACATCCTGTTCCGCGCGCCGTCGGCCCCGGTCGCGGTCGGCCTCATCCTCCTCCTGTCGGCCGCGCTCGCGGCCGCCCTGTGGGCTCCGAACCCGCGCGCGTTCGAGCTCGGGCTGCTCGTCGCCGCGGCGGGGCCCGCGCTCCTCGCGGGAGTGTTGACCACCCCGATCGCCCAGATGGTCGGGGGGCGGTTCGAGTGGCACCGGGCGCTCTTCCTCTCGATCACCGTGCTCGCGCTCCAGCTTCCCCTGGCGGTCGCCTGGCGCAGCGCGGCGCTGGTCTGGCCCTCGTATGTCCCCCCGCTCGTCTTCCTCGGCCCGTTCCTGGCGGGACCGTCGTTCTGGTTCCGTCACCTGGGTCTCTACGGCGTCTCCCGGTCGAGCCACACGAGGATGCTCGGGGCCTCCCTCGTCCAGCCGGTATTGTTCCTCGCGGGATTCTTCGCCGTCGTCCCGCCGACGCCGGCGGCCGTGGCGGCGGCGGGGGCGGCGTTCGTCCTCGCGTTCGTCTGCGCGCTGGTCGTGCTGCGGGCGTCCGACCGACCGATACGGCGCGAGTTCCATTCGTCGGGCGTCGCGCTCATCCGCCCCCTGCTCGACCACGTGGTCGACCGGGACCCTCAGGCGACGCGGACGCTCGAGGAGTTCTTCCTGCGGTCGACGGTGCTCGCGAACGTCCGGGTGACGGTGCTCGCCTTCCTTCGGGGGGACCGGGTCCACGCGACCGTCGCCCTACCGGCCGTACATCCGGGCCCGTTCGCGGCGCTGGGCGCGAGCGACCTCCCCCGCAAGCTCGACGAGATCCTGGGACCCGCGGCGGGCACCGTGCTCGTCCCCCACACCCCCTCGGATCACGACCTCGACCTGCCGTCCACGGAGGAGGTGGCCCGCGTCGGCGCGGCCGCCGCGGAGCTCCTCCGCTCGCTGCCGCCTCCGTCGGCCCGCCGATCCGGCCCGCTCGTCACCCCGTACCCCGGGAGCGTGGCGCGAGCGCAGCTCCTGGGCGGGATCGCCCTCGCCGTCGTGACCCAGGCGCCGGCACCGACCGACGACATCTCGTACGCCGTGAGCGACCGGGCGGTGCGCGAGATCGCCCGGGAGGGGGGGCCACCCGTCGCCCTCATCGACGCCCACAACTCGTACGTCGAGGGGCAGGGCGACGTGTCGTACGGTACCCCGGCGGCCGAGAAGCTCGTGACGGACGTGAAGGCAGCGGTCGCCGCGGCCTCGGCGGCGGCGGAGGAAGGCCCGGTCGAGGTCGGGGTCGCCGCGCGATCGGGCTACTCGACCTCCCGCGACGGGATCGGTCCCGAGGGGATCCGCGCTCTCGTCGTGCGCGCGGGCGGGAAGACGGCCGGCTACGTGCTCTTCGACGGCAACAACCTCGTGGTCGGCGCGCGCGACGTGATCCTGCCCGAGCTGCTGAAGGTCGTCGACGCGGCCGAGGTGATGACGACCGACAACCACGTCGTCCACGAGGTCGACGGGGGGATCAACCCGCTCGGGGAGCGCTGCCCGCCGGCGTCGCTCGCGCGGGACGCGCGCGCCGCGCTCGAGGCGGCGGTCGCCGACCTGGCACCGGCGGAGGTCCGGTTCGCCGCGAAGGAGATCCGGGACGTAAAGGTCCTCGGGCCCGGCTACACCGCACGGCTTTTGACCTCGCTCGGGGACACCCTGTCGATGTTCGCCCACATGTTCCCGGCGGCGCTCCTCCTCCTCCTGACGAGCTCGCTCGTCGTGGCGCTCCTCCTCCGGTAGGCGAACGCATGCCGCCGAGCGCCCCGCCGCCGGCACCCGAGAGCGCCGCGACGGCGCTCGGCGACGAGCCGTCCCTGCGGCTCCTCAAGGAGCTCGTGGCGATCGCTCCCACGAACCTCGAGGACCTCGCCGCCAACCGGTTCGAGAAGGCGAACTATCCCCGGGCCGCGGACGCGATCGTCCGGGCGGCCCGCGCGAGCGGCCTCGCGACGCGGGTCTTCGACGCGCTCGTGGCGCCCGAGGCGGGCGCGGACCTCCGGAACATCCCGCGGCCCAACGTGATCGTCGACCTCGACGCCGGGGCCGCCGAGACCGTGCTGATCCTGGCCCACTACGATGTCGTCCCGGTGCCGGCCGAGCAGCGCGCGCGCTGGAAGAGCCCGCCCCACACGCTGACCCAGCGCGCGGACGGCCGGCTGTACGGTCGCGGGGCGAACGACGACTTGGGGAGCGGGATCGTCGCCTCGCTGCTCGCGATGCGGCGGCTCGCGACCCAGGACCGGGTCCCGCGCAACGTACGGCTCCTCGCGTGCTGCGACGAGGAGACCGGCGGGGTAGGCGGGATCGAGGCGATCCGGGCCCACGACGCCCGGTTGCGCCCCGACGATCCGGAGCGCCTGATCCGCGCGTCCGTCGCGCTGATCCCCGACGGCGGCCCGGAGACGACCGCCGGCTCGAGCGGGGTCGCGTTCCTGGAAGCGTCGTTCGCGCGGGCCGTGCCGCTCGGCCGGGCGGTCGAGTACGGCCAGGCTCTCGCGGCGCTCCACGAGCTCGCGCGGTCGTGGAAGTCGGTCTACCCGAGCCCCGACTGGCCCCGACGGAACGCTCCGGAGCCGATCATCACGGGCCGGGCGTCGCTCACCCACTTCGACCTCGGCGGGGTACCGTCCGGCCCGACGCTCCGCCTCCTCAGGGCCCACGCCGAGACGGACGCGGCGAACCAGATCGCGCGGGCGGTGACGCTCGTCTTCGCGGGACCCCGCGGGGAGTCGGGCTCGCTCCGCGAGCGGCTCGCGGGGCTCGTCGTCGCTCCGTTCCGGCTCGAGGCGGCGGGCGCGACCTCGCTGGAGATCCCCCCGGGGGCCCTGGCCCTCCAGCTCGTCGGCGAGGCGGCGCACGGCGGATATCCCCACCGGGGCCGCAACCCCGTGCCGGCGGCGCTCGACCTGCTGCGAGCCGCCGCGGAGCGCGGGATCGTCGACCCCCAGGCGGCCGGTCGGACGACGTTCACGGTCGACCTCCGGCTCCCCCCCGAGATGGAGCTCGCCGACGGCCTCGCACGGGCGCTCGGGACGGTCGAACGGTGGATCCGGTCGCACGACCCGGACGCGCGGATCGAGGCGCCCCCGGCGCGATGCCGACCGGGGTACGCCCTCCCGGTCGACCACCCGGCGGCCGTCAAGCTGGAGCGCATCCTCGCCGCCACGCTCGGGAGCCGGGGGATCCAGGGGGAGTACGGGGGGACCGACGCGAGCGCCCTGCGCGGCCTGACGACCCCCGGCGGGGAATTGCTGCCGGCCCTCGTCTTCGGGAGCATGGACCCCGACGCGCACATCCACGACGCCGAGGAGAGCGTCGACCCGCGGAAGATCGCCGGGGTCGCGGCGGCGATCGAGCGGTTCGTCCGGGAGCCGTAGCGAGGACCCGCGATTGCTCAACCCGGTCGTCGACTCGGCGGCGTCGGTCCTCTGGCTGATCCTCCCCTGCTATCTCGCCAGCGCGTTCGCGACGATCCCCCGGGGTCGTGGACCGCCGATGGACTTCGGACGGACCTGGTCCCGGGACGGTCGACGGGTGCTGGGCCCGTCGAAGACCTGGTCGGGGTTCCTGTTCGGCTCGGTCGCCGCCGTCCCGTTCGGCCTGCTCGAGGCGTGGCTGATCCTCGAGGCCCCGCCCGACCTCCAGCTCGTGCCCCGGTTCGGGCCCACGGTTCTCGCCGCCGTTCCCGTGGTCGTCCTCCTCGCGTTCGGGGCGATGTCGGGCGACGCCGTGGGGTCGTTCCTCAAGCGCCGCCTGGGACGGCCCAGCGGCACCCGGTCGCTCCTCCTCGACCAGCTACCGTTCGTGCTCGTGCCGATCGCGGCCGGGGTCGCGCTGTTCCCGGGGATCTTCCTCGGCGTCTTCCGGCCGTGGAGCGCGATCCCATGGCTCCTCTTCTTCACCCTCGCGTTGCATTGGGGGTTCAACCAGGTCGGTTTTAGGGCCGGCCTCAAGAAGGTGCCGTGGTGACCGCGTCGACCTCGCCGCCGTCGGCGGAGGAGCTCGCGCAACTCCTGCTCGACGCCGGCGCCGTCCGTTTCGGGGAGTTCACTCTCGCCTCGGGCGAGACGAGCGACGTCTACATCGACGTGAAGAAGGCCTGGACCCGGCCCGACCGCCTGGAGCGGCTCGCCGCCGCACTCGCCGGGCGGGTCGGCACCGAGGAGCGGCTCGCGGGGATGGAGCTGGGCGCGGTTCCGCTCGTGGTCGCGGTCGCGCTCCGCACCGCCCGGCCGTACGTCGTCCTCCGGAAGGCCGCGAAGGATCACGGCACGCGGCAGCGGTTCGAGGGGGAGATCCCGCGAGGCAGCCGGGTCCTCCTGATCGAGGACGTCACGACCACGGGCGGGAGCACCGCCGAATCGGTCGCGATCGTCCGGGCGGCGGGGGGAACGGTCGACCGGACGCTGGTCGTCGTCGACCGGGAGAGCGGGGCGACCGAGCGGCTGGCCGCCGTCGGGGTCCGTCTCGAGCCGCTCCTCACGATGTCGACGTTGAGGCGATCCCGGTCGTGAGCGGCGAATTGCTGCCCGACGGGACCGTGCGGTTCGCCGACGCGGCGGAGTCGAGCGCGATCTACGCCCGCGGCTACTTCGGGACCCTCGCCCCGGACGGCGTCCTCCGGCTCGACCGGTACGAGGCGGTCTACCTCGCCGAGATGGCCCGCGTCGACGTCCGCGCCACGCGCGGACGCCGGATACCGTGGTCCCGGATCTTCCGCCGCGCGGTCGGGGCCGACCCCGGCTTCGCCGTCCGCTACCTCGTCTACCGCGACCTGCGCCAGCGCGGATACATCGTCCGCGCCGGCCCGCCTCCGGTCGCGTTCGCGGTGCTCCCGCGCGGCGGTACGCTCCACAAGACCCCGTCGCGCTACTGGGTCGAGACGCTGAGCGAGCGAGCCCCGTTCGACCTCGAGCGGATCGTCGAGCTCGCCCGGACCGCGCACATCGCCCGCAAGGTCCTCTGGCTCGGGCTCGTGGACGAGGAGTCGGACCTCACCTACTACCGGGTCCGCCGACCGACGCCGACCGGCGCGCTGGTCCCCCGGCCGCTCGCGACCCCGGCCGAGGGGTGGCTCTCCGAGGACCGCGTGACCGTCCACGCCTCGACGGCCGTCGAGGAGCTCGGGCGGGAGCTCGCCTACGGGAGCCGGATCGGGGACCGTCTCGAGCTGAGCCTGATCGAGGCGGCGTACCTCGCCCAGTCCGGGCAGCTCGAGCTCAAGGATGCCAGGACCGGCCGCGCGGTCTCCGCGTCGCGCCTCGAGCGGCGGGCCCGGCGGCTCGACCCGCGGTTCTTCGAGCGGCTGGCGGCGTACCGCGACCTGCGCCGGCGCCGGCTCGTGGTGAAGACGGGGTTCAAGTACGGGGCGCATTTCCGGGCGTACCCCCGGAGTCCCGAGCACGCCCACGCCCGCTACCTGGTCCGGGCGGCCCCGATCGACCACGTCTCGACCTGGCCCGAGATCGCGGGCGGGGTCCGCGTCGCCCAGGGCGTGCGGAAGGACTTCCTCGTCGCCCGCGTCGACCGCTCGGCCCGCGTCGACTTCCTCTCGCTCGAGCGGATCCGGCCGTAGCGGGCCCGTCGGCCGACGGGGACGGGTCACCCTCGCCCGGAGCCGACCCGCGCGGACGCGATCCGCCGGACGAACCGCTCGATCGCCCGCGGCGGATCGCGCCGGGCGATCCGCTCCTCGAGCGCGCTTCCGACGACGACCCCGTCGGCCCCGCTCGCCAGGGCCCGGGCGGCGGTGGCCCGGTCGCGAACGCCGAACCCGACGAGGACGGGAAGGCCCGGAGCGCTCCGATGGGCCGCCCGGACGAGCGGGGCCAGGTCCGTCGCGCCGGCCGGCGGCTCGCGGCCG
>JASHOP010000054.1 GCA_030041075.1 Thermoplasmata archaeon | reverse complement strand
CTCCGGCCGAGCCCGCGGGACCCCCCGAGGAGGACGTCCGGCTCGTGATGGAGCAGGCGCACGTCTCCCACGACGAGGCCGTCGAAGCGCTCCTCGCCTCCCACGGCGCGCCCGCGGAGGCGATCCTCGCGATCCTCACCCGCGGCGGCCGGTGAGCGCGCCCGCCGATCCGGTCCGCCGGGAGTGCGTCGAAGGGTACCTGTTCGCCGACCCGCCGCTCGAACTCCTCCTGTTCCGACGACCGCCGTCCCGCGGGCGCATCTGGGTCCCCGTCAGCGGGAAGGTCGACCCGGACGACCGCGACTGGGAGTCGGCCCTCGCCCGAGAGCTCCGGGAGGAGACCGGGCTGGTCGACGTACCGACCCCGATCCCGCTCGACTGGCACGTGCCGTTCCGCGCCGACAACGGCGAGACGTGGCGCCTCCACGCCTACGGGGTCCGCGTCGACCGGTCGTTCCGCCCCCGGCTCAGCGGGGAGCACGAGGCGTGGGCCTGGATGCCGGTCGCGGAGGCGACGCGGCGACTCCACTACCCGGACAACCGCGAGGCGGTCGCGCTCCTCGCCCGGCGCGTCGCGAGCGGCTCCTCAAAGGTTTAGGCCGACGCGCCCCCTGCTCGGGCGCAGGATGACCGACGGGGAGGCGCGACCGCTCGACGACCCGGCGCTCCCGTCGCCCCCGACGTTCGCGACCGTAGGGGCCGACCTGATCGCCGCGGTCCGCGCCGCCGGCCCGAAGCGCGTCGTCCTCCAGGTCCCGGCCGGGCTCGTACGGGACGCGCACGAGCTCGCCGCCCGCCTGCGGGAGGAGACGGGGGCTCCCGTCGATGTCGCGGCCCGCGCCTGCTTCGGGGCGTGCGACACCCCGTCCCGCGACGAGGCGCCGCGGGCCGACCTCGCGATCGTCCTCGGGCATTCCCCGATCCCGAACGTCCGCACGGTCCGGCCGACGTTCTTCGTCGAGATGCGATCGGCTCAGGGGGACGTCCGCGGGATGGCGGAGACCGTGGCGCGGGCGGCCGTGCCGAAGCGCCTCGGGCTCGTCGTCTCGGTCCAGCACCGGGACCTCGTCGAGCCGCTATCCTCCGAGCTCGCCGCGCGGGGGTACGAGGTCCTCGTCGGCCGGGGCGATCGGCGGCTGGCGTTCGCGGCGCAGGCGCTCGGCTGCAACTACACAGGAGCCGAGGCGGTGCGGGAGCGGGCGGAGGCGTTCCTGTTCGTCGGGACCGGCCGGTTCCACCCGGTCGGCCTCGCGTTCGCGGTCGACCGGCCGGTCTGGTCGATCGATCCCGCGCGGGGAGTCCTCGAGCCGCCGATCGACCGGGGCGCGCTCGTACGGCGGCGCCAGCTGGTCGTCGCCACGGCGCGCGACGCGCGCCGCTGGGGGATCATCGTCTCCACGTTCACCGGCCAGCACCGGTTGCCGACCGCGCTGGCGCTCCAGGAGAGGGCGCGGGCCCGGGGCCGCGAGGCGGAGATCCTCCTGACCGATCGCCTGGACCCCCGGGACCTGGTCGGGAGGAGCCTCGACGCCTACGTGAGCACTTCGTGCCCCCGCATCGCCCTCGACGACGGCGAGAGCTACCCTCGGCCGGTCCTGACGCCTCCCGAGTTCCTGATGGCGCTCGGCGAGCTCCCGCTGGAGCCGTACCGGTTCGACACGTTCCATTGAACCGGCGAGTCCGAGGTGCGGTCCGCCCGGGGCGGTGTCCCCTCCCGCGTCGCGCGCCGGTCCCCGCCCGCTAGCTCGGACGGGCCGCCGCGTCGAGGAACGCGCGGTGGATCCTCGGGTCGCCCGAGAGCTCCGGGTGGAACGTGAGGCCCCAGATCGCGCCCGAGCGCACGCCGACGACCTCGGTCCCCCGCCAGGCGAACGCGGTCGCGCCCGGGCCGACCGCGAGGATGCGGGGCGCCCGGATGAACACCCCGGGGAACGGCTCGCCAGCGACCCCGTCCAGGCGGACCGCCTCCTCGAACGACTCGCGCTGTCCTCCGTAGTCGTTCCGCCGGACCGAGACGTCGAGCAGGCCCCAGGTCGGCGGGTTGCGGCCCCCCGGAACGGCTTCGAGCCGGGACGCGAGGAGGATGAAGCCGGCGCACGTCGCGAGGACCGGGAGGCCGGCGCGGATCCTCGCTCCCAGCGGGTCCCAGAGGCCCCCCGCCTCGAGGAGGCGGGCGATCGTGGTCGATTCCCCCCCCGGGAGGAACAGCGCCCCAAGCCCCTCGAGGTCCGCCGGACGCCGCACCGCTCTCGGCGAGGTTCCCCCAACGAGGGCCCGGAGCGCCGCGACGTGCTCGGGCACGTCGCCCTGGAGGGCGAGGACGCCGACGTTCATCCCGGCCCGCGCCGGAGCTCGTCGACGATCGCCTTCGCGCGGTCGAACCGCACCTGCCGCTCCGCGACGAGGCGCGCGACGACCCGATCGACCTCGTCCGGCGTAGCGCCCGCGCTCGTCGCCAGGTTCCTCGCGTGGAGCTGCATGTGCCCGCGCTGGATCCCCTCGGTGGCGAGGGCGCGCAGCGCGCCGAAGTTCTGGGCCAGCCCCACGGCGGCGAGGACCTCCCCGAGCTCGCTCGCGCTCTTCACGCCGAGGAGCTTCACGTTCGTCTTCGCGGTCGGGTGGACCGCGGTCGCGCCCCCGATCAGGCCGACGGCGACCGGCAGCTCGATCGAGCCGACGAGGTTCCCCGCGCGGTCCTTCTCGTACGTCGTGAGCGGGCGGAGGACCGCCCCGTCCGCCGCCGCCTGCCACGCCGCGAACGCATGCGCCCCGCTCTCGATCGCGCGGAAGTCGTTGCCGGTGGCGACGACGACGCTCGACACGCCGTTCATGATCCCCTTGTTGTGCGTCGCGCAGCGGAACGGGTCGGCCGCCGCGAAGGCGTAGGCGTCGAGGATCGCCTCGACGACCTCGGGACCCGACGCCGTCTCCGTCTTCAAGAGCTCCGCCGGGAACGTCGCGTGCGCACGGGCGAGGCGGTGGACCGCGAGGTTCGAGATGATCCTCAGGCCGACCCGTCCGCCCGCGAGCTTCGCGAGGTCGGGGGCCAGCGCCTCGCACATCGTGTTGACGGCGTTCATCCCCCCGGCGTCGCGCGCGTCGACGAGGAGGTGGACGACGAGCATCGGCCCGCGGGCGGACGGGACCTGCCGGACCTCGAGGTCCTTCGCGCCGCCGCCGAACTTCACGAGCACCGGGTCGTTCGCGTTGGCGGCGGCGAGCAGCGCCTCCCGGCGGTCGAGGATGCGCAGCCGGGCCGCCGCGGGGTCCGCGACCCCGAGGATCTGGACCTGCCCGATCATCACCGGAGGGCTCGACTGGGTGGCGAAGCCGCCCGCGGCCCGAGCGACCTTCGCCGAGTTCGAGGCCGCGGCGACGACGCTCGGCTCCTCGATCGCCATCGGGACGAGGTAGTCGCGGCCGTTGATGCGGAAGTTGGTGGCGACGCCGAGCGGCAGGGGCATGACGCCGATCACGTTCTCGATCATGCGGTCGACCGCGGCCGCGTCGAGGCCGGGCGGGAACTCGTACGCCCGCAGCTCGCTCTCGGAGAGGTCCGCCCATGCGCGCACGAACTCCCGGCGCTCGGCGATCGATCGACGGTAGAACCCCGGCACCTCGGACGAACGCGTCACGGCTCCTTCCCGCCCGACTCCGGCCGTGGCGCGGCCCCCGCCTCGCCCGACGCGGCCCCCGACGGAGCTCGGGCGACGATCACCTTCGCGGGGCGGAGGAGCCCGCCGAAGTAGCGGTACCCTTGCTGGACGATCTCCGCCACCGAGCCTTCCGGACAGTCCGGACCCGGTGCCGCCTCTCCGACCGCCTCGGCCTCGTCCGAGCGGAACGGCTGGCCGACCGCCGCGATCGGCTCGACGCCCTGGTGCTTCAGGAACTTCGCCCACTCGTGCTCCAGGAGCTCCATGCCCCGGCGCAACGGGTCGGTGGGGGCCAGCCGAGCGATCGACGCCTCCGCCGACCGGAACGACTCCACCAGCGGCAGGAGGTCGCGGAGGACGGTCCCGCGGGCCTGTCGCGTCAGGGTCTCGCGGTCGCGCTCCGAGCGGCGCCGGAAGTTCTCGAAGTCCGCGAGGAGGTACTTGAACCGCGTCTCCCAATCCTCGCTGGCCGGGGGCGGAGGCGTCCCTCCTTCGGCCGCCGGGGGCTGCCCGGCATCGTCGGGCGCGTCGGTCCCACCACCGGTCATGCGAGGTCCGGTCTCGGAGGAGGTTCCTCGCTATTTGGGGTTACGGGAGGCGCCGGGGGCCCGGGAACCGGACCGCGGCGCGGCCCGACCGTCCCGGGCCGGAGGGTCCTTCCGGGACCGGTCCGGGACACCTCCGGGACCCCCTCCCGCGGGGTCGTTTTTCTCCCGAGACCCAAGCGTTATAACGCGAGCCCGGCTCGGATTCTGTGGCGTAGTCCCCCGCCGATTTTCGATGGCGCAACCGACGTTCCACGCCCCCTCCTACGACGCCAGTTCGATCCAGATCCTGGAGGGCCTGGCCGCGGTCCGTAAGCGCCCCGGAATGTACATCGGGTCGACCGACACCCACGGTCTCCACCAGCTCGTCAACGAGGTAGTCGACAACTCGATCGACGAGGTGCTGGCGGGGGCGTGCTCCGAGATCTCGGTGACGATCCACGCGGACGGGTCGTGCTCGGTCCGCGACAACGGCCGGGGGATCCCGGTCGAGGACCACCCGAAGTACCACCGTCCGACCCTCGAGATCGTGATGACCGTGCTCCACGCCGGCTCGAAGTTCGACCGGGGCGCCTACAAGGTCTCGGGCGGGCTCCACGGCGTCGGGGTCCACGTCGTCAACGCCCTCTCGGAGTGGTTCGAGGTCCGCGTGCGGCGGGACGGGCACGAGTACTTCCAGCGGTACGAGCGCGGCACGCCCGTCGCCCCCGTCACGGTCGTCGGGCCTTCCGACTCGACCGGGACCGACACCCGGTTCAAGCCCGACGGGTCGATCCTGGAGACGATCGAGTTCGATCCCGAGACCGTGCGCCGGCGGCTCAAGGAGCTGTCGTTCCTCAACGCGGGCGTCACGATCCGGTTCCGGGACGAGCGGTCGGGCAAGGAGGAGTCGTTCCACCATGCGGGGGGGATCGCCGAGTTCGTCGAGGACCTGAACCAGGCCTCGAACGCGCTGTTCCGGCCTCCCGTGTTCCTCCACGCCAAGCGGGACACCACGGACATCGAGCTCGCGCTCCAGTACACGGACGGCTACAACGAGACGACGCTCGCGTTCGTCAACAACATCCACACGGTCGACGGCGGGACGCACGTCGTCGGGCTCCGCGCGGCGCTGACCCGGACCCTCAACGACTACGCCCGCAAGCGCGGGTTCGTCAAGGGGGAGAGCGAGGGGCTCACCGGCGAGGACGTCCGCGAGGGTCTCACCTGCGTCCTCTCCGTCAAGGTGCTCGAGCCCCAGTTCGAGGGCCAGACGAAGGCGAAGCTCGGCAACTCGGAGGTGAAGGGCCAGGTCGAGAGCGCGGTGAACCAGAAGCTCGCGGAGTTCCTCGAGGAGCACCCGCCGACCGCGCAGGCCCTGGTCGCGAAGGCGCTCCAGGCGGCGCTCGCCCGCGAGGCGGCGCGCAAGGCGCGGGAGCTCACCCGGCGCAAGGGCCTGCTCGAGGGCGGGGGGCTGCCGGGGAAGCTCGCCGACTGCCACTCGCGCGATCCCGCCCAGTGCGAACTGTTCCTCGTCGAGGGCGACAGCGCGGGAGGGACGGCGAAGCAGGGCCGGGACCGCGAGTTCCAGGCGATCCTGCCGCTGCGCGGTAAGATCCTCAACGTCGAGAAGGCGCGGCTCGACAAGATGCTCCAGAACGAGGAGATCCGGTCGCTGATCACGGCGATCGGGATCGGGATCGGCGACGAGCAGGACATCCAACGGCTGCGCTACCACAAGGTGATCCTGATGACCGACGCGGACGTCGACGGCTCGCACATCCGGACGCTTCTCCTGACGCTGTTCTACCGCAAGATGCCGGTCCTCATCACCGAGGGTCGGGTCTACATCGCCCAGGCCCCGCTCTATAGGGTGCAGAAGGGCCCGCGGGTCCTCTACGCCTACTCCGACGAGGAGCGCGACGCGTTCGTCGAGGAGGTCGGCGGGATGAAGGGGGTCACGATCCAGCGCTACAAGGGGCTGGGGGAGATGAACGCCGGTCAGCTGGCCGAGACGACGATGCATCCGGGCTCCCGGACGCTCCTCCGCGTCACGGTCGACGACGCGGTCCGCGCCAACGAGCTGTTCCAGATCCTGATGGGCGAGGAGGTCGAGCCCCGCCGCCACTACATCGAGGAGCACGCGGTCGAGGTCACCAACCTCGACATCTAGCCGGCGTCCGTGATTCTCGCGGCCGCAGCGAACGGCGAACTCGGGCTCTCCCTCGAGGAGGAGCACCGGTCGCCCCGCGGGTCCGAACCCCTTATTCGGGAGGCCCCCTACCCCGGGCCGTGACGGGCTCCGGCGCGCCGTCGCCGCTCGTGATCTCGGACGCCCTGCTCGTCACGCAGGACGCCCGGCGGACGGTCGTCCGCGGCGACCTGAGGGTGGAGAACGGACGGTTCGCCCACGTCGGGCCGGGCGCCTCCCGGGACGGGGCGGAGCGCCTCGACGGCCGCGGGTTCGCGGCGGTCCCCGGGTTCGTCAACGCCCACACTCACATCGCGATGAGCCTCCTCCGCGGGATCGCGGACGACGTCGAGCTCTCGGGGTTCCTCGAGACCCTGTTCCGCGCGGACGCGCGGCGGACCGAACGGGACGTGGAGGACGGCGCGCGCGCGGGGATCGCGGAGCTCCTCCTCGGCGGGACGACGTCGTTCCTCGATCTCTACTACTTCGAGGACGCGGTCGCGCGGGCCGCCGAGTCGCTGGGGATCCGGGCGTTCCTCGGATGGGCGGTGCTCGATGCCGACAAGACCACGCAGTCCGGCCGGCCGCTCGACAACGCGCGCGGCTTCCTCGAGCGCTGGAAACGGCATCCGACGATCACGCCGCTGGTCGCCCCGCAGGGGGTCTACGTCTGCGACCGCGAGACCTGGCTCGGGGCGCGGGAGCTCGCGGAGGGGCACGGGACGCTTTGCCACTTCCACCTCTCCGAGACCCGCCGGGAGGTCCACGAGCACGAGGACCGGACCGGGAAGCGGCCGGCGGTGTGGCTCGACGAGATCGGGTTCTTCGGCGGGCGTTCGGTCGCCGCCCACGCCGTCTGGCTCACCGGCCAGGAGATCGACATCCTCGCCCGCCACCGCGTGGGGATCGCCCACTGCCCCAGCTCGAACCTGAAGCTCGCCTCCGGCGGGGTGGCCCCGGTCGTCGAACTGCGCGACGCCGGTGCGGTCGTCGGCCTCGGGACCGACTCGGTCGCGAGCAACAACTCGCTCTCGATGTTCCGCGAGATGCACCTCGCGGGGCTCGTGCAGAAGAACCAGCGCTGGGACGCGTCGGTCCTCCCCGCCCAGCAGCTCCTCGACCTCGCCACGGTCGAGGGGGCCCGCCTCCTCGGACGCGGGGCCGAGATCGGCTCGCTCGAGGTCGGGAAGCGGGCCGACTTCTCGCTCGTCCGCCTCGACCACCCGTCGCTCCTCCCCGCGCGGCCCGAGGCGATCGTCTCCCACCTCGCCTACTCTGCCTCGGACGAGGCGGTCGACTCCGTCTTCGTGGACGGCTCCCCCGTCGTCCGCGGGCGGACGCTGGTCCGGGCAAGCTGGGGCGACGTGCGGTCGCGCGCCGAGGAGTCGGCGGAGCGTCTCTGGGCCGGAACCCGCCGCTAAGGCGAACCGCCGGCGCCCAGGTCCCGGGCGATCCCCGCCGCGAGGTCGACGGCGAGACGCCCGGGGGGCGCGTTCCGGCCGAGCTCGCGAAGCGATCCGAGGCGCGGGGACGGACTGGGCGGGCGAAGGCCGAACAGCCGGTCGATCGCGGGCCGGTCGAGTCCCACCGAGAGCGTCCCCTGGTGGAGCAGCGCGCGGGCGGTGAGGTGCTGGGCCGCTCCGCCGACGATCCGGCCGCCGACGGAGAGGACCTGCCCGCGGCCGCTCAGCGTACAGTAGTCGTCCGCGAGGCCCGGCGCCGGGCCCCAGGTCGAGGCGAGACCCTCGCGTTCGAGGAACCGGACCACCCCACGGCCGAACCGCGCGTAGGCGCTCAGGAAGTCGTGCCCCACGCGCGGGTCGGAGCGCGGCAGCACGACCGACCAGAGGAGGTCCCCGGGAAGATGCAGGAGCCCGCTCCCGCCCGTCGAGCGGCGCACGGTCCGGAGGCCCTCCTCCTCCGCGCGGGCGAGGAACGCGGACCCGGACCGGATCCCGACGCCGAACGAGACGGCCGGCTCCCGGAGCACGGCGACGCGGAAGGCGGCGCTCCCGCCGCGGAGGAGCCGGTCGTCCTCGGCGAAGCTCTCGGGCAAGGTGACCGTCGGGATCGACGACCCGTCGGTCCCGGACCGGTCGCGGACCGGGCCGTGCGCCCGAGGACCGCCGGCCGCCGTCGCCTTGCCTCCGCGGGCCGACGGGGTCGAAACGATAAGAGCGCGACGGGGCGTCCCCGCGCATGGCCGAGCTGAGCACCTTCCGGCTTCACCCGGGCGACCCCGCCCCGGAGTTCGCGCTCTCGGGCGTCGACGGCGCGACCCACCGTCTCGCCGACTGGTCGGACCACCCCCTCATGGTCGTTTCGTTCTGGTGCAACCACTGTCCGTACGTGCAGGCCTGGGAGCCCCGGATGATCGAGCTCGGCCGGAGGTTCGGCCCGAAGGGGGTCCAGTTCGTCCTGATCAACGCGAACGACAGCCGGGCCTACCCCGAGGACCGGTTCGAGTCGATGCAGGCTCGGGCCCGGGAGAAGGGGTACCCGTTCCCGTACCTCCACGACGAGACGCAGGAGGTCGCCCGGGCGTACGGCGCGCTCGTCACCCCGCACCCGATGCTGTTCGGCCGCGACCGCCGCCTCCTGTTCCAGGGGCGGATCGACGACGACCACCAGCACCCCGAGAGGGTCCGCCACCGGTTCCTCGAGACCGCGATCGAGCAGGCGCTCGCCGGCGCGCGGGTCGCGCCGGCCGAGCTACCCGTCGCGGGGTGCACCGTCAAGTGGCGGTCGTGAGCGCCGGCCCGGCCGCTCGCGCCCGGGCGTCGTGCGGCGAGCCGTGAGCTCCGCGCGCCGCTTCTCGAACGCTCCGGCGAGGGCCGGATCGAGGGGCGCCCCGGCCCGGTCGAGCCTCGCGGCGATCGATACCTTGCCCGCGAGCGTGCGGGCGAGCCGGCCGCGCTGCACCCGGGGCGCCGACTGGATCGCCGGGTGCAGGAACAGGAGCCCGTGGCGCGGCGGGGGGGCCCGGCCCCGGAGGTGCTCGAAGAACGCGCGCTCGGCGCCGAGCACCTGGACGGTGCTGGCCGGGAGGCGGGCCAGGCGCTCGAGGCCGCGGGCCTGGGCGAGGAGCCGGGCGGTGAGGTCGGCGCCGAGGAGACGGTCCAGGTTCGGCGTCCGCTCCGGTACCATCGCCTCCACGGCCGCGTCGAGCGCCGTCCGCGTCGACTGGATCTCCCGGTAGAGACGGGCCAGCTGCCGCCGCGCCTCGGCCAGCCGGGGATCCGCTGGGCCGAGGTCGGTCGGCGCGGCACCCTCCAGGAGCGCCCGGGCCGCGCGGCCCGGGTCGGTCGCGTCGCCGTCCGGCGCGTCCCGTCCCGCCCAGCTCGCGAGGCGCTCGCCGACAAGGTTCGCCGCGCGGTCGAGGTCGCGCGCGGACCGAACGGCCTCCTCGATATGGATCGACGGGTCCCATGACGACCGGAGCGCACGGTCGGCATCGAGGAGGATCGCCGGCCTCAGGAGCGAGACCTCGGGCTCCGGTCCGCCGGCCGGCCCCGCCGCCGGCTCGTAGCCGACGCCCGGGCCCACGAGGCGCCGGTCGGCCGTCCGCCACGTCTCGTCGCCCCGCTCCGCAAGCACCGTCCGCTCCTCGGGAGTCGTCCGGCCCTCCCGTCGCAGGCGGATCCGCTCGGCGAGGGCCTCCGCATCCGTCGGCGGCCGCGCCTCGCGGACGAGCCGCTCGCCGTCGAACAGATACGTTCCGTGCCAGGCCGTCCGGATCGTCCGCATCGTCCCGGTCGCACTACTCCGTGCGCAGCCCCCCGTTGACGTGGAGCGTGACGCCGGTGAGGTACGACGCGCGCGGCGAGACCAGGAACGATATCGCCTCGGCGACCTCCTCCGGCCGGCCGATCCGGCCGAGCGGGATCCGGCTCCCGCGGAGCCGCCGCTGCTCGGGGGTGTCTCCCGCGAGGATCGCCGTGTCGATCGCGCCCGGGGCCACGGCGTTCACGAGGACGGTCGGCGCCAGCTCGCGCGCGAGCGACCGGGCCAGCCCGATCACCGCCGCCTTGGCGGCGGCGTAGTGGGCGCCGTGCTGCGACCCGTCGAACGCGAGGACGCTCGACAGGAAGACGACGTGGCCCGGGTCGGCGGTCCGGAGCTGGGGCAACAGGCGACGCGTGAGCTCGGCCGACCCGAACACGTTCGTCCGGAAGCACTCCTCGAACCGCGGCGTCGTGAGCTCGGAGAACGACGCGCGCGGGTACGCCCCGGCGTTCAGGACCAGCGCGTCCACCGAACCCCACCGGTCCGTGACGGTGTCGGCGAGCTCCTCCACGTCCGGGGGGCGGCCAAGGTCGCCGGGGACCGCGAACGCGGCTCCTCCGGCGCCCTCGATCTTTCGCACGACCTCCTCCGCCGCCGCCCGATGGGACCGGTAGTGCACCCCGACCTCGAACCCGTCGCGCGCGAGCCTGAGGGCGGTCGCCCGACCGATTCCCTGGGACGCTCCCGTGACGAGGGCCCGCACGCCGCGCGCAGAACCCACGAATTTATAGCACGGCCCGGCTCGACCGAGTCGATGCCGGCCCCCGACGGCGGCGCCCTCGTCCGGGACGAGCTCCGGGGGCGGACGCTCCTCCTGACGATCGACCACCCCCCCGTGAACGTCCTGTCGCGCCCGGTGCTCGAGGCGCTCGCCGCGCAGCTCGACGCGGCCGAGCGCGACCCGCGGGTCCATGCGGTGGTCCTCGCGAGCGCGGCGGAGAAGGCGTTCGCCGCCGGCGCGGACATCCACGAGATGGCGGAGCTCGGGCCGGACGGAGCGCGGGCGCACGGCGCCCGGGGCCAGGCGGTCACGCGGCGGATCGAGCTCCTGCCGCTCCCGGTGATCGCCGCGGTCCACGGTGTCTGCTTCGGCGGGGGGTGCGAGGTCGCCCTCGCGTGCGATCTCATCGTGGCCAGCGACGACGCCCAGTTCGGCCAGCCCGAGATCAACCTCGGGGTGATGCCGGGATGGGGGGGCACGCAACGCCTCCCCCGGAGGATCGGGACGGGGCTTGCCCGACGCTGGATCTACACGGGCCGTCCGGTCCCGGCGCGCGAGGCCGAGGCTCAGGGACTCGTCGACCGTGTCGTGCCTCGGGGGGAGCTCGTCCGGACCGCGGTCGACCTCGCCGAGACGATCGGCTCGAAGGCGCCGCTCGCGGTGGCGGCCGCCAAGTACGCGATCGCGCGCGCCGTCGATCCCGCGATCGACGAGGGCCTCGCCTACGAGCTCGACCTGTGGTCCCGCCTGTTCGGCACGGACGGGCAACGGGAGGGGATGCGCGCCTTCCTGGCGAAGCGCGCCCCGGCACCGGTCGGACGCGACGCGTGGCGGACGGCGTCGTCCGGCTTTCCGTGGAGCGAGGCGCGGACCGGGCCCCCCCAGGGAAAGCGGGATAAGGACACGCCGGGGCGCCCGCGTTGACCTGCCGCGGTGGCTCAGCTGGTAGAGCGGCTCCTTGGTAAGGAGCAGGCCGAGGGTTCAAATCCCTCCCGCGGCTCCCCACCCCGGGTCGAGTCAGGACGAGATGCCCGGCCAATCCAATGGCTTTAATTGGAACATAGGCATGATGGCAATTGACATTGACCATGGCAGCCACTACCATTACGGTCTCGCAAGAGACGAGAAAGCTCCTGGAGGGTCTGAAGACCGGGGGAGCTACCTACGACGACGTGATTCGCGGTCTCTTGATCGCCCATCCGACGCAGCTCACGATGGCAGAACTCGCGCGGCGCATCCGGGAAGGAGAGCCTCACCCCATCGAGGAACTCATCGCGCGGAGTCGCAAACAGTCGTACTGAGGGTTCCGTGCCGTTTCGCCTCGAAAGCATCGAGGAAGCGGACACGGAGTTCCTGGCTCTGCCTCCCGAGGTCCGCGAGGTGTTCATCGCGGCGTTCCGGGAGATCGCCGCCCGAGATTCGCCGGTTGCCCATGGACCCGAGTGGTTCTGCGCCGAGCTACGCCAGCGACAGCGGGTGGCGGCCGAGGGGCTGTATTCGCTCCACGTGGGCGAACTCTGGAGAGGGATTTACTTTCGACGCGGAGAGTCCCTAGTCTTCATTGCGTTCGGGTTCCGGCTGCCCGAGTTCTACGACAAGCTCCGACGACTGCGGAACACCGTCACGGCCCGACGGGGAACATCACGGAGCTCGCCCTGACTCGCTCTCAAGAATGACGGCCCCGCTAGCGCGTTCTCTTGGAGGGTCTTGTCCACACGCTCCGGCGCTGCCGCCGTGAGGGCTTTGGACCCTCAGCTCAAACCCCTCCCGCGGCTCTGAAAAATCGTTCATGGCCGGAGTAGATTCCCGGGGGTGGGAGGGCCCTTGTCCGACCCGGACCTAGCCTCGTCCTGGGGCGACGAGTACCGTGCGGGTCGCTACGCCCAGGACCCTCCCGTTGCCTTTGTAGACGAAATCCTCGCCGCGGCCCGACAGGAAGGGATCAGTTAGGGTCGTTCCGCCGACCTGCCATCCAGGCCCCGCTGCGCCCGTGCCGGGACGACCCACCCGGTGACACTTGGGGTGCGTCGTGGACGCCTCCCTCGGTCTGGGGGAAGCGGGAAATCCCTTCGACCGGTACGAAGGGCATGGGATCGCGACCCTCGCCGGCAGCGGGGCTCCAGCTTGCGCCGGGCGTGCTCCTTCCCGACGAGGCCATCGTTCACCACTGGCCGGCGCCCAGGGGCCGGGGACTCCTGACCAACCTGCGCATCGTGATCGTGACCCATCCCCATCCCGTTCACCGGTCCCTCCAGTGGGACGTGGGCCTCGAGAGGATCGAAGCCCTCGAAGTCGAGCCGCTGCGGAGCCGTCGGCACCCGGAGAGGGGGATCGCGGAGCCGTTCGGTCACGGGCCGGCCCTGGCGGGCGGATTCGATCCGTGGTACGGCGTGGAAGTCAACGGCAGGGCCGTTTACGTCGGAGACCCGAATCCCTGCGCCGACCTGCAGGAACGGATCGATGAGGCTAGGACCTCCCGGTGCATGGCCGTCTACGGTCGTATGCTCCCCTATCGCCCAGGGGAGCGCTCTTTGGAAGACCAGAGACCCTTCGAGGACGAAGCCGCGACCGTCGCGCAGCCCATGCCGCCCCCGGGACGAGGCTCGGCGGGGTCGTTCCTCCTGTTCATCGCCGGAGAGACCTACCTTGAGATGATCAACAACTCGGAGAACACCGTCGGGGGTCTTTCCCTCCTGCGAGCGGGCTCCGGTCTTTCGCAGAAGGCGGGGCTCAGCGGGCATGAGAGGGCAGACTCCCTGCCGGGGCAAACCTACGGCCCTCAGGCAGCGATCGGCCGGATGGTGCTCGACATTGCCCGCCAGCGCGGGATCTCGATCCACGTGGTCGATGTCGATCACTCGGGCGCCGATGTGGGCCTCGTCCAGCAGTTCGTCTCGGCGGATGATGAGCTACCGATTCTCATCCGACCGGACGGGACGCGGCTCACCGGGGATGGGTCGTTCGTTCCCGCCCACGTGTCGAAGTTCCTGGACGGCCGATAGATCGCCCCCTTCAACCGCCGGCGCGGGAACGGGAGATCGCTTCGACCGGACCGATCGCGGTCCACGACCGCCCCCGCGCGGGAGGCGCCCCGGTTTCCGAGGGCGAGCCATCCTCGCCCAAGCGCCTCGATCCGCTTCGCGCACCGGTTTGGCCGAGCCGCAAGCATCGGCGCACGAGGGCGAGGACGGTCCGGTGCGTTGGACGTTCCGACGCGAGTTTCGGACCGCTCGCCGCGGGACCCCACTCACCTCAGACCCCGGATCGTGAAGTTGGCCGCGGCGATCATCGCCCCCAGCACGATCCGACGGTCCACCCCGGGGCTCTCGGCGATCTCGACCTCCGTCTTCGACGTCCGCACCGCCATCGTGCGATCGGCGGTCGCGACGACCTTCCCCGTTCCGGCCTCCTCGACCTGATACTGGAGCCCCGGGTTCTTGATGACCAGCACCAGCGGTTCGGTGGCCCCGACCGAGATCCCCCACTTTTGCGACATGAAGCTGCTCTTCGGAAGCAGAGTGGCCAGCTCCGTTCCGGCGGGATCGTGGATCGAGATGCCGAACTGAGCGCCGCGTACTCGGGCGGCTCGGAGCTCCAGGACCGCCCGTCGGTCCGCATCGAGGAGAGTGAGCGGTCCCGACAGGCCCAGGAGACCACCGCTCGTCGCTCCGAGCGGCCGCCCCGAAGGGTCCTGGATCTGGAAGCCGACCTGCATCGCGAGCTTGTCCCGGAGCAGTACCAAGTGCGACGCGCCGGTCAGCGGAGCCGGGCTCGATGCGGGAGCCCCGGCGAGCGGAGCGTCCGGCCCTGCGGGTCCGGCCGGCTGTCCGCACTGCGTGCAGAACCGGGAGCCCTCGGGGACCGGATTGCCGCACCGTGTGCAGAACATGGCGTCGTGGCGACGCCTCACGGCAAATAGCCTCCCCGCCACCCTCGGGTCCGCTTCGCCCAGCCTTCCCGGGGCGGCTTCGCCCGGCGCGCCCGTACCCGGGGCACGAACGACCTCCCACCGGGGGCGTCGAGTCCGCAGCGCGGGTTCCTTCCGTCGCGGATCCTCGCATCACGGCGGGAACGTCCCGAACCCGCTCTTGTCCGACCGGTACTCCGCGACCGTTGCGGAGGGGGCGTCGCATGCCGGCCCCGAGGCCGGACCCCCGGAGCCCGGGCGGGCTCGCCGGGCGCACGTTCGGATAGCGATCGCGTCGGTCGCCTCCTCTCGGAAACCGGTCCGCCGGCCGCCGGAGGTCCGTGGGACGAATGCCGGGGAAGCGGCTACGCCGGACCGACCGGGGGCGTCCGGGGGCCCGTGTCGCTCCGTTCCAGTTCCCGCTCGATCCCCCGCACGTCGCGGGCAACGGCCTGACCGACCTTCCGCGCCTCGGCCTCGACCGCGGCCATCCCTTCGTGCCAGACCCGGACCATGATCGGTCCGAGCGTGAAGATGACGGCGCTGAGCACGGACCCCACGGAGACGAATCCCATGATCGACGCGAAGATCTTCCCCAGATTCGTCACCAGCGGGAACGGAGGCCCCTGCCCCGTGGCGAGCATGCTCTCGAAATAGAACGCGTTGATCCAACCGTCCCCTTCGATGACGTGGAATCCGACGGTCCCTACGATCTCGGCGGCGGCCACCGCGGCCACGGCGTAGACGGCGCGTCGGACGCTCGGCGAGGGGACGTACGGAGCCATCGGCGGTCCCAGCTCCGCGCCCCCAGATGGTCTTATCGGCAGTCCGAGCGGGCTTCCCGAGCCCGCGGAGCGAGCGGTCGCGCGTCGGCTCGATCGCTCCGGCGTGGGGGCGTTCCTCGCGGGTCCCGGAGCGAGGGGGTCATCTAGGGCCGCGGGTTCGGCTCGCCGACGGGATATGACCTCCGAACGGGAGATCGCGGTACGGGCGGACGGGCGAGCGATCGATTGCTACCTCGCCGTTCCCGAGGGGGCGACCCGGCGGACCCGGCACCCCGCGGTGATCGTGATCCACGAGATCTTCGGGCCGGACGCCCACATCCGCGACGTCTGCGGGCGGTTCGCCAAGCTCGGCTTCGTCGCCGCCGCCCCGGACCTGTTCTCCGGGGATCTTCATCGGCTTCTGACGCCGGCCAACATCGCGCTCGCGATGCAGGCGTTCGCCTCGGCCCCGCCCGACCTTCGCCGGGACCCTTCGAAGATGGCGGCGTTCGCGGCGTCCCAGCCGCCGGAGCGACGGCCGATCCTGGAGGCGTTCGGGACGATCAGCCAGCCGGCCGTCCAGGACGGGTTCGCCCGCGACCTCGCCGCCGTCGCACGCCACGTCCGCGCGCTTCCCGAGGTCGACCCCCAACGGGTCGGGTCGGTCGGCTTCTGCTTCGGGGGCGCGATGTCCGCCCGCCTCGCGACCGTCGACCCCGAGCTTCGCGCGGCGGTCGTCTTCTACGGGCAGAACCCTCCGCTCGATGCCGTGGCCCGGATCGGGGCCAAGGTCCTGGGGCTCTACGGGGCCGAGGACCCCGGGATCACGCAGACGGTACCGGCGTTCGCCGACGCGATGAACGCAGCGGGAAAGTCGTTCGACTACCACGTGTACCCCGGCGCGAAGCACGCGTTCTTCAACGACACCCGGCCGAACTACCATGCCGCGAGCGCGACCGACGCGTGGGATCGCGTCGTCCGGTTCTTCGGCGCGAATCTCCAAGCCTGATCCCAAGACCGGCCCCCGGCCCCGTTCGTTTGGGCTCGACAGGACGGCGGCGCCTCGTCGCGCCCTCCAACGCTCTTATACGCCGCCCACCTTGGTCGCGCCGCAGCGGGGTAGGGTAGTCAGGAAAGCGGTCGGCCCTGCCGGCCGTCCTGAAATCCCGACGGGCTCATAACCCGTAGATCCATGGTTCAAATCCATGCCCCGCTATCTTCGCGCGTCGCGCGCCCGCTAGCGGGGAGCGGTCCGGCCCGTCCCTTCGCACGACGGATCGGGACGATCAGTCGATCGTAGCGGGCGGGGTGCCGCCCTTCGGCTTGGGAGCCCGCCGACGGCCGGCGCGCTTCGTGTCGTGCGCGCCGTCGGCCGGTCGGCTCTTCTCCGCCGGTCCGGGGGAGTCCGCCGCGACGCGGTCCGCCGGGTCGGGAGAGGCTTCCGGTGCGTCGGACGGTGGGGTCGGTCCGGCCTCGCTCGTGGGCGACGGCGGAGCCGGCGGAACCGGCGGGGTCGGCCGAGCGACCGGCGGCGGGGGCGGCGGGGGAGCGGGAGCGGCGGGAGGCGCGGGGATCGAGGACGGGCGAGCCGGGCCGGCCGACGCCGGGGCGCCGGCGGGCCGCGCCGGGATCGGGACGAACTCGCCGGCCTTCCAGGCGTGCGGGGTCCGAAGGATCGCCGGGTCCTTGAGGAAAAGGTCCGCGTGCCCGCACCCGCGGCACAGGCGCGTTCCGAGCGAAAGTTCGCCCCCCGACCGGAGGGAGAGGCCCCCTCGTCCAATCGTTCCGGTGCGAACGTTCTCCACCCAGACGAACTCGCTTCCCCCGCAGTTGCTGCACACCGGCGCCATCGATGACGGTCGACCGAGTCGCAACAGGGCGCTCCATAAAAGAGCGTCCGTGACGTCGCCCCGACGCGCGTCCGCGCGGGAACGACCGCGCGCAACGCCCTTGTACGCGGCGCCGTCTCGGTCGTCCGAGGTCGGACCCCGATGCTCGGCGTGATCACGGTCGCGGTCGACGGGTCGGAGCCGGCCGCCGCCGCGCTCGCGATGGCCGTGGACCTCGCGAAGCACTACCGGGCCGAGCTCGTGATCCTCGCGGTCGCCCCCCTCGCCCCGGTCGTCGTCATGCCCAACGAGCCGCTCGTCGCCCCGGTCCTGCCGGAGAGCCTCCTCCCCCAGTTCCGCTCGATCGTCGACGGCGCGGTCCGCGCGGCGAAGGACGCGGGCGTGTCCGGGGTGACGGGCGTCTGCTACGACGGGGTCGTCGTGGACGAGATCCTCGCGCACCTGGCGGGCCACCCGGCCGACCTGCTCGTGGTCGGTTCGCGGGGCCTGTCGACCGCGAAGCGGATCCTGCTCGGCAGCACCTCCGAGGCGCTCGTCGCGCGCGCCCCGTGCCCGGTGCTCGTCGTCCGGTCCTCGGTCAGGAAGCCGCCGGCGGCTTCAGCCTGAGGCGCGTCGGGATCGGCAGCTTGTGCGCGGCCTTGCGGAGCGCCTCCTTCGCGTCGTCGAGGTGGGACTCCGTCGTGAAGACCGTGAGGAGCTCGGCGCCGATCTCGGCCCGGACCGCGTGACCGACCGCCTTGCCGAACGCCCTCCGCATCCCGTCCGAGATACGGTCGGCCCCCGCCCCGGTCGCCATCTTGTGCTCCCGAAGGATCTGGTGCGGGAACCGGCGGACCTTGAGGTGGTATTCGTTCGGGGACGTGCGTTCGAGGACCCGGACCGCGCTGACGCGCGCCGACTCGAGGGCGACGTCGCGGACCTGGGCCGCCTCCTCGGTCGCCAGACTCAGGCTCCACGGGAACTCCGCCCGAAGGTTGCCGGTGTCGAACTGCGTGACGCGGCAGACCGGAACGCCGCCCATGTACTCCCGCCGGGTGTAGATCTGGCCCTCGATCGCCCGGTACATTCGGGCCGGCTTGCGCGTCATGGGGGCGCCCGAGGCAGCCCTCGCTTGAAAACGCTTGCGGCGGCGAACAACGGACCCGGCCTCACGGGGCCGATCGACCGGCGCCGCTCCCCGTCACGAGGCGCGCCCCTCGCGGGTCGGCGCCGAGCTCGGCCCCATGCAGCGGACGTCGCGCCATCCAGCGGAGGATCGCCTCCCCCCGGCCCGCCGGCGGCAGGGCGGCGAAGAAGCTCCGGCCGAACATCGCCTGCGCGGCCCGGGCGCCGCGCCGTCGCAGCGCCCGCACGACGTCCGTAAGCGCCCGGGGAGCCAGGCCGATGCGATCGGTGAACGCCTCGCTCGCGTCCCAGAACCGACCGACGTCGGGCGTCCGGCCGAGGCGGCCCAGGCGATCGGCCGCCGACGCGATGCGGTCGAGCGTCCTCGCGCTGCGGAGAACGGCGCTCGTCGGCATCGGTCCCCCGACGACGCCGACCAGGATCCGACCGGGGTACGGCCGGTGCACGACGGCGCCGAACGGAGGGATGCCGGGGCGCACCCGCACCTCGAGGCCCCCGCCGAGGATCGCGGCGACGCCGCCCAGCCCGCCGCCCCCGAACAGGTCGGCAAGGTGCGCCACCTCGATCGCCCGGGCCCGGGGACGGCCGATCACGCGGGCGACCGCCAGCGCCGTCGCGGTCGCGCCCGCGGCGCTCGAACCGAACCCCTGCCCGACCGGCAGCGCGTGGACGAGACGCACGTCCAGCGTGCCCGAGGCCGGGCCGACCAGGCGACGGGCGACCTCCTCGGAGATCGGTAGCGGAAGGGCCACGTCGGCGGAGACCCGGATCCTGCGGCCGGGACCGGGGCGCCACGCGGCGTTGGCGGTGACTCCCGCGTCCAGCACGATGCCGGCTCCGACCGAGCCGCGGCCGCGGGGGTCGCGTCCGGAGGTGCCGGGGGCGAACACTCCGGTGACGTGCCCCGGGGCGAACGCCCGCGCGGTGCGAACGGTGCGGCGCCCCGAACCCGTCACCGGTCGTTCGGCCACGGTCGAGTACTTATAAGCGCCCTCGCCTACTGATATCGGGAATCCCTTTGGTGGCCCGCGCCGGAGTGCCATGAGCGAACCGGACGTCCCTGCCGCCGCGACGCACGAGTCGTTCGACCGGGTCAACTTCCTCGAGCTCCGCAACACCCAGCTCGCCGAGGCGATCAAGCGGGTCGAGAGCGAGCGCCATTACATGGAGGCCGAGATCCTCCGGCTGCAGCGGGAGGTCAAGCGGCTCAAGACCGAGCTCGACCGCCTCCGGTATCCGCCGCTCGTCGTCGGCAGCGTCCGGGACGTCCTGACGGACGGCCGGGTGATCGTCAAGTCGTCGACCGGACCGGACTTCGTCGTGAACTCGGCCGAGACGGTCGAGCACGGGAAGATCACCGTCGGGGCCCGGGTGGCGCTGAACAAGCAGACGCTCGCGGTCATGGGCGTGCTCCCGGCCTCGCTCGACCCGCTCGTCACCGCGAGCGAGATCGTCGAGAAGCCGAACGTGACGTACCAGGACATCGGCGGCCTGGCGGACCAGATCCGGGACATGCGCGAGGCGGTCGAATACCCGCTCCTCCGCTCCGAGCTCTACAAGAAGGTCGGCGTCGACCCCCCGAAGGGCGTGCTCCTGATCGGGACGCCCGGGACCGGGAAGACGCTGATCGCGAAGGCGGTCGCGCACCACACGAACGCGACGTTCGTCCGCCTCGTCGGGAGCGAGCTCGTCCAGAAGTACATCGGGGAGGGAGCCCGCCTCGTCCGGGAGCTGTTCCAGATGGCCCGCGAGAAGGCCCCGACGATCATCTTCATCGACGAGGTCGACTCGATCGGCGCGAAGCGGCTCGAGGTGGCGACCAGCGGGGACCGGGAGGTCCAGCGGACGCTGATGCAGCTGCTCGCCGAGATGGACGGGTTCGAGCCGCTCGCGAACGTCAAGATCATCGCGGCGACCAACCGGCCCGACATCCTGGACGACGCGCTTCTGCGGCCGGGCCGGTTCGACCGGATCATCGAGATCCCGGTCCCGACCTACGGGGGGCGCGCCGAGATCTTCCGGATCCATACGCGGGGGATGTCGCTCCGCGAGCCGATCGACTTCGAGCAGCTCGCGAGCCGGTGCGAGGGCGCGACCGGCGCCGACATCCGGGCGATCTGCACCGAGGCCGGGATGTGGGCGATCCGGGAAGAGCGCGACAGCGTGACCGTCACGGACTTCGAGCGGGCGATCGAGAAGGTCGTCGGCGAAGAGGAGCTCCGGAAGGAATCGGTCACGATGTTCGCCTGACGGCGCCCGACGTCGTCGGGCGCGCGGGCCGGGAGGCTCCGTGCGGTCGTCCCGGGGCAGCTCGTCAGGGGGTGCCCGGCGGGGCGCCGAGCGTCGACCGGCCGACGACGCGGGGGCCGACGGGGACCGATAGGTCGAGGACGATCACGGGGTCCCCCACGTCGTGGGCGACCGGCCGGTCCAGCGTGAGCCGAACCGCCCGATCCGAAAGCTCGTCCACGGACGCGGGGACGACCTGGAGTCCCACCGCCGCGTGCAGCCGGGCCCCCGCGCGCGCGTCGCCCCGGTAGTAGGGGCAGCGGACGAGGGGACCGCCGAAGAGCTCGGTCCCCGCGCGCAGCGTTCCCTCGGGCGCGAGGACCTGGCCCCGCGCGAGCTGGCCGGCGTCGACCTCCTTGAGCGCGAGCCCCACCCGCTCGCCGCATCCCGCCTCCTTGCGGTCGACGTCGTGGACCTGGATCGAGCGGACCTCGACCGGCGTCGCCGTCGGCCACAGCCGCAGCCGCTCGTGCGCCCGCACCGTGCCGCGGCGGACCACGCCCAGCGCGACCGTCCCGACCCCCTTCACGGGGAACGCGTGGTCGATCGGGACCTCGACGGGACCCTCGCGCTCCGGCGCCGACCAGCCATCGACGGTCGCCCGGAGCGCCGGCAGGTCGAGCGGGACCGTCGGGGCGGACGCGAGCCGGCTGCCGCGCAGGGCCCGCGCGAGCTCGGCCTCGCCGACCCCGGCCCCCCGCACGACCGTCACGGGCATCTCGGAGAGCTCGACGGTCGCGATCGTCTCCGCCACCGGACGCGACAGCTCCGAGACGATGAGGAGGCATCGGTCGGCCATCCCGAGCGCCACGAGGAGGGGTGCCAGCTTCTCGGGGAACTGGGTCGGTTCGCCGAGCGTGGCCGCGTGGCCGTCGCGCACCTCGTTGTAGAGCGTGATGTCCGAGGCCGTCCCCTTCTTCCCGAGCTCCTTCGCCACCCCCGGCGTTCCGACGACCGCGACCGTCACCGACCCGGGCACCGCTCAGCCTCCCGACCGCTTCCCGGCGACGGCCAGGGAGATCTCGTCGCCCTTCGCGCCGACCTCGATCCGCGCCCCGTCGGGGATCTCGCCGGCGAGGATCCTCTCGGTCAGCGGGTCGACGACCCGGCGCTGGATCGTCCGCTTGAGAGGCCGGGCGCCGAAATCGGGGTCGAACCCCTGGGCCGCGAGGATCTTCTTCGCCGGCTCCGAAGCGTGGAGCGCGATGCGCCGGTCCTTGAGGCGGGCCTCGACCTGGGCGAGCTGCAGGTCGACGATCGCGCCGATCTCCCGCTCCGTCAGCGCGTGGAAGACGACGACCTCGTCGATCCGGTTGAGGAACTCGGGGCGGAAGTGAGCCCGCAGCGCGGGCTCGATCACGCGCCGCCGCGCCTCGTCCGTGGTCGCCGAGCCGAGCTGC
>JASHOP010000004.1 GCA_030041075.1 Thermoplasmata archaeon | reverse complement strand
GTCCGTCGGGATCGCGCCGTCGGCCCTGCCGCAGGCCGTGATCGCGGCGCTCGCCTTCGTCCCCGCGATCGCCCTCGCGGCGGTGGTCCTGGGCTATCGGTGGTGGCGGACCCGGAAGTGGATCCGACGATGAAGCCCTCCGTCCGTGCGTCGGTGCTCGCCGTCGCCCTCGCGCTGTCGGCGGTCGGCCTGTTCGGGGCGAGCGCGACGGCGTCGCCGACGCCGTCGCTCGAACCGGCGGCGACGTCGGCGGTGACCGGCAACATCTCGGGCCCGACCGCGGTGGCGCTCAACTCGACGACCAACGTCTACTACCTCAACGCGACCGGCGGGCCCGCGATCGCGCCGAACGGCACGCAGGTCGGCACGATCGACTGGAACTCGACGATCGCCGGCGTGAACATCACGAACGTCTCGCTCGTGCCGTCGAGCGGGACGATCACCGCGGGCAAGCCGCTCCCGGTCGACCTGGCGGTGAGCAACGTCTCCGAGACGCTCACGATCTCGGTCGTCCTGACCTCGAGCCACGACGGGCTCAACGCGACGGCGACGATCTCCTACGTCCTCGAGATCGTCGAGCCGTACGTACTCCGGGGGGCGCTGGTCGTCGGGCCGAACGCCGGAACGCTGCCGTTCAAGATGGTCGTCGACCTCGACGGGACGCGCGTCGGGACGATCGCGATCCCGAGCCTGAAGCCGAGCGAGACGTACAACTTCACGTTCGACTACGCGACCACCGGGCTCGCGCCCGGGACCCACACGTTCACGATCTCCCTCCAAGACCAGGACCAGGGGCTCGTCACGTTCGCCGGCGGCTCGCGCGAGTACTCGGCGTCGTTCTACGTCCCGGGGCCGGCGCCGAACAACACGATCTGGGTCGTCGTCGGGATCGTGGCGTTCTTCGGGACACTCTTTATATTGGCGTCCCGGGTGGCCGCGCGCCGGCGGGGCGTCGCGCGACGGTGAGCGCGCCGCGCGCCGAGGGATCGGATCGATGACCGCCCGACCGGAGCTCCAATGCACCTCGTGCGGCAACGCGATCCCGGGGCCGGGCGCGACGCACTTCCCGTGCCCGAGCTGCGGCAACGCGACCGTCGGGCGGTGCGCCCGGTGCCGCGACCAGAGCGTGATGTACCGGTGCCCCGCGTGCGGGTTCGAGGGGCCGTAGGGCCGGGGTCGATGGGTTCGGTCGCCGTCCTGTTCCGGTTGATGCCCCACGGGGTCGACACCGACCTGAAGGCGGTCGCGAGCGGGGTCGAGGCGTCGGTCCCCGGCGGCGTCCGCATCCGCGGGATGCAGGTGAAGGACGTCGCGTTCGGGATCCGCTCGCTGCTCGTCTCGGCGGTGATGGACGACGCGGGCGGGATCCTCGAGTCCGTGGAGTGCGCTCTCGCGAAGGTCCCGGGGGTCGAGTCGGTCGAAGTGATGGAGGAGGGCCTCCTGTAGGCCCCGCCCCGCGGGCCCGTGGACCTCTTCACCCACGTCCTGGTCGCGTACCTCGTCACCTTCGGCATCGTCGGGTTCCACCCTTCGTACCTGGCGGCCGGAGCGCTCGCCGGCGGGCTCCCCGACGGGGACGCGGTCTTCTTCCCCCTCGCGCGGCGGTTCCCCCTCCTCCGGCACCACGGGATCACGCACTCGCTGTTCGGGGTCAGCGTGGTCGCGGCCGTCGGCGCGCTCGTCGCGCCGCTCCTCGCCCCGGGGTCTCCCCTCGTCTACTTCGTGGTGATGGAGGCCGGGGGGATCTGCCACATCCTCCAGGACGGGTTCACCCACTTCTCCGTGCCCCCGCTCCTCCCGTTCTCCGACTCGAAGCTCGAGCTCGACGCCGACCGGGCGATCAACTTCCTGACCCTCGCGGTCTCGGTCGGGTCGTTCTACCTCCTCCTCGGGGTCGAGCGCAACCACGTGGCGTTCGCGTGGTACCTCCTGACGGTCTACGTCCTGATGGCGTTCTACGCGGCGTACTTCGCCGTCCGCCTCGCCGGCCGTCTCGTGATCGGACGACGCCTCTCGGCGCTGGGCGACTTCGACCATGTCGTCCCGACCGGCAACCCGTTCGTCTGGCTGGTCCTCTCGGAGCGGTCGCAGGGATCGCGGCAGCGCACGACCTGGGCGCGCTACGTCTTCGGGCGCGGGCTCGTCGCCGGACCGTACCGGGCCGACGCCGACCTCGACCCGACGCCCCACGCCGGCCCCCCGGCGTCGGGCGACGAGGCGCTCGCCTGGGCGTACCCGCTCGCGCGCCGGGCCAGTTCCGTCCTCGAGTCGACCTACCACTTCGGCGAGGCGACCGCCGAGCCCGCGGGAGGGTGGACCGCGGTGTGGTACTCGCTCGAGTTCACGATGCTCGGCCGCGCCCCCGGGGTCCGGGTCCGGTTCCCTCCCGACGGAGGGGCGGCCGAGGTCCGCCGCGCGTTCTACCGCCCCCGGTTGCGCGCGATCTAGGGCCCCGAACGCTCCCCCGGGCGACCGGTCGACGGGAGGCGGATCGTCGTCGGGCGGGGTGCCGCCGGGCTCGCTCCGCCCCGAACGAAACCGGTCGGGCCGGCCCGATCCGGCGCGGCTCGGCGGGACGGCGGGCGCCCTCGGGGCCGGGGCAGACCGCGGCGGGTTACTTGTAGGTCGACTGGTGGGTCGTGCCCTCGTCGTCGACGATCGTGATGCACTCCCCCTCGCACTCGAACAGGCACGCCTCGCACATGATGCAGTCGGGCCCGTGGATGACCGCGGATTTCTCCGCCCGGAACTGGAACTTCGCGGCGACCGCGGGGTCGTCGACGACGTTCGGCCAGTTCTCCCGGGGTTGCATCTCGAACACCGTCACCGGGCACACGTCCCGGCAGTGGCTGCAGCCGGTGCACTTCTCGTGTTGGACCTCGACCGTCACCATGATCGATCGGTGGGTACGACGAAGGTGGGGTATATTAGGCCGACCGAACTCGCGCAGCCCGTCCCCGGTCCCGGGGGTCGTCGTCAAGATTATCCCCACGCGGTCGCGGGGCGGCGCGCCGGACCGGCGCGAGGAGGCCGGCCCGCGGGTCAGGGTATCTCGCGCGGGTCCCAGCCCATCCGCGCGTCGCCGGCGAGGCCGTCGAGCCGGGTCATCTGGCCCGGGTCGAGCGAGAAGTCGAAGACGCTCGCGTTCTCCCGGATCCGGTCCTCGCGTACGGACTTGGGGAGCTCGATCGCCCCCCGCTGGAGTCCCCAGCGGATCAGGACCTGGGCCGACGAGCGCCGGACCTCGGAAGCGATCGACCGGACCACCGGGTTCTCGAGCTGGCGTCCGCGGGTGAGCGGGGACCAGGCCTCGATGCGGATCCCGCGGTCGGCGCAGTAGCGCACGAGCTCGGGGTCGTAGGCGAACGGATGGAACTCGACCTGGTCGACCGCCGGGACCACGTCGGAGGCGTTCCGGAGTTCCTCCAGGTGCCGGACCGTGTAGTTGCTCACCCCGATCGCGCGGCAGATCCCTTCGGCCCGCAGCTTCTCGAGGGCGCGCCACGAGCCGAGCCGTTCCTCGGAGTCCTTCGCCCGGGGCCAGTGGATGAGATAAAGGTCGATCCGGTCGAGCCCGAGCCGATCGAGGCTCTTGCGGGCAGCGGCCTGGGCCGCCTCGAACCCGTGGTCCGAGTGCCACAGCTTGGTGGTGACGACCACGTCCTCGCGCGGAATCCCGCTGGCGCGCAGCGCCTCGCCCACGTCCGACTCGTTCCCGTACATCGACGCCGTGTCGATGAGCCGGTACCCGGCCCGGAGCGCGTAGGAGACGGCCGACCGCGTCGCGGCGCCGGGGGCGCTCTGGAAGACGCCGAGGCCCACGCAGGGGATCGCGAGACCTTGGACGGTGGGAAGGCGTGAGTCGAGCGACCGCGGGGACTCCTCCGTACGGTTCGGCATCGGCGTGGATCCTTTAGCCCGGGGCCCTCAACGCGCCACGGAATCGAGAGGACGATCCGCGCTGGCGGAGGCGGGCGTCCTCCTTGCGGAGCTGGTCCTCGTGCTCGGGACAGAGGTCGTAAGACCGCCACCCCTCCGACCTGCCCGGCTCCGAGCCGGCGCCGAGCATCTCCACCCGATGCGGGCGGTCGTCGCACGGACCGCCGCTGCCGAGCAGGGGATCGCCCAGCACAGGGCGGAACGCGTAGTCGTACGCGGCCCCCATCTGGCAGAGAGGTCGCTGAAAGATCGCGCTCACGGGGACGTGGATCTCCTACGACGGGGGCGCCCGCGTCAGAGGCGCTTCACGAGCTCGGCGAATTCGCCGGGAGCCCACCCCTTGAGCGTCGTCGAACGGACGAACCCCTGCATCCCGGCTCGAAGGAGCACCTGGTTCGCGACCTCGTCGGACGGGAGCTCGAACACCGCGACGATGTCGTACGCCCCCATCGTGTTCAGGAACGCGAGGACCCGCCCTCCCGCAGCCTCGACGGCCTTGCGGACCGACTCCCCGCGCTGCGGCGAGAGCTTCACCGCCTTGATGCCTTCCTCCGTCCAGTTCCCCAATACCGCGTAGAACGGCATGGCCCGACCGGTCCGGCAAGCCGGTCAAGAGTACAAAACGGCTTGGCCGGTGGGCTCGATAGACCGACCGTCGGTCCTCGCCTTCGCCCGGGGCCGGCTTCCGCGGTGGATCGGGGAGCCGAGAGCGTTCGTGTACGACGGGGGGTGGGCGCCGCCGGAGGGCCCTCCGGGACTCGGGCTCCCCGCGCGAGGGGGCTGCCGCCCCCCCGGACGGGATCCGCCGCGCTCGGCGTCGCGACCGTCGTGCGGCGCTCGGGTGCCGCATGGACGGATCCCGTTCGGTGCTCGAGCGCAGGGGTCGCGGGGTCGGCGGTCCTCGGCGAGAGGGGCGCGGTCCTCCGTCGCGGTCCGGGTTCGCGGAGCGCGGAAGCCGGGGAGCTTACCTACGGGCGAACAGGACCCGGTTCTCGAAGTCCTGCCAGACGACGGTCACCGTCCGAAAGCCCGCGGTCCGCAGGAGACGCGTATGCTCGGCCAGCGTCACGTCGCCGCGGGACGGGTGGCCCGCCGCGCGTCGATCGTGCTCCCGGAACGCGTCGCGCAGTTCCGGGGCACGGCGCGCGTCCTCCCACCACCGACGCCAGGCACCCCACTCCACGTCGCCACGTCGCCCCCGGTGCGGGAAACGGATATCTCGGATCCTCGCCCCCAGCCGGGAGAGCCGTCGGTCCCGGCTGTCCCAGGGCAGATGGTCCCCGTTGAGGAACAGTCCGCCGGGCCGCACGAGTCGCGCCAGGTCGGCGTAGAGCCGGGCCAGCTCGCGCCGGGTCAGCCAGTGGAGCGCGGTGGTGCTGACGGCAGCATCGTAACGCCGGTGCGGAAGGGGGCTCGTCCACGACGGGCCTCCAATCTTCGCATCGACCCATTTCAACCGTCCTCCGACGCTCCCCAGCGCCCCTTCCCCGATTCGCCGGACGACGGGGTCGTAATCGACCGCATCGGCGCGGGCGGCCGGAAACCGGCGAAGGATCCGCACGCTCAGCGACCCGGGCCCCGACCCGAGGTCGAGGACGGTGAACCGCCGTCCGACCTCCGCCTGGAGCGCGTCCAGCATCGCACGGAAGCGAGCCTCTCGCTCCGGATTGAACGACTCCTGCTGTTCGTCCCATCGGCGCAGCCAGCGACTCCAGTCCGGTCCCGTCCGGGTCCTCCCCACGCCGTCTCGACCTCCGATCGAACCTTAACGGTTCGCGCGACGGCGGGGGCCCGGACGGAGGGCGGGGTCTACGGATTCGAGGGGTCGCGGACCGATCGATCTCCAGGGCGGGTCCCTCCCAACTCGGTCGCACGCCCGCCCGGGATTCGGACTACCCCGGAGTGGGAGCCGGGGTGACGTCGCGGGGGGGTCCGGATACGTTCTTAGCCGTAGTTCCGATGCACGCTCATGCTCGACGAGCGGCCACGCGGGGAGCCACGACCAAACGAACGACATAGGGGAACGAAGATCCGACAACGCCGAGGAGCGATCGGGATCGGGCAGGTGGGCCTGATCCTGGGTGTCGTCGCGTTGGTCCTCGGGGGCTCGGCGCTGGGGATCTCCCTGACGCACGCAGGACCCAAGGGATCGACAGGTCCGGTCGGCCCGACGGGGGCGGCCGGTAGCCCGGGAGCGACCGGGGCGCGGGGCCCGGCTGGGGTTAACGGCATCAACGGTACCAACGGCACGAACGGGACCAACGGGACGAATGGTGCCCAGGGTCCTCCGGGTCCGGGCGCGATCTACAACCAGACGTTCGACGACGAGACGACGATCATCCCGGACAACGGGACGTGCGTGGCCTACGCGTATTCGAACGTCACGGTGAACGCGACCGGCCCCGGCTTTGTCGTAGTGACCGCCTCCCTGGAACTCTACATCTTCAACACGGCCGGCAACAGCATCGTCTACACGCTTAGCATCGCGAGCACCTCGGCCGGGTGTTTCCCGAACTCGAACAATTTCGTCACCGGCTACGTCGGTACATCCGCCCCGACCGGATACATGTTCCCGGACGTGAGCTTGGTCCAGGCGTTCAGTGTCACCAAGCCCGGCAACGTCACGTTCGACCTGATCGGATACGTCAACAGCGTCTCGGGAACGGAGTACTTGGACTTTTGGTACTCCACCGAGGTGGCGGTGTTCTACCCGAGCTAGGAACGCCCTACCCGCGGGGTCCGCCATCGGAGAGCGGGTGCACACCGTCCCCGGGCTCCCCCACGCCCTAGTGTCCCGTCCGACGAATGGGTGAGCTTATAGCCGGGGACCCGTTCCGTTCCTTGTGCGGGTCGCCCCGGTCATCTCTCTCGCGTCGGAG
>JASHOP010000053.1 GCA_030041075.1 Thermoplasmata archaeon | reverse complement strand
CCGCCCGAGCTCGCCCGCTACTTCGAGCTCCTGGACGGCGTCGAGAACTCCTCGCGTTGCCTGGTGGTCGGCGAGGACGACGCGGTCGCGAGCGAGATCCCGGTCAAGGAGATGATCGAGACGGTCGGTAACCTGACCACGCCCGCGAAGGCGATCGTCTTCGACGGGATCGTGAGCCAGCGCCTGCTCGACGTCGCCCAGGAGAAGGGGATCGGGACGGTTGTCGGGACCCGCCTCGGTCCGATCGGGAAGTTCCCCGAGCAGGTCCGAGTCTACACGAAGGCCGACCTGGCGCCTCCGGCGGCGCCCCGCTAGGCGGGGCGCCCGAGGGCGCCGGGTCGTCGGCGTCGCGACGAGCCTATCTGGGGGATGGCCCCTTCTAGGGTCCCGAGAGCGTGACGGCCACCGAGGGAACGCGGCGGCTCCCCGCCGCCGTCGAGGAGATCGAGACGACGCGCGAGATCCCGATCCCGTCCGACCCCCTCGCGCGGGTGATCGGCCAGGAGAAGGCGGTCGAGATCGCCCGGATCGCGGCCTACCAGCGGCGGCACCTCCTCCTCGTGGGGCCGTCGGGGATCGGGAAGTCGATGACCGCCCAGGCGCTCGCGCTCCACCTCGATCGGCCCCGCGCCGAGCTGAGGGTCGTGCACAACCCCGAGAACCCCGAGCGGCCGAGCATCGAGGTCGTCTCGCGCGAGGAGGTCTACCGCGAGCGCGAGGCGGCACGGTCGGTGGAAGGCGAGCTGATCGCCCCGACCGACGCGCCGGCGTCGGTCGCGGAGCGGCTCGGCTACCGCTGCCCCCGGTGCAGCTTCTACTCGCTCTCGAGCGACCGCTACTGCCCGAGCTGCGGGAACGTGAAGCAGGTCCTCCCAGGGGGTCCGACCGGGAGCGGGAACCCGTTCCGCGACTTGGTCGGGGGGATCCTCGAGCTCACGGTCAGTCCGGGAGGGAACCCCCAGGAGTCGGTCCGCACGACGCGCCTCCGCAACGGGGTCGAGGAGGTCGTGGCGTACGAGCGGGCCGGCGACCAGATCAAGGTCCTCGACCAAAGCGCCCTCGAGCGGCGGCGGACGATCCAGCGCGAGAGCCCGAGGAAGGTCCTCGTGAAGCTCGACCGCAACACGTTCGTGATGGCGACCGGCGCGAGCGAGACGGAGCTCCTCGGCGACGTGCGGCACGACCCGTACGGCGGCCACCCGCAGCTCGGGACCCTGCCGTACGACCGCGTGATCCCGGGCGCGGTCCACGAGGCGCACGAGGGCGTCCTGTTCATCGACGAGCTGCCGCACCTGGGATACCTCCAGCGGCATATCCTCACCGCGATGCAGGAGAAGCGGTTCCCGATCTCCGGGCGCAACCCCCAGTCGGGCGGGGCGTCGGTGCGCGTCGACAACGTCCCCTGCGACTTCATCTTAGTCGCGGCGGCGAACATCCAGGACATCCACAAGATCCTCGCCCCGCTCCGCTCGAGGATCTCGGGCTCGGGCTACGAGGTGCTCCTCGAGACGACGATGCCCGACACCGAGGCGAACTGCCTGAGGCTCGCCCAGTTCTGCGCCCAGGAGATCGCGACGGACGGGCGGATCCGCCCGGCGACGCGCGACGCGGTCCAGGAATTGATCAAGGAGGCGCGCCGGCGGGCGGAGGTCCTCGACGGGCGGCGCCACGCGCTCACGCTCCGGCTCCGGGAGCTGGGGGGGCTCATCCGCACCGCCGGTGACCTCGCGGCGGTCTCGGGGAGCGAGTTCCTCGAGGGGAGCCACATCCGACGGGCGCTCGAGCGCGCCCGCTCGATCGAGGAGCAGGTACGCGAGGTCTACGGCTCGTTCCAGGGGGGGCTCCGCCAGGAGTCGACCGAGGCCCAGCGGCAGTCGGTCGGCTACTACACCTGGAACGAGCACCCCGATCCGGGCCAGTTCCCCGGCGGGTACGGCTGACGGCGCGCGCCGTCCTCCGACAGCCATAAGAACGGGTCGTCGGTGGACGACCCCGCTGGGCGCGTAGTCTAGTGGTTATGACGTCACCCTGACACGGTGAAGGTCGCCAGTTCGAATCTGGCCGCGCCCACGGTCCCGCGGGCGGGACGCCGCCACTCGTCGCTTCGCATCCGACCGGACGGCCCTCGCGCCACCCGTTCCGCGGGCGAGCCTCGAACGCGACGCCGTGGCGCTCGGGGTTCCGATGCGACCCAGGCGTGACCGCTCGCCGGCTACTCGAGCCGGTTCTTTGGTTGGTCCTGACTCGCGCTAGTCGTCGCCGAACTCGCCCCCGCCCATGCCCCCCATGCCGCCGCCACCGGGGCCGCCCGGGCCGCCGGAGGGGGGTGGGCTCGACTTCGAGGCGATGACGTCGTCGATCCGCAGGATCATGACCGCGGCGTCGGTCGCGCTCTCGATCGCCTGGCGCCCGACGCGGATCGGCTCGATCACGTGGAGCTTCCCCATGTCGTCGACCTTCCCGCCGTGCACGTCGACGCCCGCGTGGCTCTGGCCGGCCTTGTGCGCCTTCCTCAGCTCGATCAGGATGTCGATCGGGTCGAGCCCCGCGTTCTCCGCGAGCGTGCGCGGTAGGGTCTCGAGCGCGTCCGAGAAGCTCTCGTAGGCGAGCTGCTCGCGTCCGCCGACCTTCGCCGCCTCGTCGCGCAGCTGCATCGCGATCTCCTCGGCGGAGGCGCCGCCCCCGAAGTTGTACTTCCCGTCCTCGATCGCCACGCGCGTCACGTTGAGCGCGTCGTCGAGCGAGCGCTCGATCTCGTCGATCACGTGCTCGGTGCCGCCGCGGATCAGGACCGACACCGCCTTCGCCTTCTTGCATCCGGTCACGAACGTCAGCGCGTCCTCCCCGATCTTCCGCTCCTCGACCAGGCCCGCGGTCCCGACATCCGACGCCGTCAGCTCGCTGACCTTCGAGACGATGTTCGCCCCCGTCGCCTTCGCCAGCTTCTCCATGTCCGATTTCTTCGCCCGTCGGACCGCGTAGATCCCCTCCTTCGCCAAAAAGTGCTGCGCGAGATCGTCGATCCCCTTCTGGAGGATCACCACGTTCGCCCCGGACTTCTTCACCTGGTCGACCATCCGACGCAGCATGTTCTCCTCCTCCTGGAGGAACGCGTTCAGCTGGCTCGGCTCGCTGATCTCGATCTTCGCGTCGAT
>JASHOP010000052.1 GCA_030041075.1 Thermoplasmata archaeon | reverse complement strand
CGACGGCCGGGCGGGTGCGCCAGCTCTCGGAAGATCGGTTCGGAAGGGTCGACCGTGTCCTTCAGGACATGTTCGCGGATGGCCTGTCGGACGACGTCCTGAATGGGGCGATGCTCCGAACGGGCCCGTCGGCGAAGCAGCTCGTACTCGAGCTCGGGCAGGCGCGTCTGAACCACCGTCATGATACACGTTCATGAGTAATGAATACAAGAATGTAGCGATGTCGGTCCGGCTCGTCCCCGGCTCGACATGCGACCGGGAACACGGACGGCGGACCGGCGGCACGCACCCCCGGGCGAGGTCGTTGCGATTACGCTTCGGTCCACGCCCAAGCGCGAGGGGTGCCCTCACTCGGTGCCTGTGGGAGGCCCCGGTTGAGTCCACTCACCGAGCGATCTCGCGAACGCCGATTCCATCGATCGCTTCAGCCGAGTCACCACGTCCAGCGCTGGGAGGTCACGCCTCCTCATCCAGGCAAACTCCGAGCGCTCGCGTGGATCCAAGAGGGGTGCGCGACCTGCCCGCGTCGAGCAGCGGAGCAGACGACCGCACTGGGGAACCGAGGCTCGGCTCGGACCCGAGTTCGTTGGAGGGACACATCCAGCAGAGCACCCACGCGAACTCGGAAGTCCGTCTCCTCGCGAACCTCACGAGCGAGGGCGCTATCGAGGGTACGATCGGACTTTCCCACGCCGCCTCCCGGGGGGTCCCAAGGTCCGGAAAACAGGTCCATGTCATCCCGACGACGAAGAAGCGGGAGTCGCTGGCCCCGGAGGATGACGGCCTTGACCGCCATGGTCACCCGAAGTCGGTCGGGCCCTCGCCCGTGACGCGAATCGGGGTGAACTGACCCTTTGGTCCCGAGCTCGCTCCCCTCGGCCTGGTCCGGGAGGCCCGGACGGTTCGCCTCGCCAGCCTCGACCGCGAACGACGGGTGGGAGCTTCGAAACGGGCAATCCGACCGCGGCTGGCGCTCGAGGGAGCGAGTAACGGGCGGTCGTGTGTGAAGATCGGTAGATGAGTCGGGGACCCCTCCCCTGATGGGGACCGCCACAGCACCCACAAGGAGGAGAGGGCCAGAAGGACACAGGAACGCCGGCCGATAGAACTTACCCACGTGCTCAACGTCGCCTACCACCGAGGAATCGACGCCCTTCGGGCGCTCTTCGAGGAGATGGAAGCTCTCCTCCTCGCGTAGCTCCGTCGGGTCGTCCTGCCCGGCGGCCACCCGAGGTTCGTCGGTCACGGCACTCGACCCCGACGGTTCATCACCCGCCTCGGGATCGTCGACCTCCGCCCTCGGCAGGTACACGACCGACTCGACCGACACTCATTCTCTCCGCTCCTCGCCGGCTCGGGTTGGGGAAGCGCCGCTACACCCCGGAACTCCGCATCGCCGTCGCGGAGATGGCCACCCGTACGTGGTTCGGGGAGACCTCCGAGGCGCTCGAGCGATCGGTCGGGCTCCGCATGCCTCGCCGTACGATCTGGGACTTCCTGCAGGAGATCGACGTCGTCTACCAATCTCCGCACACTACTCCCGTCCCCCGAGACACGGAGTCGGTCGCTCTGCTGAAATAGGGAGGCTCGTTCCCGCGTCGGGCGTCACCGTGACCCTCACCGTTCGCTCTCCGGCGTGGATGCCCGGAGCGACCATCCCGGTGAAGTACACCGCGGACGGGGAGAATCTCTCGCCCCCACTGTCGTTCGACGGGATCCCGGCAGGTACGGCCTCGCTCGCGCTCGTGTGCGAGGACCCGGACGCGCCGCTCTTCACCTTCATCCACTGGGTGGTCTACGATATTCCCGGAGGGGCGACCGGCCTCCCCGAGGGCGTCCCCCCCGATTCGACGCTTCCGAACGGAAGCCACCAGGGAATGAACGGCTGGAAGAAGTTCGGGTACGGTGGTCCTTCGCCTCCCGGGCATAAGCCGCACCGCTACGTCTTCCGACTCTACGCGCTCCGCGAGGGGCCGATCTCCGAGCCGGGGCGCTCCGCCAAGGAGCTCCGTCGGGCCCTGGAGGGGCGCGTCCTGGAGTCGGCGGAGTACGTGGGAACGTACGGCCGTCCGTAGGACCGGAGTGAGCCCGTCTCACACGGTCGACCGGTGGTCGGGAGTCGCGTGACCCCGGGAGGGGGCGAGTCAGACTACGGGAGGTCCGCCGGATCTCGCCGACCCGAGTCCGAGGAGTGCGGTCCGTGCGAACCAGCGAAGACCTTGCCGGGCACTTAGGCGACCGCTCGCCCGCACCGGAAGCCGAAGAGGCCGAGACCGGTGCGACCGACGGGTTCGGCGTCCCGACGACGGGCCCAGTGGGCGAGGGCATCGCATAATTCTCCCCCCGGACCGTGGTCGACGATCGCCACGGCCCCGCGCGGCAACCGGGCATCGAGCCCAAGGAACTCCCGGTAGGAGCTCCGGTCCTCGTGAGGTACGTCATAGACGAAGAGACCGATCTCATCCAGCTCCTCCGCAAGCAACGGGAGTACGTCCTGTTTGTCCCCGAGTCGAAGGTCCCAACGCTTGCGAAGAGGGAACGGCACGGCCCAACCCGACTCTCGGCCGGGCGGGAGGCTCCAGGACCGGCCGCTCAGAGCCTTCCGGCCGCGAGGTCGCTGCGGCAGGTCGACCGAGTGAAGCGTGCCCGAGCCGTTCCGGTCGAGCGCGAGGAGCAGGTACGCGGAGGAGACCCCTGAGGAAACTCCGACTTCTACCACGTGACGAGGCCGAAGGATCCGAACGAGGGCATACAGCTCGAGGGGAGCGTCGATCTCGATGTACGACGCGCGGCCCTCGCGCGCGTGCTCGTCGGCGAGATGTCGGAACAGCCGGGCTTCCCCACCCGCCTCGCGGACTCGCCGGGCGGCACGCGCGGGGGAGCAGCCGGCGAGCTGCTCAACCCACCCTGAATCCGGGTCCGGTTCGACCTGCATTTACAACCGGTCCGACGACGGGGGCGGTTCTCACTCCTGGAGGATCTGCCAGTGACCGACCCACTCGCGGACATGCTCGACCCTGGGACGAACGGACCGGATCCGATCGTAGGCGGCGTCGAGCGTGAGGCCCTCCGTGCGATGCAGGTACCAGGCGGCGGCGAGGGGGCTCCGCCGGATCCCGTGGCCGCAGAAGAGGAGCACCGGCTTCCCGCGTTTCCGAGCGCCACGCACCAGCTCCGCTACCTCGTCGAGATTGGCTCGGATCGGCTCGTCCTTCGCCTCGTCGTAGATCGGCCGGTGTGCGTCGGCGGGCATCTCCGGCTCGGGTTCGTCCAGGACGCAGAATCGAGCTCCCACGAATCGCGCGGCGTCCTTCCACCCCCCCACGAACACTCCCGGTGCGACCTCGGAAACACTCGCGCGTATCGGGGCGGCCGTTCCCGTTCGGGATCGCGTCTCGCCGGTCATCGGCGGTACCACCGCGACGGGCCATATCTACGCTTTCGGAATTGTAACGTTCCGGACGCATCATATTGAGCGAGCCGGCCAACGAACGTGGCTTGTAGCTCCGGCCGTTACCGCTCGGGATGCGCGTCGCGCCCCGCGTGGCGTTAAGTCCGGAAGAGCGGTCGTGGATCGCCCGCCGGTCCCGCAGCATAAGGGCGCCGGGTCGGCGCGCCCGGATTGTTGACTTGGCTGCGATGGGACTCACCGACTCGGCGATCGCGAACGAGCTCGGCGTGAACCGGCAGACGAGCGCGCGGTGGCGCCGGCGCTTCCTCGAGGGTCGGCTCGCCGGCCTCGACGCGATCGATCCGGTCCCCCGTCGCGGGCGGATCCCCGAGGAGACGGTCCAGGCGATCGTGCGCGCGACCGTCACGCGTCACCGGGGCGACCGCTTTGCCGCTTCGACCCGCCGGCTCGCGGAGGAGTTCGGCGTGAGTCACATGACGGTGCGACGCGTCTGGGAGTCGTACGGGGTCCGGCCCCGACCGTTCGAGTCGTTTCCCCCGCGATACGACGCGGTCGCGCCGGTCGGGCTCCGCGATCTCGTCGGTCTCTACCTGCACTCGCCGTCTGCGGCCCTCGCCTGGACACTGGGCTCCGGGCCGCCCGCGCCCGGCCCGTCGGAGATCGCCCGAGTCGCGCTGGCGTTCCAACCCCTCGCGACCCGGGGGTCGGCGGGGGGCGAACGCGGGAACGACGCGGAGCTTCGGCAATTCCTCGGGCGACTCGACCGACGGCTCGACCCCGGACTCTCGGTCCGCGTCGCCGCGACGGGATTGGCAAGCGACGCGGCTCCATCGATCCAGCGCTGGAGGGTCCGTCACCCTCGATTCGAGCTCGACCTCGTCCCGAACTTCACGCAGTGGAGGGCGCGGGCGGAGCGGGAGCTTCGCGCATTCGAACGCGGGTCGGACCGGCTACCCGGTGGGTTCGCGCGGGCCGAGATCAGCCGCTCGCTGAGCCGATACATCGCGACCTACCGCACCGAGGGTCCGGCGTTCCACTGGATCGCAAGGCGGCGGGAGATCGCGACCGGACGCGGTGCCCCGCGGTTACGCTATGACCTGAGTGTTACGGGCCACCCCGGGTTCAAAAGCCAACCCGAGCTCGGGACGGTGATGACGACCGAGGACCCAGAGGGCCAGCGGCGCCGGTCGGCTCGCAACGTGCTCCGGCAGTACCTTCGCGTGCGCCCCGGGGAGCGGGTGACGATCGAGTGCTGGACCTCCACGCTCGACGACGCGAACGCCTTCGTGCTCGAAACGCTCCGCCTTGGCGCGCGACCGCTGCTGCTCTACCAGGATGAGGCGACGTACTGGACCGCCACGACCGAGGTGCCGGCCGCTTCGCTCGCACGCCTCGGAGAGCATCGACGAGCGGCGGTCGAGCGCACAGACGTCTTCGTGAGCTTCCTCGGTCCGAGCGACCGAGAGCGGTTCCACGCGCTGCCGTTCAAGGTCCGCTTCCGGCTCGGGGAGTACGAGGACGCTCTCTACGACGCCGCGGCGAAGGCCGGGGCGCGGGCGGTGCAGATGGCGATCGGGCGCGTGTCCGACGCCTCCGCTCGGATGTACGGGGTCGACGCGGCCCGTTGGCGGGCCGAGCTCCTCGCGGCGACGCTGGTCGACCCGCGGCTCCTGAAACGACGGGCGCGGCGCGTCGCCGGTCGGCTCGCCCGGGGACGCGAGCTCCGCGTTAGCCACGCCAACGGCACCGACCTCACCCTTCGACTGCTCGGGCGGGTGCCGAACCGCTCCGACGGAACCGTTGCGTCGACGCCCTCGCGAGGGAACTGGAGTCTCGTCACGCTACCGGCCGGTGTCGTCTCCGTGTCGGTCGATGAATCCTCGGCGGAAGGAGTCTTCGAGTCCAACATCGCGACGTCCGTCGGCCTCGCCTACGGGGTCGGAGAGTTTCGTGTCGGGCGGTGGACGTTCGAGCGGGGACGACTGCGTCGGTTCAGTTATCGTGAGGGCGAGGAGTTGTTCTCCGAAGGGTACTCGCACGCGGGCGAAGGCCGCGACCGGCCCGGCGCGATCTCGATCGGCTTGAACGAGAACATCGAGAGCTCCCCGCTCCTCGAGGACCAGGCGCTCGGTACGGTGACGTTCCAGATCGGACGGAACGACTACCTCGGCGGCCGAACGCGCCTGCCCTGGTGGGCTTGGCTGAACCTGCGAGGCGCCGACCTCACCGTCGACGGTCGTCCATTGCTGAAGGCGGGAGCGCTCGTCGGATGACCGCTGCGAGGCGAGGGCCGAGGTCTCGACCGCTCCCGGCCGCTCGGCCGCTCCCCGACGTCGACCTCTCGGACTGGTCGCCCGCGCTTCGGCGACCGCTCCGGGGTCGGGTGGCGGTCGTTGCCGGCGGCACTCGGGGCGCAGGACGAGCGATCGCCGTCTGCCTCGGCGCCGCCGGCGCCACCGTCTACGTGACGGGTCGCAGCGTCCGCGGACACCCCGCGACCCCGGGTCGGCCCGAGACGATCGACGAGACCGCCGCGATGATTCGCGCTCGGGGTGGGGACGCCGTCCCGGTCCGCGTCGACCACTCGGTCGAGCCCGAGGTGCGGCGGCTATTCGACCGGGTCCGCCGCGAGCAGCACAGGCGGCTCGACATCCTCGTGAACGACATCTGGGGAGGCGAGCGGCTCGCCGAATGGGGGGCGCCGCCCTGGAAGTTCGACTGGCGGCGCGGTCGCGCGATGTTCGAACGCGCGGTCTACACGCACATCGTCACGACCCGTTACGGCGTGCCGCTCATGGTCCGCCGACGGCGCGGCCTCGTGGTCGAGGTCACGGACGGGGCGCACTTCGGCTACCGAGGGAACTACCTCTACGACCTCGTGAAGACGACGGTCATCCGACTCGCGTTCGCGCTGTCCGAGGAGTTCCGAGCAGCGGGACTTCGCCACGCCACTTCGCTCGCGGTGACCCCGGGCTTCCTTCGCTCCGAAGAGATGCTCGAGCAGTTCGGCGTGAGCGAGTCGAACTGGAAGGATGCGATCCCGAAGTCGAGGCACTGGTTCGCCTCCGAAACGCCGTACCTTCTCGGGAAGGGAGTGGCGGAACTCGCCGCCGACCCTCGAGTCCAGGCCCGCGCCGGTCAGGTCGTGGGAAGCTGGGAACTCGCGAAGCGGTACCGCTACCGCGACGTGGACGGCGCTCGGCCCGATTGGGGGAAGGTCTTCGCCAAGATGGGCAAGTAGCGCGAGCGGTGTGGGGGTCGGTGTCCGTTGCTCCTGACCGTCCTCCTTCTCGTTGCGGTCGCCTTCGGCTTCGCCGTCAGCATCGGGGCGCACTACACCGGCGCCTGCATGGGCATGCCGTACGCCGCGGGGGCGATCCGTGCCGGCCCCGCACTCTGGCTCATGGCCCCGGTCGCGTTCCTCGGGGCCGCGCTCGCCAGCGGCGGCGTAGAGACGACCGTCGGCCACGGGATTCTCGAGACCGGTACGGTCGCGCTCGGCCTCGCACTCGCCATCGTGACCGCGGCGCTCGTTCTGACAAGCGCCTACAACTTCCTCACGCTCCCGACCTCGACGATCCAGATCCTCGTGTTCTCCACGATCGGTGCGGGCCTCTCCGCAAACCTCGCGGTCAACGTCCGGACCGTGGAGACCCTCCTCGCGCTCTGGCCCGCGGCCCCGTGCGCGACGTTCGCCCTCGGCTATCTCTTCGTGCGCGCGTCGGACCGGATGCGGCCGCTCGGCCCCCGTAGCGCACAGCTCAGCCGCGCTGCCGTCATCGGCCTCGTCGGAGTCGGGGCTGCCGCCTCGTTCGCGATGGGCGCCAACGACGTCGCGAACGCGTCGGGCGCGTTCGTCATGACCGGGCTCTTCGGACTCGTCCTCGCCGGGACGGTCGGGGGACTTGGTCTCGCGCTCGGCGTGCTCACGTGGGGGCGGCCGATCCTGCGACGGGTCGCGTTCGACCTCGTGCGACTCGACCCCCGGATGGCGATCTCGTCGCAGCTCGCGCAGTCGACCGTGGTCCTCGTCTCGGTCGCGTTCGGCTTCTTCACCTCGATGAATCAGGCGCTCGTCGGATCGATGCTCGGCGCCGGCGTCGCTCGCGGGCAGTCGACCGTCCTCTGGAAGCCGGTGCGGGCGATCCTGATCGGCTGGGCGCTCGGACCGCTCTCGGGTCTCGCGCTCGGTTACGCGCTCGCGACCGTCGCGCTGCGCGTGACGAACGGCTGAACCGGGCCGCGACGGAAGGACCGTCCTTCGGCCCGAGCGCCTTGGCCATCAGCACGTTCGTCTCGACGTATCCGAGTTTCCGGTAGAGCTTCCGAGCGCCGTCGTTGTCACCGAAGACATGGAGCCGGAGGTGGTCGAACCCTCGACCGCGCGCCATCGGTTCCACCGCGC
>JASHOP010000051.1 GCA_030041075.1 Thermoplasmata archaeon | reverse complement strand
CCTTGCGATCGCGGTCGGGCTCCTGATCGCCGCGGCCGCGACCGCCTACTTCGCCTTCGCGTCGTTCGCCTTCGGCGCGGGGTACCAGCCGACGCCCCGCTCCGCCGTCGAGACGATGCTCCGGTTCGCCGAGCTCGGCCCGAGCGACCGCCTGTTCGACCTCGGCGCGGGGACCGGGGCGATCGTCTTCCCCGCCGCCCGCGTCTACCGCGCCCGCGTGGTCGGGGTCGAGGTCGAACCGATCCGGGTGCTGATCCTCCGGCTCCGGCGCCTCCTCGGCCCGTTCTCCGACCGGATCACGATCCGGTGGGGGAACCTGTTCCACCTCGACTTCCGGGAGGCCACGGTCGTGACCGCGTTCCTGTGGCCGGGGGCGATGGCCCGGCTCCGACCCAAGCTCGAGGCGGAGCTGGCCGACGGGGCGCGGGTCGTGAGCCACTGTCATGCGATCGCCGGGTGGACCCCCGAGGCGTTCGACGCGAGGACGAAGGTGTTCCTGTACCGGTGGCCGGAGGCCCGAACGCCCCCGTCCGGCGCCGGGGTCACGGGTGGTGCATGAACCAGAGGGCCGCTCCGATGAGCAGGATCGCCGCGATCATCGCGGAGCCGACCCACCATCCGAGCGTCGCGCGGCGGTCGCCCTCGGGCCAGACCGCATCCGACATCGGCGGGCCAAGGTCCGGGGGTTTATCGCGGTTGGATACGTACGAGCCGGGTCAGGGGATGCCGGCCCCGATCTGGCCGTGGATCCCGAAGTAGGCGACGGCGATCCCGACGGCGATCGCCACCCCGAACGCGACGACGACGAACCGTACCGGCACCCGCGTGTCGACCGGGGCCTCGCTCATCCGGGTCCGCCAGGATCGTGGCGTTCAAGAACCCGTCGTAGGAACCGGGCGCGGTCCCGGAAGGTCCGCGCGCGGTTCAGTCGCCCTTTGCCGCCGGGGGATCGGACCGCTTGGGGGCCGGGTGCTTGGCGTGGGGCTTCTCCGGGCCGTCGCCCGGAGGCGGCTCCGGGGCGGCCGCCTTCGGCTCCTTCTCGGGCCGCCCGGCAGCGGCTGGCGCCTTCGTCTTCTTCGCGTCCGCCGGAGCCGCCTCGACGGGCGTGGCGTACTCCTCGACGTACCGGACCATGGTCGGATGGAGCTGGGACCGGAGCCGCTCGATGAGGCGGGCCTTGGCCGCGGAGTGCCACGCCAGGTCGAACTTCGACCGGTCGGGCAGGGTCAGCGTCAGCACCTTCTCGTGGAAGTGGACCCCGAAATCCTTCCCCCGGCCGTACGTGAGCTCGACCAGGGCCCGCGCCTTCGCGACCGGCTCGGAGATCGTCTCGATCACGGTCCACTTCGCCCGGATCTTGCGTCCCGAGAACGGCGGGTTGAAATCGACGCGGACCCGGGCCGCGGTGTAGGTGACCACGCGACCGCGCCGGCCGTGGATCGTCAGGATCGTTCCCAGGCGCAGCTCGGCGTCGTCCCGCCGCATCTCGGGCAGCCGCTCGATCTCGTGCATCGAGAACAGCTCGATCAGCTTCGGGTCCTTCTCGCCGAACGCCTCCGCGGGCGAGAACTCGCGCTCGACCTCCTGGCCCGCGGCCGAGGCCCGGATCGCGGACTCGAGGGCAGCGGGGAACTCCTCGCCCTCCAGGAGGTGCGGCCGGGGCCCGAACTCGGTGCCGGCGGGGGTCTCGAGGTGCTCCGCCTCGGCGACCGAGGCCCGGGTCGTGTCGATCAGCTCCCACTTCCCTCCGGTCTCGGCCCAGAGGTCGTAGTCGAGGAGCACCAGCTCCCCGGGCTTCGGCGAGGGGGTCGCGAGCGCCGGCTGCTCCGCCATCGGGGCCGCGCAATCGAGCCGATGCTTAAGGCTTGCGCGCGCCGCATCGGGAGCCGTCGCCGGCCCGGGCTCCGGGAAGGCGTCGGGGCCGGCGGAACCGCCCCGGCGTCTCCCCGGGGGATCGGCCCCCGGGCGCCGCCGGCCCGCGTCCGGCTCGACCGGCGAACTTATCTTTTCGCCTCGCCAGACGAGCCCGGAGCACGGCCCGCGGGCGAGCGCTCGGTCGCGCAGAGGGCCGGGGACCAGCGTGAAGATCCTCATCACGGGCGGGTCCGGGTTCATCGGCCGCTACCTGGCGAGCCATGCCGCGGAGAAGGGGCATGACGTCGTCGCGACCTACCTCTCCGAACCGGAGCTGACCTCGCGGATCGTGACCGACCGTCGCGTGCGCTGGATCCCGCTCAACATCCGGGACCCCGACTCGGTGCGCCGCACCGTCGAGGCGACGCGCCCGAACGCGGTGTTCCACCTGGCGGCCCAGGCGTACGCCCAGCGCGCCTGGAACGACCCGGCCGCCACGTTCGACACGAACGTCCTCGGCACGATCCATCTGTACGAGGCCCTCCGCCGGCACCCCCCGTCCGAAGGGATCCTCCTCACCGCCTCCGCCTCGGCGTACGGGATCCCCGCGCGGCTGCCGATCAACGAGGATGCGCCGCTCTGGGCGACGAATCCGTACGGGGTGTCGAAGGCGTGCCAAGAGACGATCTCGTTCCAGTACGCGCGCAACTTCGGCCTGCGCATCGTTCGCGCGCGCCTGTTCGGGACGACCGGCCCGGGCAAGACCGGGGACGCCCTCAACGACTTCGCCCGTCAGGCCGCCCGCGTCGAGCGGACCCCCGGGGGCGGGGAGATCAAGGTCGGGAACCTCGACACCCGCCGCGACATCTCCGACATCCGCGACTCGGTACGCGCCCTGTGGCGGGTGTTCGAGGCCGGGGAGCCGGACCAGCCGATCAACGTCGGCGCCGGGGAGAGCTACTCCGTCCGATGGATCGTCGAGCGCCTGCTGGAGCGGGCGAAGACCCCGCTCCGGTTCACGGTCGATCCCGCGCTGCTCCGGCCGACCGACGAATCCGACAACCGCGCCGACGTCACCCGCCTTCGGGTCCTCGGGCACCGGGCGGAGTACCCCCTCGAGCGGACCATCGGCGACGCGCTCGACTTCTGGCGGGCCGCCGGACCGGAGCCGTAGACGGCGGCCGGGTCGAGCTCGGGAGTCGATCCGTTCGGGGCCATGCCGGGATCGACCGACCGTCCCGAGGTCCGGGGTCCGGCGGCCGCGCCTCCTCCCCGCCCCGAGGGGCCCGGGACCGCGCGGCCTTCCCCGTTCCGCCTCGCGGTCTTCTACAATCGGCCGGTGGAGGATCCGTTCCACGGGGGCGCGACCCACGCGCGGGAGTTCATCGCCGGCCTATCGAGATTGGCCGACGTGACGACCGTGGCCCCTCGGCCCCGCGGCCGGGCCGACCTATGGGATCGCCCCGCGTCGGTGGCCCGGACCGCGTCCGATTTCCTCCGGCTGCTCGGGCTCCAGGCCCGGTTCTTCCTCGCCGAGACGTCCAAGGGCCGGCCCGAGCGGGTCCGGGCGATGGTGGTCGTCGATGCCTACTCGGGGGTGCTTCCCCTGCTCTGGGCCCGGATCGCGCGGGTCGGCCTCGCGTACTATGCTTGGGACGCCTCGGGTCGGGTCTCGAACGACGTCGAGCGGATCGGTCTGAAGGGCGGCGCCAAGCTGCGGGTGCTGCGCGCCCCGCTCGAGCAGCGGCTGGTCCGCGCGTCCGATGCGGTGGCGGTCGTGACCGACGTGCTGCGCCACGACTTCCTCGAGCGCGGCGTGGCCGCGGAGAAGCTCGTGGTCTGCGAGATGCCCCGCCGGAGGGTGGCCCCGGATCCGCCGCGCGTGGCGGACTGGCGACGTCGCCTGGCTCCCGGTGGCGAGGTCGTGATCGTGTTCGTGGGCACGCTCGGGTACCGGCCCAACCAGCGCGCGGCCGACTTCATCGTGGCCCGACTCGTGCCGGCCCTCGACGGCGCCCGCCGCCGATGGAGGCTCGTCCTCGTCGGGGCGGGTTCGGACCGGCTCCGGCCCCCGGACGACCGGGTCGTGGGGCTCGGGCCGGTCGAGGATCTCGACAACCTGCTCTACGCGAGCGAGATCGGCATCGCCCCGATCGAGGTCGAGGGCGGGATCAGCGGCAAGGTCGTCGACTACCTCACGCACGGGCTGGTCGCCGTCGTGACCCCGCAGGCCGCTTCCGGTGTCGCCGCGAGCGAGTCGATGGTCGTCGCGGCGATCGCCTCGTTCCCGGCGACGGTCCGGGACCTGGTCGATCGCGAGCCGAGACTGACAGTCGCCCAGGACCGGCCGCTCGAGGAGTCGATCGCGCGGCACTACTTCGCCAATCCCGGTATGGGGGAGCTGGTCCGGAAGCTGGCGGCGGCCCGCGACCGCGCGGGCTCGTACGACCCGCCCGGGTGACCCGACGCGGATCGCGTCGGGGTCCGGTGGTGGTCATGGACCCGTAGCCTGGCACCGTTCACGTCCGCGCCAGCGGGGCGGTCCGCGCGGCCCGGCTCCCGGGCGAGATGCCGCGGCCGAGCCGCCACCTCCCAAATCCTATAATGGTCCGTCGCGGGTCCGCGGCCCCGCTTCGGGGGACCATGGCGAGCGAACGTGGGTCCGAACGGTCGCCGTTCGCCGGGCCTCGGGCTTCCCGCGGGGAGCGCGCGCGATGAGCGGAACGCCGGCCCGGCCCCCGGACGTGGTCGTGGTCGTGATGGACTGCGCCCGAGCTGACGTGTTCGCCACGGAGGTCGCTCGGGGAAGGTTCACGCCGTTCCTTCGCGAGCTCCGCGGCGAATCGATCGACTTCACCGGGGCCGTGAGCCCCGGCAGCTGGACGATCCCGTCCCACGCGAGCCTCTTCACCGGGCTCTACCCGTGGGACCACGGGGCGCACTACAAGGCGGGCACGACCCTCCCGCCCGAGCCCGACACGCTCGCGAGCTTCCTCGGTCGCGCCGGGTACGCGACCGCGAGCTACTCCGCAAATCCGTACGTTCAGCCCGCCGCCGGTCTCACGCGGGGGTTCGAGGAGGTCGCCTGGGGCGGGGACAAGGAGTTCTTCCTCCGGTTCCTCGCGCTGGACGCTCCCACGAACCCGTACCTGGGAGGACCCGGCGCGGCGGCGTTCGGGCGTACCGCGGACCGGGCCGACCCGTCGCCGCTCTGGAACATCACGATCACGACGCTCTCCCGGTACACGGCGCTCTGGGACGGGCTCAACCGGGCCGGGGCGCGGGTGGTGGGCCGGCCGGTCTCGAACCTGGCGCTGGTCGCCCCCTGGATCGAGCCCCGCCTGGAGGGCTGGCTCCGGGGACTCGCTCCCGACCGGCCCGCGTTCACGTTCATCAACCTCCTCGAGACCCACGAGCCGTATCTCGTCGACGCGGGCCAGCCCGTGTCGATCCGCCGGTGGCTCGCCGACGTCCGCGACGTGCAGGGCGAGTACTCCTGGGTCCAGGGCCGGTGGACCCCGTCGGCCGCCGACATCGCGCGCTCCCGCGCGCGCTACGCCCGCACGTTCCAGGCGATCGACGAGCGGGTGCGCCGGATCGTCGACGTCCTCAAGCGGACCGGGCGGTGGGACGACACGCTCTTCGTCCTGACGAGCGACCACGGCCAGGCGTTCCTGGAGAACGACACCCTCCTCCACCGGTTCCGGGTCGACGAGCAGCTCACGCGCGTCCCGCTGTGGGTCCGGGGCCCGGGCGTCGGCTCCCCCGGATCGACCGACGACCGGTGGGCGAGCCTGATCGACGTGCCCCGGACGGTCGTCGGGCTGCTCGGGGACGCGACCTTCGGGGACCCGACGGCGCGCTCGCTCCTCGAGCCGGGCGCCGGGGCCGCGGACCGTGCCGTCCACGCGATGACCGACGGGCTCCTCCCGGCGGAGCAGGCGGAGCTGTCGCCCGAGCGCCGGGCGCTGCTCGACCGGCTGATGGTCGCGACGTACCGCGGCGGGCTCAAGGCGATCGCCGACTCCCGCGGCGAGGTCCGCGTCTTCCGCGTGTCGAGCCGGGACCCCCGGGAGCCCGCGGTCCCCGCCGCCGACGGGGCGGAGGGGGCGGCGATCCGGGACGAGGCGATCCGGGCGGTCGAGACGGCGCGCGACCGGATCTCGTCGCAACCGGCCCGGACCTCCGTCATGCACCGGATCGCGGGCTGGGGCTACTGAGCGGCCCGCCCTCCCCGTCGGTCCGCCGTTCCGGACGGCGCGTTCGGGGTGCCCCGGTCCGCACCGGGGCCGTTCCGGGTCAGCGCCGGGTCTCGGCGATCACGACCTCGATCGCGCGGTCGACCGCCTGGGACGACGTGAGGCTCGGCGCCCATCCGAGCCCGCGGATCCTCTCGGTCGCGAGCAGCTGGACCGGGATGTCGCCCGCCCAGCCCCGCGCGCCGCCCGTGTACTCGACCCGGGCGCGGCCGCCGAGGGCGCGCACGACCCGTTCGGCGATCTCCCGGACCGACGTCCGGTCGTCGTTGCCGATGTTGTAGAGGTTCACGGGCGCGTCGGCCCGGTCGCCGGCGAGGAGCATCGCCGCGACGCAGTCGTCGACCCAGACGTAGCTCTTCGCCTGCCGGCCGTCGCCCAGGACCTCGAGCCGGCTCGGGTCGCCGCGGAGCTTCGCGACGAAATCGAAGATCACGCCGTGGTTCATCCCCGGACCGATGATGTTGGAGAACCGGAACACGAACGCCCGGAGCCCGTAGGAGTGCGCGAACGCGGAGCAGAGGCCCTCGGCCGCCAGCTTCGAGGCGCCGTACTGCGACTGGGGGAGGAGAGGGCCGTAGCTTTCGGGGGTCGGGAACACGTCCGGGAGGCCGTAGACGACGCTCGACGAGGCGTAGAGGATCCGGGGGACGTCGAACCGGCGCGCGGCCTCGAGCACGTGGAACGTCGCGACGGTCCCGTGGTCGAGGTCGATCCGCGGATCGCGCGTGCCGAGGCGGATGTCCGGGTTGGCCGCCAGGTGCCAGACCTCGCCCGCGCCCCGGAACGCCTCGGCCCATGCCGACGGCTCCCGGAGGTCCGCGACCGTGAGCGCTAGGCGCGGGGCGCCGGGTCCCGATGGTAGGCGCTCGCGTCGGCCCCCGGACAGGTTGTCGATGACCCGGACCTCGTGGCCCCGGCCGAGGAGGGCACGCACCACGACCGACCCGATGGCGCCTGCTCCCCCGGTGACGACCGAGGGGCGGCTCGCGTCCGGGACCGGCATGCCGGGCGCGACACCGGCCGCGGAAGGATATATATGCGCGGGACCAGTCAATCTTGCCTGTCGACTCTCGTGGACGTGCTGGAATGCGAACCTACGTCCGGATGTCATTCCATTCCGAGGGAGCCAGCCCGGTGAAGGTGCTCGAGGCGATGCGGACCCTCGGGTTCGAGGAGTCGATGGGGCTGCACGACTTCGTGTTCAAGTGGAAGGAACCCACCCGGATCGAGGAAGTGATCCAGATGACCACCAAGATGCACGAGAAACTGAAAGGGCTCAACGTGAGCTACGAGATCACGACGATCTCCTGAGCGGGTCCCGTCCCCATGGCGGAGAGCGACGTGAGCCGTCTCGAGAAGGTCCTCCTGCTCCACCTCCTGGAGCACCGGGGCCAGCAGGTGCGGTTCGAGGCGTCGCAGTGGACGACCGAGTTCGGGATCTTCCGTCGCTTCGGGGAGGAGGACCAGGCGGTCCTCAAGGCGACCCTACGGTCGCTCGAGATGACGCGGATGATCTATCTCCGGACCCAGTACGTCGTCGGATTCTCGGAGCCGAAGCACGTCTACTCGCTGACCCCGACGGGCCACCGCAAGGCGCTCGAGTACCGCCAGGAGGGCGGCGGGTCCGAGGCGTCGGCCGGACCGTCCGACGGCTCCCCTCCCCCGGGCCCCTCCGACGGGGCGGGGCGGTCGGGGGGCGGCCGGCGCGCGAAGTCGGCGACCTGAGCGGGGCATGGTCGTCCTCGAGGGATCGACCGTCCGGCTGCGGCCGGTCTCCCCCGCCGACTATCCGGTCCTGTACGACTGGTACCAGGACCCCGAGCTCGTCGCGCCGTTCGACCGGTACGCGAGCGAGTCGTACGCGGCGTTCGTCGCCTCGCTGGAGCAGGCGGACGGCGACCCGGCCTCGCTCGCCCCACGGTTCGCGGTCGAGCGTCGCGCGGAGCGGGACCTGGTCGGGGTCGTCGGCTTCTACCGCGCCCATCCGGTCCTCGAGTACGTCGATGTCTGGTACGTCCTGGGCGTCCGGGGCGCTCGCGGACACGGCGCGGGGAGCGAGTCGGTCGGGCTCGTCGCCGACCACCTGTTCCGCACCACGACCGTCGAGCGCGTGGGGGCGGTGTGCGACGTGGGGAACGTCCCGTCGTACCGGCTCCTGGAGCGCCTCGGGTTCCGTCGGGAGGGGACGCTGCGCTCCGCGCTGTTCCATCACGGCCGCTGGCACGACGTCCACGTCTACGGGCTCACGCGGGCTGATCGGACTCCGCCCCCGGCTCTAGGGTGAACGCGAGGCGCGACGCGCCGTCCGGGAGCGGCGTCGGGGGCAGCAGCGTCACCCGGCCCAGCTCGGCGGTCGACCGGACGTGGGTCCCGCCGCAGGGACAGACGTCGAGCCCGTCGATCTCGACGACCCGGACCGGGTCGACCTGCGCCGGCAACGGCACGAGGCCGGACCGTTCCGACGCGGGATGGCGGTCCCAGTCGCCGCGGGGGACGTAGCGGATCGCGACCGGGTGGGGCGGGTCCTCCGCGGAGGTCATGTCCTGGGCTAACGTTGGCAGGAGCTCGGCGGGGATCGGACCGTCCAGGTCGAGGTAGGCTCGGTCGCCCGAGAAGCTCGCCTTGCGGGTCCTACGGCCCGTGCGCGCGAAGACGCGGGCGCTGAGCAGGTGCTGGGCGCTGTGCAGGCGCATGTGCATGTGGCGCCGGGGCCAGTCGATCGACGCGTCGACCTCGGTGCCCACCGCGAGCCGGGGGAGCCCGGCCGGGGGTCCCTTGAGGCGATGGATCACCGACGGCCCGGACTTCGTCACGTCGACCACCTCGGCGTGTCCCCCGCCGGCCCAGCGGAGGGACCCCCGGTCGCTCGGCTGACCGCCGCCCGTGGGGTAGAAGTACGTGCGGTCGAGGACGACGCCGCCGGGAGGGAGGGCGACGACGCGCGCGCGGAACGTCGTCACGTACGCGTCCGCGATCCCGGCGAGGTACGCGAGGTCGGTCACGCGCCGGGCGATCGCTCCCGGTGGGAAAACCGCTTTCGCCCTCGGCGATAAGCCACCAACCTTTTTAGAGGGACCGATGTGCGGCGCTCCGAGGCACTCCGATGTTCAAACTTCGGCTCAAGATGGAGACGCTCCGGGAGGTCGTGGAAGTCGTCTCCACTCTCGTGAGCGAGGTGAAACTCACGGTCTCGAAGGACGGCCTCGAGGCGAAGGCCGTCGACCCGTCGCACGTCGCGATGCTCGTCCTGAAGCTCGAGAAGGGCGTCTTCGAGGAGTTCACCGGGGAACTCACGGAGATCGGCGTCGACGTGGAGAAGCTCAAGGAGGTGCTCCGGCTGTCGAAGCCGGGGGACGTCATCGACCTCCAGTTCGACGGGAAGAACCGGCTCGTCGCGGCGGTGGGGCGGCTCACCCGGCAGATGGCGGTCGTCGATCCGGCGAGCATCACCGACCCGAAGGTGCCGAACGTGAGCCCTCCCGCGAGCGTGACCCTGAAGACCGAGGACATGCGCCAGGGGATCCGTGGCAGCGAGAGCTTCACGGACCACGTGACCCTCACGCTCGAGCCCGAGGCGTTCACGATGCACTCGGAGGGGGACACCGACCGGCTCGACCTGCGCCTCCCGAAGGAGTCGCTGACGAAGCTCGAGGTCAAGGAGCCGGTGAAGAGCATGTACCCGCTCGACTTCTTCTCGGCGATGGTGAAGTCGATCGCCTCCGAGGACGCGACGCTCCACGTGGGTAACGAGTACCCCCTCAAGATCGAGTTCGCGATGGGCGCGGGCCGCGGCGAGGGCCGCTACCTGCTCGCGCCGCGGGTGGAAGAGGACTGAGCTGCCGGGTCGCGCGTGCGAGCGCCTTCGGGTGAGCTACCTCTTATTCCGAGCGGGGGTTCGACGCGACCGTGGTGGCCTCCGAGCGACCTCGCGTCGCCATCCTCTCGGCGGTCCGGACCCCGATCGGGCGCTACGGCGGCTCGCTCCGGGCCCAGCGCGCGCCGGCGCTCGGCACGATAGCGGCCCGCGCGGCGATCGCCCGCGCCGGGCTCGCCCCCGACGGGATCGAGGAGGTCCTCTACGGCGAGGCGATCCAGGCGGGGGTGGGCCAGAACCCCGCGCGGCAGGTCCTCCGGGGCGCAGGGGTCCCGGACTCGGCGGGGGCCGCGACCGTCAACATGGTCTGCGGCTCCGGGATGAAATCGATCCTCCTGGGGTTCTACGCGATCCGGGCCGGCGAGCGCCACCGGGTGCTCGTCGGAGGCATGGAGAGCATGTCGAACGCACCGTACCTGGTCCCGGGATCGATGCGCTGGGGGAGTCCGCCGGGACCCCACACGCTCGACGACGCGATGCAGCGGGACTCGCTCATCGACGCCTACGGCGAGCACGAGATCATGGGCCTCACGGGCGAGCGGATCGCCCGGAAGCTGAAGCTCGACCGGGCGGAGGTCGACCGGTTCGGCCTGCGTAGCCATCTCCTCGCGTCGGCGGCCGTAGCGGGCGGAACGTTCGCCCCGGAGCTCGTGGCGGTACCGGCCGACCCCGCGGTCGGCGCGCCCGGCCTCGACCACGACGAGGCGCCCCGCGCGGACACCACGCTCGAGAAGCTCGCGCACCTCAAGCCGGCGTTCGCCGCCGACGGGGTCCTCACCGCGGGCAATTCGTCGAAGCTCTCGGACGGCGCGGCCGCGCTCGTCCTCGCCAGCGAGGAGGACGTGCGGCGCCGCCGGGCGGAGCCGCTCGGGTGGATCCACTCGGTGAGTGAGAGCGGGGTCCATCCGAGCGACGTGATGGAGGCCCCGATCCCGACGGTGCGCCAGCACCTCGAGAAGACCGGGCTCAAGCCCGCAGACTTCGACCGCGTGGAGCACAACGAGGCGTACGCCTCCGCGTCGATCGCCGTCCAGCGGGCGTTCGGGTTCTCCGACGCGCAGTTCAACGTTCACGGGGGCGCGATCGCGCTCGGCCATCCGATCGGCGCGAGCGGCGCGAGGATCGTCGTGACCCTCCTCCACGAGCTGATCCGGTCGGAAGGGGCGCGGGGACTCGCCACCCTCTGCATGGGCGGGGGGAACGGGCTCAGCGTGATCGTGACACGGGAGCCCCCCTAGGAGCGCGTAGCGCTGTTTCCCTCGCGCAGTGATTCGGTTCGAACGGTGGTACGGTTATGTTCCTTCCGCCCGCCGCAAGAGCGAGCCAGTGGGTGAGGAGGAGTCGCCTCCGTTCTCGTCGGCTTACATGGCCATGGGCATCTTGGTGTCCTCGCCGCCTACTGTAATTCGCGCCCGGTACGTGTTCAGCCCCTGGCGGGGCTCTCGATCCACTGAGCGCGGCGTAGAGGTTCGTCGAGAGATTCTCCCCGCGTAGCTTCCAGGTCCCCGGGACGCTCAGGATTCGAGCGAGCGCCTCCGCTCCCTTCCCGTTCCTCAACGTCCCGATGATCTTCCGAAAGACGATCGCTTCCCGCAGCCCGCGCTCCCCTCGGTTGTTCGTCGCCTCCATCCCGGGGTGCTTCAGAAACGTCAGCCACCAGGGTCGCCCGTACTGGTGGCCACCCAACGAGACGCTCCGGCGTCCATGCGCAATAGATTCGGACGCTGGGTTTAGAGCAGCGGTATCCCGGTTCGACGCTCGATCGAGCGCACCGCGAGACGCGCCCGCGCGCGCTCCCCCGAGGCGATCCGCCCCGAGCTCTCCCGGCCGAGCTCCGCGGCGAACCGGACGAGCCGGGCCACGGCGTGGTCCGTCCGCAACCCACGCGCGAGGTCGCGTCGGACCGCCTCGGCAAGCGCCTCGGCTCGCGCGGCGCCCCGTCGCCCGCCGGCGCCGGGGGCGAGCCAGTCTCGGACGGCGCGTCGCACGCCCGCGTACTCGTCGCGGGTCCGAGCGAGGTCGCGCTCGCTCCACTCGAGCCGCTCGGAGTGGTGCGGCCTGAGGAGGTACCAGCGGAGAGCGCCCGCCCCCACCGCCGCGAGCACTGCCCGCAGGGGGACCAGGTTGCCGCTCGACTTCGCCATCTTGGCGCCGTTCTGGAGAACGAATCCGGTATGGAGGAACGAACGGGAGAATCGGGATCGGCAGAGCGCGAACCCGATCTCGTTCTCCGCGTAATGGTGGGGATAGATCAGGTCCCGTGCCCCGCCGTGGAGGTCGACGGGGACGCCGAGCAGCCGCGTCGCCATGGCGAAGCACTCGAGATGCCAGCCCGGCACGCCTCGACCCCATGGGCTCGGCCACGACGGCCGAGCGCCCGGCTGGAGCTTCCAGACCAGGAACGACCGGTCCCCACCCCCCAGGGTGGGGAACGGGTGGCCGGGCTCGGGTACGGCGTGCCGGGCAAGCTGCGCCCCCGTGGGGAAGTTCTGTCCCGGGGGCCGCTCCGGGGGATCGTAGATCCACTCGTCGCCACTCCGGCGCACGAGGCCGGTCCTCTCCAGGGCCCGAGCGATGCGGATCATGTCGGGGATGAACGCGCTCGCGCGAGGGCGGAACGGCGGGGTCCGGACCCCGAGCGCCCCGAGGTCCCGGAAGAACCCCCTCTCCTCGCGTCGCGCCAGCGCCCGGGAGGTCACGCCGAGGACGGCGGCGCGCTGGTCGATCTTGTCCTCCACGTCCGTCACATTCATCACGTGGCGGACCGGGAACCCCTCCGATTCGAGCAAGCGTCGCGCGACGTCGAAGTAGAGGTAGGTCCGGGCGTGACCCACGTGCGCCCGGTCGTAGACCGTGGGGCCGCATACGTACAGGGCCACGGAGCCGGACGGGCCGGGCCGGACCGTCCGCCACCCACCCGAGAGCGTGTCCTCGAGGGTGAGGTTCATGATCGGTGGTGCGGCGAACGCCGCCGCTTAACCCTTTGGGGAACGTCACGGTACCCTCGAGTTCGACGCCTCACCCCGACACGACGCCGACGCCCTCACCGTTCGCTCCCCGGAGGGCCAGGACCCGGCGCGTCGGACGCGCCCGGTCCCGGATACCGCCCCGCGACCGGGCTACGCGACGCGGCCGAGGGAACCGCCCCGGCCCGTCTTAATCCCCGGGTTCCTGCCCCGCTGGAGGAGGCCGGGTCCCCTGAGGCGTGTCCCGCACCCTGCGCCGCGCGGCCGCTCGGCCCGAGCGTCGCCTGCCGCCGGTTCCCGCGCGCCGTCGGGGGTCCCACGGTTCTCCGTCGAGTACCTGGATCGATCGACCGATCCGAAGGACGACTTCTACCGATTCGCCGCCGGCCGCTGGATCGATACCCACCCGATCCCCCCGGACAAGACCCGCTGGGGAGGCTTCGACGAGCTCCGGGAGCGGAACTTTCGACTCGTGCGGGGCATCCTTCGCACCGCGTCGAGATCGGCGAGCGGCTCCTCGGACCCGTCGCGTCGCAAGGCCGGAGCCCTGTTCGCCGCCGCCGTCGACTCGCGCCGGAGGAAGCAACGGGGGATCCGTCCCCTGGAAGACGACCGACAACGGATCGAGCAGGTTCGGTCGGTCGAGTCGCTCCTCGAGTTGGTCGCCCGGTTCCACCGCCAGGGGACCGGCGGGCTGTTCTCCACCGAGGTCGCCCCGGATGAGAGACACAGCTCCGTCTACGCCCTCTACGTCGAGCAGGGGGGCGTCGCCCTCCCCGACCGGGACTACTACCTTCTCGACCAGTTCGCCGACCTGCGGAGGCAGTACCGGCTCCATGTCGAGAGGATCTTCCGCCTCGCCGGCCTCGCCGCGGCGGAGGCCCGGACGTCGGCGCGGGCGGTCCTGTCGGTCGAGACCCGGCTCGCTCGCGCGTCCCGCCCCCGGGCCGACCTCCGCGACCCCGACCGGAACTACCACCGCTTCTCGTGCCGCGAGCTCGCCCGGCGCTACCCCCGACTCGCCTGGAGGACGTATCTCCGACGGCTCGGGGCGCGAAATCCCCCCTACGTCGTCGTCGGGCAACCGGAGTTCTTCGCCGCCCTCGACCGCGCGCTCGGGACGGTCCCTCTCGGGACTTGGAAGACCTACCTCCTCTGGCGGCTCCTGCACGACAGCGCACCGCATCTCGACCCACGGTTCGAGCGGGAGAACTTCGCGTTCTTCCACCGACGGCTCCTGGGCCAGCGGGAGCCCGAGCCGGCGTGGAAGCGCGCGGCGACGCTGGTCGACGGGCTCCTCGGCGAGGCGCTGGGCCGGCTCTACGTCCAGCGTCATTTCCCCCCCGGGGCCCGGGTGCGGATGCTCGACCTGGTCGAAGATATCCGGGCGGTGTTCCGGGCCCGGCTCGAGCGGGTCCCGTGGATGACAGCGCGGACCCGGGCGCGGGCGGTCGCGAAGTTCGACCGGTTCGTCGTCAAGATCGGCCACCCGACCCGCTACCGGAGTTACGGACGCGTGCGGATCTCGCCCCGGGACCACTTCGGGAACGTCCGCCGCGCCCGGTCGTTCGAGGTCGACCGGCGGATCGCGAGGATCGGGCGGAAGGTCGATCGCGACGAGTGGCACATGACCCCGCCGACGGTCAACGCCCACTTCGTGCCGACCCAGAACCAGATCTTCTTTCCGGCGGGGATCCTCCAGCCGCCGTTCTTCGACCCGACGATGGACGACGCGGTCAACCTCGGCGGGATCGGCGTCGTCATCGGTCACGAGATCACCCACGGGTACGACGACCAGGGGCGGAAGTTCGACGCGGACGGCAACCTGCGCGACTGGTGGAGCCCGGCCGATGCGCGGGAGTTCCGGAGACGGGCAAAGCGCATCGTCGCGCAGTACTCCCGCTTCGAGCCGCTGCCCGGCGTCCGCCTCAACGGCGCGCTGACCGCGGGCGAGAACATCGCCGACCTCGGGGGGGTCAGCCTGGCCCACGAGGCGCTGGAGCGGCGCCTGGCCGACGGGCGGACCCGGCGCGCGACGATCGACGGGTTCACGCCCGAGCAGCGATTCTTCCTGTCGTACGGCCAGATCTGGCGCGGTCTCGTCCGCGACGGGGAGCAGCGACGGCGCGTGTCGGTCGATCCGCACTCCCCCGGACGGTTCCGCGTGAACGGCGCGCTCGCGAACCTCGAGGAGTTCTGGCGGGCGTTCGACGTCCCCCCCGGATCGCCGATGCGCCAGGACCCCCGGCGACGCGTCGTCATCTGGTAGGCGGCCGGCCCAGCGCCGGCTCGGGTCCGTAGGAGCGTTCGTGCCCCGCGGTCTCGAGCGGCGTGGCGGACGGTTCGGCCTCACCTTCCGCGCGGTCTCCCGGCGACCGGCGGAGGCGAAGCTCCGCGGCCGGTGCACCGCCCGCGCGGAGCGCGGACGACGAGGCGACGCGGCATCGAGCGGAGGACGCCCGGCGCCGGATCGTCGGCGCGGCTCCGGGCCCCGGTGCGTCCGCGCCACGACCCGGTCGGCGACGGGCCTCCCCGGACGCGCGCGGCGTCTGGGCGTGGGCCCTACACTAGGTTGAAGAGGGGCCGCGCTGGTTCGGGAGCGGAGCCGGCTCGATGGAAACGCTGTTCCTGCTCGTGGAGACCGAGGTCGGCCGTCTCGACGAGGTGCTGCGGCGGATCCGGGCGGTGCCGATCGTCACCGACGTCCAGGCCGTCACGGGCCCGTTCGACCTGATCGTCAAGGTCGAGGCGCCCCAGATCAACCAGGCGCTGGACGTCGTCGTACACCGGATCCGCAAGATCCCCGGGATCAAGGCGACCGAGACCCTCGTGACGGTCTCGACGGCCTAGGGGACCCGGTCCGGGTCAAATACGCCCGTTCCCGTGGGGGCCCGATGATCGCCGTCGGAGAAGCTGCGCCCGATTTCGAGGCACCGAACCAGGACGGAGCGCCGTTCCGCCTCTCGTCGCTCCGGGGATCGCCCGTCGTCCTCTACTTCTACCCGAAGGCGGACACGCCCGGCTGCACGATCGAGTCGAAAGGGTTCCAGCAGCACCTTCCCGAGTTCGCGCAGCGCGGGGTCCGGGTGGTCGGGGTCAGCGTCGACGACTGCCCCGCGCAGCTCGCCTTCGCCCGCAAGTACGGGCTCGCGTTCCCGCTGATCGCGGACTCGAAGAAGGCGGTCGCCTCGGCGTACGGCGTCCTGGGCCCCCGCGGCTCCGCCCGCCGGGTCTCGTTCCTGATCGACCGGGACGGGAAGGTCGCCGAGGTCGTCGACTCCTCGTCCCCGGACCCTCACGTGGCCCGAGCGCGGGCGCGGTTCCTCTCCGGGTGAGCGGCGCTGCACCCCGAGGTCAGCGATCGGGGTCCGGGGCGGACGTCGCCGCCGGCGGCGGGGCCGGTGGCGTCCGCCGGCCGGTGAGGCTCCACGCCCGATCGCCGAGGAGCTGGAGCGACGCGGGCACGAGGTAGGTCCGCACGACCATCGCGTCCAGGAGGACCGCGGTCGCGACGGCGAACCCGATCGCGCGGATCAGCGTGAACTCCCCGGCCGTCAGGGAGGCGAACGCGCACGCGAGGATCACGGCCGCCGCGGTGATGATCCCCCCCGTCCGCCCGAGCGCCTCGTAGACCGCCGAGCCCGCGGTCCGCCCCCGGACCCTTTCTTCGCGGACGCGCGTCAACAGGAAGATGTTGTAGTCGATTCCGAGGCCGAGGACGAGCACGACGAGGATCGTCCGCACGTAGAAGAACAGGGGGAACCCGAGGAGGTCCTGGAACAGGAGGTCGGTCACGGCCCACGCCCAGCCGATCGACAGCCCGATCGTCCCGACCGCCATCAGCGCGATGAACCACGAACGGAGCACCGCGACCAGGACGCCGATCAGACCGACCGTCACCGCGACCAGCATCACCTCGGTCGCGAACGTCGTTTCGGCCGCGAGGTCGCGGATCACGGGCGCCCCGCCGCCGTACGCCAGCGCGACCACTTCCGGATGCCCGGCCTGGTAGCTGCCGAACGCCCCCGCGACCGACTCGACGGCGTTCACCGCGCCGGCGGAGAGGCCGGTGTCGTTGGTCTGCAGGGTGAGGAGGATCGTCCGGCCGTCGGTCCCGACGTACGACGCGAGCAGCCCGAGGAGGTTCGCCCGCGTCCCGGGCTGCGCCCGCGAGAGCCCGAGCCACTGGACGACCGGCGCGCCGTACGGGCCGACCGGGGAGAGGACGGACTGGATCCCCGAGGTGTTCGCGGCGATCGCGGTCAGGTTCTCGAGGTCGACGAACTCGGTCGCGTTCGACACGTTGTCGAGGACGAGCGGTCCCGCGAACGTGACGAGCGCGAACGACGGGACGGCGTAGCCGGAGCCGAACTGCTGGTCGAGCTCCGCGAGGCCGTCGGTGGCGGGTTGGCCGCTCGGGAGCTGGCCGTAGAAGTCGTACGACACCGGCACGCTGAGCGCCACCGCGACCAGCGGTACGGAGACCGCGAGCAGGATCGCCACCACGGCGAGCGGCCTCGCCTGGGTCCGGCGGGCCGCGCGGTAGAAGTAGGTCCGGCCCTCCCGCACCCGCGCGTTCGCCGCCGCCGCGTGCCGGCGGAACCGCGCCCCGGTCCGCGGCCAGAAGATCCTCGGGCCGAGGAGCTTGAGCGCGGCCGGCACGAACGTCAGCGACAAGAGCATCGTGATCAGGATCGCGAGGGAGAGGACCATCCCCCACTCGGCGAGGAGGGCGATCCCCGAGAACGCGAGCGCGAGCGTGACGATGATCGCCGTCGAGCCGCTCGTCGCCACCGACTGGCCGGCCCACGTGAGCGAGGCGACGACGGCGTCGTCGGACGACCGCCCCGCCGCGAGCTCCTCCCGGTACCGGGCGACCAGGAAGATCGAGTAGTCCGTCCCGACCCCGAGGACGAACACTTCCTCGAGGGCGAGCGACGACGAGTCGACGTGCGTGATCAGCGTGCCGATGAGGACCGTGCCGCCGAGCCCGAGGATCAGCGCGATCCCGAGCCCCGCGAACGTGACCAGCGGCGTGAGCGGGGAGCGGAAGTAGATCATCGAGATGCCGAGGAGCAGCCCGACGGTGATCGGGAGGACGAGGGCGAGCGACGCGTTCGTCGCCTCCTGGGTGAGCTCGTCGAGCGCCGCCGGCCCGGTCTGGCCCCACGCGATCGTGCCGGACGGGTCCGACGCCGCGACCACCGCGGCGGTGTCGTCGGCGATCACCCCGAGGTCCACGTCGACGGGGTCGACGCCGGCGGCGGTGCGGTAGTCGTCCGCGACCGAGAACGCCACCTCCACGAGGCTCGCCGTCCCCGCGGCGTTCACGTACGCGTAGCGGATCGACGCCGGGACCGGCAGCGGCTCCGACGCGAGCGTCGAGGCGTTGACCGTCGCGTCGGCGAACGCCCGCACCCGGGCCGCGTCGGGCGCGGCAGCGGGGAACGCGGTCCAGACCGAGTCGATCCACGAGGCGGGAAGCCCCGAGGCGGCCGCGACCGCGACGCTGGCGACCCCGACGACGGAGGATTCGTTCGAGTAGTTCGCGACCCCCAGGCCCGCGAGGACGAGCGGGGCCACGTCCGCTTCCGGAACGGGCAGGCCGAGGGACGGGAGGCCCGGCGCGACCTCCGCGCGGACCACGGCGTCGAGGCAGGCCGCGACCCCGGACGGCACCGACCGGTTCGCGCAGTCGGCCGATCCGTTGAACCCTGCGTCCGACGCACCGTACCCGGCGTAGAAGTCCGCGAGGACGCTCCGGCCGGTGGCGTTGGCGAGCCCCGCCTCGGTCGCCTCGTACGCGGGGTAGTTCGCCCGCCACGGGGCGGTCGCGTTGCCCGCCTCGAACGCCTCCCAGTGGACGAGGAACGCCGCGGGTATCCCCCAGAGGAGGTCCGCGGTGTCGTTCACCGCCACCGGCAGCGGCGGGCTCTCCGCGAGCGCCGTACCGATCGCCGCGGTCGCCAGGTCGGCCTCGCCGGCGAGGTACGCCGAGTAGGCGGTGTAGATGTCCGAGACCGAGGCGACGTAGTCGAGCCGGGCGTCGTGGCTCAGGTTCGCCGTCACGTTCTGGACGAGCGACTGCGCCGGACGGTCGGTCAGGCTGACCGTGGGGCCGGCGCCGTAGAGGAGGACGATCGTCGACGAAGCGGACGTATCGTTGGGGAACAGCTCGGCGAGGCGCTCTTCCGCGAGCGCGCTCGGCGACGACGACGGGGCGGTGTCGGCCGAGTTGGTGGTGACCGAGTCGAGCCGCGCCAGGAACGGCACGGCGACGACGAGCAGGACGACCCAGAAGACGATCGGGTAGAGCGGGTGCCGAACGATCCAGCGGCCGAGCCCGCCGAACAGGCGGACCCCCGCGTCCGGGCGGGCGGTCCCGCCGGTCGACACGCCCGGCTCGAGCGGGTTCGACAAATAAATCTAACCGGCGCCGCGGGCCGCGGGGGACCCGGCGCGGCCCGGCGCCCGGTTCCACATCGCGGGGAACCGCTCGGGGTCCGCGAAGACGCGGGTCCCCGTGACCACCCAGCCGTGCCTCACCGGGCCGGTCTCGTCCGAGGCGAACGCCGCGACGCCGGTCGCGATGAGCTCGCCCGAGCGCGCGACCAGGGCGACGTGCGCGCCGCGGGCGAACGGTCGTGAGACCGAGGCGATCCCGCCCTTCGCGAGGCCCGCGCCGTGCGCGACGGCGCTCGCGGCGCCGTCCTTGAGCACCACGACGGGGAACTCCCGCCAGACCTCGTCGATCGGGTGGAGGAGGCCGAGGAGCGGAGCGGGGTCGCCGGCGCGGTAGCTCGACTCGGCGTCGGCGAGCGCGGTCAGGGGGACCGCCGCGCGCTCGTCGAACGGGCCGGTGGCGACCCGGCGGAGCTCCTCGAGGTGGGCGCCGACGCCGAGCGCCTCGCCGAGGTCGACGGCGAGGGTCCGGACGTACGTCCCCGACTCGACGACCAGGTCGAGGAGGACCCGGGTCCCGTCGGCCTCCACCCGGTTCAGCCGGTGGACCGTCCGGATCCGGCGCTCCCGCTTGACCGCCGACCGGACGGGCGGGGTCTGGTAGATCGGGCCGGTGAACTCCGCGAGGAGCCGCTCCAGGTCCCGGGCGCCGACGCGGGCGTGGAACGTCACCGCGCCGACGTAGCGCTTCGGGAACTCGAGGACGAGCGGGATGAGCTTCAGCGCGGGGCCGACCCCGATCCAGAGGACCCCCGAGACGTTCGGGTCGAGCGTCCCCGCGTGGCCGGCGGTCTCGACCCCGATCAGGTTGCGCGCCCAGGCCGTCACCTGGTGGGACGACGGGCCCCGCGGCTTGTCGACCAGCACGAACGCGCCCGTGGCGAGGCGAGCGCGGACCGGGTCGTCGGCCGATCCGTCGGTCACGGCGGCGCTTCCCGGTCGTGCGCCCGCACGAACGCGACGATCGTCGCGGCGACCTCGTCCGGGCGCGCGTGGGTGGAGTCGACCGTCAGGTCGGCGTCGGTCCGGTCGAGGTCGATCCCGTAGAACCTCCGGTACCGGTCCCGCTCGCTCGCCTCCCGGGCGCGGAGATGCGCCCGCGCGGCGTCGACGCTCTCCCCGTCGCGCGCCGCGACCCGGCGGACCCGCTCCTCCTCCGACGCCGTGATCTCGACGGCGTGCACGGCGACCCCCCGACGGCGGCAGAGGACCCCCTGGATCCGCCCGTCCAGGACGACCCCCGGCCGGGCGAGCTCCTGCATCGCCCCGTCGAGCGCGCGGTCGACCTCGGGGTGGGCCGAGGCGTAGAGGCCGAACGCGTCCAGGTCGAGCCCCCGGCGCGCCGCCTCCGCGCGGAACACCTCGCCCGCGGAGCGGTAGTCGAGGCCGAGCGACCCGGCGACGCGGCGGCCGGCCGTCGACTTCCCGCTTCCCGGGCGGCCGCCGATCGCGACCACCCGGTGGATCACGCCGGACCCCCGACCGCCCCGGTCGAGGGCCCGGCGGGTACGGGGTGCCGCGCGGCGTACCGGCGGATCCAGACGTGCTTCAGGAGGCGCCGGAACACCAGCGAGAACGGGATCGTGTAGAGGCTGAAGATCACGAACCACCAGGGGACCGGCAGGCTCCCGACGTGCTGCATCAGGTGGATCGCGGCGCCGCGGAGCGAGATCGTCTGCGCCGCCGCCGAGGCGCCGGCGATCACGATCCCGACCCACGTGTAGATCAGGATGAGCAGGAAGTAGGTGATCGCCATCCCCTTGAACTGGGCGATCGACACCTCGCCCGAGAGCCGGGCGAGCCGCTGCTGGTGCGGCTTCAGCGCCTCGATCCGGTCCTTCTTGCCGGAGCGGATCGCGGCCATCTGCACCTTGCGGAACGCCGCGCTCCACTTCTGGACCTTCGCGGCCTTCACCCAGTCGGTGGTGTAGTTGTAGGCGAACGCGGTGATGAGCATCTCGATCGCGCCCGCGACGGCCATCGTGGCGAGGAGATAGTTCGATCCGAACCCGATCGCGAGGTAGAGCGGCCCGTGCGGGTTGCCCGAGTAGCCGAGCGAGTCGGCGAACGAGTTGCGCAGCTGGGTGTCGAGGATCATCCAGAGGCCCAGGAGCCCCAGGAAGACGTAGATCATCGTCGAGACCCGGAACGTCGGGGCCGGCGGACGGGGCCGCGGCTCGACCGGCGCCGGCGAATCGTCGTCGTCGTCCTCGTCCGGCTCGTCGACCGGCGTCGAGGCGAGGGGGGCCGACGGCTCGGCCGGCCCCGCGTCGTCGAGCACCGACCTCAGCGGGGTCTGGTCGCCCGCCATCAGCCCTCGCCTCCGAGGAACCGCCGGAGGAGCGGGTTCATCTCCATCAGCTGCTCGCGTCCCATCGCGTCGTAGAGGTTGATGATGATCCCGACCGTGAGGAGCACGCCGGTGCCGCTCGCGTTGCCCAGGGTCCCGATCAGGTCGGCGCTGGCCGCGAGAGCGCCGACCGACGCGCCCGAGATCACCGTGATCACCGGGATGTAGCGCTCGAGGACCCGGCGCAGCACCCGGGGCTCTCTACGGAACCCGGGGATCTGCATCCCCGTCGCCTCGATCTGCCGGGCGACCGCCTCGGGGCCCATGTTCGTCGTCGAGATCCAGAACTTCGCGAACAGGATCGACCCGCCGACCATCGCGCCGAAGTAGACGGCGACGTGGATCAGGCCCTGCCACCACTGGTGGCCGTACAGGAACCCGCCGTACGTGCCGTAGTTCAGGATCGGCAGGAGCCACGACTCGAGCCCGTTCGGCGTCGACAGGTAGTACGCCCCTCCCGTCAGAGGCTGGGTCTGGCTCACCCCCATCGCCTGGGCCGCCGCGGCGCTCGCCGGGTACGATCCGACGAGCCAGTTGTGCCCGAGCAGCGGGAACGTCGAGAGCGCGGGGTTCGACCAGAGGAGGATCGTGACGATCGAGACGTTCGCGAGGAGCGCGCTCATCAGGATGACGGGGATGTTCGAGGCGTAGATGAGACGCAGCGGGTAGCGGCCGCGGGCGCCCCGGGCCTCGGCGTGCGAGAGCGGCAGCTCGATCCGCGTCGACTCGGTCCACGCGACGAGGAAGAAGATCGCCGCGGTCCCGACGAGCGCGACCACGGGGTTCGGCTGCCGCAGCAGCACCTGCTCCCAGCCTCCGCTCGCCATCTGCGACGCGCTGTAGTGGCTGAAGAACCAGAGGGTCTTCGGGATCGTGCCGCTCGGCGGGTTCGTCGCGGAGATCGCCGAGCCGGGGGTCTCGGGGATCCAGTTGAGCGTACCCTGGATGATCTGCTGCGAGACGCCGGCGGCGATGAACAGCGAGATCCCGCTCCCGATCCCCCACTTCGAGACGACCTCGTCCATCAGGAAGACGAGGTAGCTTCCGAAGACGAGCTGGGCGATGATGATCACGTTCGCGAGGAGCAGCCCGTTCCCCGGGGACGCCGCGCCGAGGCTCGCCACGACCGAGGTCGACGGCGAGATGTAGCCGAACACCTGGGGGATCGCCTCGACGAAGATCATCGCGACGACGAGGATCTTCTGGGTCCCCTGGTAGGTCCCCTTGTCCTGGTCGTCGGTCAGGTCGAGGTTGATGATCTTCGCCCCGGTGAACAGCTGCATGATGATCGACCCGGTGACGATCGGGCCGATCCCGAGGTCCATGAGCGTCCCCTGCGCCCCGGCGAGGATCGATCGGTAGCTGGCGAACAGGTCGACGATCGTCGCCTGGTCGACGCCGAACAGGTAGATGTTCGCGAGGACGAAGTAGAGGAGCAGGACGCCGATCGTCCACGACATCTTCGTCCGGAAATGGACGTGGCCCTTCGGCTGGGAGACCGCGGGCATCCGGCTCGTGACCGGCTTCAGGCCGTACAGCTTCGAGTGCGGTCCGTTGTAGGAGAGGCCGAGGTAGATCAGGGCGAGGATGACCGCGATCGCGACCGAGACGAGCCCGAGGCCGAGCGGCGTCGGGCGGTCCCAGAACCAGACGATCGCCAAGACGACCGCGCCGAGGACGATGAGCGGGATCGCCCAGCGCGCGTCGCGCGGGATCTCCTCGTCCGGCATGCGCTACCGCCGCGGAGCCGGCGGGCGAATTATATAGTCTTTGGGACGGGCTTCGCCGCCGGGTCCGGGGCCGCGACGACCGTCACCTTCTCCCGGGCGTGGCGCGAGGCGTAGGCGACCGTCACCCGCCACGGCCGGACCGGTGCGCCGCCCCCCAGGAGCCGGTCGATCCCCGACTTCGTGAGGTCGGCGACGAACGTCTCCCCGTCCCGCGCGAGGGCGCCGGCCGCCTCCAGGAACGGGACGAGCGCGTCGAGCTCGCCGACGTTCACCGCGGTCGGCCGCGCCACCACCGCGCGGGGCCGCCCGAACCCGTGGCGGCCGAAATGGTCGGGGGCGTAGATCAGCATCGATTTGAACTTGTACTTGTGGAGGCCGGCGTTCCCGCGGCCCCCCTGCTTGCCGGCGCCCCGTCCGGCCTTCATCCCGCGCCCGTGGCTGCGGAGGCCGCGGAACTTCCTCGTGCGACTCGGCATCGTACCTCTACATCATCCGGCGGACGAGGTCGTTGACCGCCCGCCCACGGTAGCCGAGCGCCCCGCCGAGGGCGTACGGCTTCTTCGTCGACCGCCAGCCCCCGTGCGGCGCGCGCAGGCGGAACTGCGGGCTGAGCCCGGGCACCCTCGGCAGCCCGCGCTCGGCGACCGCCCTCGCGAGCGCGTCGAGGTCGGTCGCGGGCCCACCCCCGGCTCGGTCGCCCGTCGCGATCCGCTTCCCGTCGGGCGTCTCGCCGCGCTGGGCGAGGAGCAGCCCGACCGTCGGGGGGTCCGCCTCGCCCCACGTGACGTACCCCTGGACCTTCGACAGCATCCCCCGGAACGACGGCTCCTCGGGCACGACGGTGACGTGGTTGGGGCGCGTCAGGTGGAGGAATCGGAGCGTGTCGACGATCTCCTCGCGCGCGTGGATCGAACCCCGGACCCGCACGACCATCCACGCCATCGGACTACCTCCCTGCCGGCCGGCCCGCCGGGGGTCC